>VBJT01000062.1:0-2172 GCA_005880075.1 Chloroflexota bacterium
AGACCCGCGAGGCCGCCACAGAGGTATCCCCCGAAGAGCTCGAGAAGCTGAGCCCCTTCCGCGACGTCATCGAAGGCCTCGACCTCGAAGACTTCGGCAAAAAAGAAGCCTAACCGTACAGTCGCGTCCCTTCCGTCATCCTGAGCGAGCGGGGTTGGGTGGGCGGCAGGGGTGGAGGCGAGGGACCTAACCTGCGCCATCGTGCACCGCGCCCCGCATTCGAACCTCTACCACCTAACACATAGCACCGCACACCGTTATAATCACCTCGATTCCGGAGGGCATGTGTTTCTAGCTCCTGGCTCCTTGCTCCTGGCTCCTCGTTCCTTGTTCCTGCCCGGGCTTTGTGATAATCTTCGCAATTGCTCGAAGGGGAGGCGTGGTTGACGAGGCCCGATTCGGGCAGCAGACTCGCGGCGGCTACGTCCCTGCTCGGCATCGGCTGGTACGTCGCGGTTGCTGTAATCGGAGGGATTGTGGGCGGCCTGCTACTGGATAGCTGGCTGAGCACGAGACCGCTCTTCACCCTCGTGGGTCTCTTCCTTGGGCTGGCAGTGGCCTTTTACGGCGCCTATCGGGCGCTAATGCAAGTGATAGCGACGGGGAATCAGAAGGGGACCGACGAAGATTAGACGCGTCGTTACCATCGGCCTGCTTGCGTTGACGGTCGTCGGCTTTGTGTTCCTGCGGGGACCGACTCCGTCGATCTCTGTTTCGGCGGAGACGATCTTTAGCGTCGGCCCGATCGGCGTCACCAACACGATGATGACGTCGTGGCTAATCGTCGTCTTCCTGCTGGTGTTCGTCTTCCTGGCGACGCGGCGCTGGGAGATGGTTCCCAACGGCATTCAGAATCTGATTGAGGCGGGAGTCGAGGCCTTCTACAACCTATGTGTCGGAGTGGCCGGCGAAAGCCGCGCGCGACGGTTCTTCCCGGTCGTGGCTACGATTTTCTTCATGGTGCTGGCGTTCAACTGGCTGTCCCTGCTGCCTGTGTTTGGAGTGATAGGCGGGGTTCAGAAGGAGGAGCATGGCTTCATCTTCAAAGATTGCGGACCCGCCAAGTGCACGGAATTTTCGAGCGTACCGAGCCATTGGGCGGCTCCGTCAATTGACGCGGATGACGCTACGCTTCAGGAGCAGCACGACAAAGCGGTCGAGGAGGGCAAGACCGTCGGCGAGCTTCTGCCCTTCCTCCGAGCTCCCAATGCCGACCTGAACACTCCTGCGGCGCTGGCCATCGTTTCGGCGATTGCGGTCGAGACTTGGGCGATAACTTCGCTCGGTCTGGGGTACGGGAAGAAGTTCTTCAATTTCCACGGATTGTTCCGGGGCATTGTTCGGTTCAACTTCGGGCAGGTTTTCACGGGCATCATTGACGCCTTCGTAGGCATTCTGGAGCTGATCTCGGAAATCGTGCGCCTCGTAAGCTTCACGTTCCGTCTGTTCGGGAACGTGTTCGCGGGTGACGTCGTGATCGTCATGTTTACGTTCCTCGTTCCGGCGGCCTTCACACTCATTTTCTACGGGCTCGAATTGTTTGTCGGCGTGATCCAGGCGTTCATCTTCGCGATGCTTACCCTGGTGTTCGCCATCATGGCCGTTTCGCACGGCGACCACGCGCACGGCGAAGACAAGGAGGGAGAACTTAAGCAAGCAGACATAGAGGATCACCTGCAGAGGGCGCCCACCGATGAAATCGCAACGGCAGGGAAACTAAAGGAGGCTTAACTTGATCGAGATACTGTCGGTCGTGGCACCGGTGAGCGATGCTGTACACAGCGTTGCACAGCAGAGCACGAATGTCGCGATTACCGACAAGGCGATGAAGTCAATCGGCGCCGGTCTGGCGATCGGCCTCGGCTCGTTTGGTCCGGCGCTGGCTATTGGCAACCTGGTTGGCAGCGCGATGGACGCCCTCGGCCGAAATCCAGAGGCGCAGCCGGTGATCCAGACGAACATGATATTGGGTTTGGCGTTTGCCGAAGCTATCGCTATTTACGCTCTAGTGATCGGCTTTATGATCGGATTCGTGTTCTAGGGCTCGGAGAAACGGGACTGTCATGCAACCGGTACTTCTGGACATCAGCGCGCTCGGCTTCAATCTGCCCGCCCTAATCGCGCAGCTCATAAACTTTGTGCGGCTGCTGATCATCTTCCGCCTTATCCTCT
>VBJT01000062.1:2369-8510 GCA_005880075.1 Chloroflexota bacterium
GAACGCGACAGCGCCATCGCCCAGCTCCGCCGCGAATTCGCAGACCTCACGATCACAGCCGCCGAGCGCGTCATCAAGGAAGAGCTGGACGCAAACAAGCACCGCCGCCTGATCGAGGAAGTGCTGGCCGAAGCGCCTTCAGTAGGCGCCGACGGAGCCGGCCGACGGTGAGCGACCAGGCGTCGAGAACCGCCAGCAACCCGGCGCGGCCCCCTGTTCTCTGTTCCTTGTTCCTCGTTCCTTTTTCCCCGTTCCTCGTCCCTCTGGAAGCGCCCTCCCCGTGATCCGCGACGTCGCCGCGAAGCGCTACGCCGAGGCCGCCTACCTTCTCGCTCGCGAAGGCGGCAATGAAGAGGCCTGGTCCGACGGCCTCGCCGCCATCGCCGCCCTCTTCGGGGATGAGCGGGCGCAGGCCCTGTTCGAGAGCACCCGCGTGCCGCCTTCTCAAAAGCTCGCACTCGTCGAACGTGCGCTCGACGGTGCGGATCCACTCGTCCTCAACCTCGCGCGCCTCCTCGTCCGCCGCCGGCGAACTTCGCTCGGTCCGCAGATCGCCGAGGCCTTCCAGGAGCTTATCGATCAGGCGAAAGGCATCTCTCACGCTACCGTCACGAGCGCCGTACCGCTGTCGCCGGACGATAGGCGGGCCGTCGAGCAAAAGCTCCGCGAGATCACGGGCGGCGAAGTCATCCTTGACACCGCGGTCGACGAAAGCATTCTCGGCGGGCTCGTCGTTCGCATCGGAGACCGCTTGATCGACGGCAGCACAAGGAGCCGGCTAATCGCCCTCAAGCAACGCCTGGAAGGCGCGGGCGCGTGACAGACGTCGATCGCGCCGCCATCGAGACCAGGCTCGAGGAGGAATGGCGGTCGCTTGAAGCGCTGGTCGATTCCCTCTCGGCCGAGGAGCTCCAGCAGCCGGACGTCGTCGAACACTGGTCCGTCAAAGACCTCCTCGGTCACATGGCCTTCTGGGCCAACAAGGCCGCAGGCGACCTCGCGCTGGCGCAGAGCGGCCGCGCCGACGAAATCGAGGTTCCATTTATCCCGAATGCTGAGGGCTCAGGTGGTCAAAACGTGACGGACGACTGGAACGCCCGCGAGTCCACCGCGCGCAAAGGCAAGTCTCTCGAGGAAGTCAAGCACGAGTGGGAGGGTAGCTTTCAGGCGGCGCAGGCGTCTCTTAAGGAGACGCCGCCGGAGGTGCTCGAGCAAGAAGTCCAAGGATGGTCGATGCTCGTCCGCTTCCGCGAGGACACCTATAACCACTTCAAAGAGCACGCCGAACAAATACGCGAATGGAAACGCAACCTGGAAACCACGGAGGCGTAGACGTGTTCCCCTTACGCTCTACCGCGTGCGTACACCCGGCAGGCATCCTGCCGCATAGATGCGGCCGGTGGGGCGGAGAGGAGCACCATATGGCTCTTAAGCCAATGGCGTCAGAGCGCCTGGGTGGCGGCCCTCGGGTGAGCCTCAGTTCCGCCCGTTCTATGGGTTGGGCGATCAATTGTGCTCCCGAGTTGGAGCATGGCAAAGGAACGACGCTTGAAGAGATCAGCGCCGCCAGGCCGGGGGTTTGGGGGTGTCCCCCAACTTTCCCGTTGGCGGGGGGTGGGGCGGGGTCGCCCGCCGCCGGCACGCGCGGCGCGAGAGGAGAACCTCATGGCCGTTAAACCCGAAGAAATCGCCTCTATCATCCGCGACCAGATCGAGCAGTTTGGCACCGCCGTAAGGGCTGTCGATGTCGGTAGCGTCGTCGAGGCGGGCGACGGTATCGCCCGCGTCTACGGACTCCGTAACGCGATGTACAGCGAGCTTCTCGAGTTCCAGACGGTTGACGCTGCCGGAGGCCGGGGCACGGTCATAGGCATGGCGCTCAACCTCGAAGAAGATACGGTCGGCGCCATCATCCTCGGCGATTACCTCGACATCAAAGAAGGCACCGAGGTCCGCTCCACCGGCCGCATCGTCCAGGTGCCGGTCGGCGACGGCCTAATCGGGCGCGTCGTGGACCCGCTCGGACAGCCGATGGACGGCAAAGGGCCCGTGCCGTCGGACAAGCAGCGGCCGGCTGAGCGGATTGCCCCCAACGTCGTCCAGCGTCAGGCGGTGAACACGCCGGTGCACACCGGCGTCAAGTCTATCGATGCCATGATCCCGATCGGCCGCGGTCAGCGAGAACTTATCATCGGCGACCGCTTCACCGGCAAGACGGCGATCTGTCTGGATGCCATCATCGCTCAGAAGGGCGGCGACGTGACATGCATCTATGTCGCCATCGGCCAGCAGGCCTCGAAAGTAGCCCAGGTGGTGTCAACGCTCGAAGAGCACGGGGCGATGGCTCACACTATCGTGGTCGCCGCCAACGCCTCCGATGCGGCCGCTCTCCAGTATCTCGCTCCCTACTCCGGCTGCGCCATCGGTGAGGAGTTCCTCGACAACGGCAAGGACGCGCTCGTCATCTATGACGACCTCTCGAAGCACGCCTGGGCCTACCGTCAGATGTCGTTGCTGCTGCGCCGCCCGCCCGGCCGCGAAGCCTACCCCGGAGATGTCTTCTACCTGCACAGCCGTCTGCTCGAGCGCGCCGCCAAGCTCGCGCCCGAATACGGCGGCGGCTCCCTGACCGCCTTGCCGATCATTGAGACGCAGGCGGGCGACGTCTCCGCGTACGTGCCAACAAATGTTATCTCGATCACCGACGGCCAGATCTACCTGGAAAGCGACCTCTTCAACGCCGGCATCCGTCCCGCCATCAACGCCGGCCTCTCTGTCTCGCGTGTCGGCGGCGCGGCACAGACGAAGTCGATGCGCCAGGTCGCCGGCGGCATGCGCCTCGGCCTTGCTCAGTACCGCGAGCTTCAGGCCTTCGCCCAATTCGGCACCGCCGAACTCGACGCGGCCACCCGCCGCCAGCTCGACCTCGGCCAGCGCCTGACCGAGATCCTCAAGCAGCCCCAGTTCCAACCGCTAACACTCGGCCAGGAAGTCAGCATCATCTACGCTGCCGTCAACGGCTACCTGAACGACGTCGAGGTCCCCAAGGCACGCTCCTTCGAAGAAGCCTTCCACCGCTACATGGAATCGAACCATCCGGAAGTCCTCCAGTCCATCGAGGACAAAAAGACCATCGAGCCGGACACCGAAGACAAGCTAAAGGCCGCCATCACCCAATTCAAGGAAAGCGTGCCCTATTGAGCTGGAACGAGGATCGAAGGAGAACGGAACAAGGAACAAACCGAAAGTCCACCCCTGTTCCCAGTTCCCTGTTCCTTGTTCTGGGGCGTGGCGAGAAGGGGCGGTAACCCATGCCCGGTCAGCTCCGCACGATCCGCCGGCGCATCCGCAGCATCCAGAGCACGGCCAAAATCACCCGGGCGATGGAGCTCGTCGCTGCGAGCAAGATGCGCCGCGCACAGCTCAACGCCCTCGCCGGCCGCCCCTACGCCGAGAAGATGCGCTTCGTGCTCGCCGATCTCGCGGAAACGCTGCCTCTGATCGACCCTGAGGCCCGCCATCCACTCCTCCGCCAGACGGACGATCCTCAGAACATCGGCCTCATCTTCATCACACCCGACCGCGGTCTCGCCGGCGGCCTTTCCTCGACGCTCAACCGCCGCGTCGCGCAGTTCATCGTCGAGACCGGCAAGCCTGTACGCGCCGTCGTCGTCGGCCGCAAGGGACGCGACTTCCTCCGTCGCACCCGGCAAGAAGTCATCGCCGAATTCACCGGCATCGGAGATTATCCTGTCTACGCAGACATCCGGCCGATCACGCAGGTGGCCATCCAGGAGTTCATTGAGGGCAACGTCGATGAGGTCTACCTCATCTACTCACACTTCGTAAATACCGTCGTCCAGCGCGCCGAGGTCTTCAAGCTGCTGCCCGTTGAGCCGCCCGCGCACGCTGAGACCCTCGCCGTCGACTACATCTACGAGCCGGACCGCGAGACCGTGCTCGCAGAGCTTCTCCCTCGCTACATCGAGCAGCAGGTCTACGAGGCAACACTCGAAGCCATTGCCAGCGAGCAGTCCGCCCGCATGGTCGCCATGCGCAACGCCACCGAAAACGCCAACGATCTGATGAAAGACCTAACCCTCGTCTACAACAAAGCCCGCCAGGAAAGCATCACCAGCGAGCTTCTCGACATCACCGGCGGCGTAGAGGCGCTGGCGACGAAATGAGAACGCAGATCCCCGCGGGTGTCTCGCAGATTAATGCGGATAGTTCTGCGATGGGAATAGCGCTGCAGGCCGGGGGTGTAGGGGTGTCCCCCACTTACCCCCCGTCTGGGCGGATATATCCGCCCACGTCTACGCAACGCCCGCGCCGTCAGGCGGGGCAGCGAATCTCCGCTCGCGTTAAGCGGGCGTCCGAACGGAATCAGGAGGTCAACTATGCCTAAAGGCACCAAAGGCAATGTCGTCCAGGTAATCGGGACCGTCGTCGACGTCGAATTTCCGGCGGAAGGCCTGCCAGACATCTACAACGCCCTCGAGCTCAGCATGGGCGACGGCAAGAGGCTCGTCCTCGAAGTCCAGCAACACCTCGGCAATAACTGGGTCCGCACCCTGGCCATGGATACAACCGACGGCCTGCGCCGCGGTGCCGAGGCGACCGATACAGGCGAACCGATCACGGTCCCCGTGGGTGAGCCGTGCCTCGGCCGGCTGTTCAACGCGCTCGGCGAGGCGCTCGACGGCCTGGGTGAGGTGAAGGCGGACGAGCACTGGCCGATCCACCGCCCAGCCCCGCCTATGGATGAGCGCGAGACAACACCGCAGGTCTTCGAGACTGGAATTAAGGTCTTCGACCTCGTCTCGCCGTTCACCCGCGGCGGCAAGGTCGGCGCCTACGGCGGCGCCGGCGTCGGCAAGACCGTTATCATTCAGGAACTGATCCGCAACATCGCCACCGAGCACGGTGGGTTCTCCGTGTTCGCGGGCGTCGGCGAGCGCTCCCGCGAGGGCAATGACCTGTGGATGGAGATGAAAGAGTCCGGTACCCTGAAGAAGACCGCGCTCGTCTTTGGCCAGATGAACGAGCCGCCCGGCGTACGCGCCCGCGTCGGCCTCACGGGCGTTACGATGGCTGAGTACTTCCGCGATGCCTCCGGCCAGGACGTCCTCATCTTCATCGACAACATCTACCGCTATATCCTCGCCAACATGGAAGTGTCCGCGCTGCTCGGACGCATGCCCTCCGCCGTCGGCTACCAACCGACCCTTTCGACTGACATGGGCGCCCTCGAAGAGCGGATCACCACTACGAAGCGCGGATCGATCACCAGCTTCCAGGCTATCTACGTCCCTGCCGACGACTACACCGATCCCGGCGTCGTCACCACCTTCGGCCACCTCGACGCCGTTATCTCCCTCGACCGCGCGCTCGTCGCGCATCCTCGACGCGCGCATCGTCGGCGAAGAGCACTACAACACGGCCCGCGGCGTACAGGCTGTCCTTCAGCGCTACAGAGACCTCCAGGACATCATCGCCATTCTCGGCACCGAAGAGCTCTCCGAGGAGGACAAGCAGGCCGTAGCGAGAGCGCGCCGGATCCAGCGCTTCCTCACGCAGCCGATGTTCGTCGCCGAAGTCTTCACCGGCCGCGAAGGCCGCTATGTCGGCGTCAAGGATACTGTCCGTGGCTTCAAAGAAATCCTCGAAGGCAAGTGGGACCACCTCCCTGAGCAGGCGTTCTACATGATCGGAGCCATCGAAGAAGCCCAAGAGGCAGCAGCCAAGATGGAGAAAGACGCTGCATGACCCGACATTGTCACGCTGAGGAACGAACGGCCTGTCGCATCACGACGTCTCTGCCGCGAATGCCTTCCGCGACCCAGACCAACGATCGGAAGCGCGAAATCGCCCGGCCGTTCGCCCTCTGGCGCCTGGCGCCTGGCTCCTTTCTCCTCGCGCGGAGCAGCAGCTCGAACGCCGCGAGACGGACGTTGACCTCGCCCGCGTCTCCGCCGAGCTCCAGAAAGCGCTCGTCCGCCTCAAAGTCGCCGAGCGCCGCCGGCGCCGCACGGGTACCCGACCAGGCCCCCCCGGCGTTTAAGATAAAAAGGGCGATCAGAAATGCTACATGAGTCCTTGACCTTGCCTGCTGCTAGCTCCCCTTTGCTTAGCCATGGC
>VBJT01000063.1 GCA_005880075.1 Chloroflexota bacterium
CCGCCCGCTGTACGAACGAGATCAGGGAATCGTCCTCGGCCATAATCCGCTGAAGGAACGCGATCCATTGCGGGCACTTCGCTTCGGGATTGTAAATGACCGGCGCGAGTTTCGTAGTGAGGTCTTCGCGTCGATGTTCCCGGAGCACTCCCGTTCGCAGATCCATAGTTCCGTTGGAGACGTTGAGCAGCCACGGGTCGCGGTCTAACTCGCCTGGAACTACGGGGAGCTCAGAGCGCGCCAAAGCTATCGTCGCGTCGATCCGGCCGCGCGTCTCGCTCGCGATCGCCCACTTCGCCGCCGCCTCCCGCTCCGCACGATCTCCTAGTTCAGAGGCCTCCTGGTACATTGCCCGGACGGTTTCTTTGGCTCGTGCTCGCGGCTCGTCCTTGTCGTCCTCCTTCCAGCGCTTGCCATCCCATACGAGCCACTTGCCCCAAGGATGGCAAAAGCGGAGATGGTGCCCATGCCGAGCGACAAGCCTTCGCGCATTTCCTAAATCCGTCCGGTGCTCGAAATGCTGCTCTTGGCGTACACCTAACCAATCACAAACCTTGGTCACGATCGATTCGCCAATTATCCCCGAGAGGGTTGGCCATCCGGTGGCAGGCTTGTTCTCGCGTAGCCTCTCGGCCGTGTAGTATGAAGCGGCTGCGCGATCTTTGATCTCTTCGTCGCCCGCGACGGTTGCGATCGCCTCGATCATCACGGCGACTTCGTCTTCAGTCCACCCAGCTCGCAACAAACCGCCTGCTAATGCTAGGGCTGCGTCATGACGGCTGCCTCGCGGCCAATGCCGCGCGAGAAGTGTGGCGGCGGCCAACTGGGAAACTCGTCTACCCAACCATTCTGCTGAAACGGACGCAGGTTCCAGTTCCGCTTCCCATTCATACGTTTGCCCATTCGGATGCAGAGACGGCGGGATGAGTGTCTGGCAGCCGGTACTTCGTAGTTCCAAGAGCACGTCTCGTTCATCGCTGTCTTCGATCGTAGGATCGCAAAATTTACGAGTCTGCGGTGGATGGTCGCACCTGTACCACCAATGAGAGAGTGGCGCGCTGCGCCTTCCACTTCTAACGGTGTTTGTGAGGAAGGTGGGCGCTAAGGCACGCGCCTCGACCGAGTCTAAGTCGACGTCAGCGAGGTTCTCGGGTGGCAGCCCACACAGTAAGCCCAAGTTCTCACCGTTGGAGAAGTAGCCAGGCAGCTCAGCTTCGGTCAAACGAAGGTTCTGCCATGCCAACATAGCAGGCGCTTTCTTGCCCTTGGGGACGGGGATCACCCATCGGCCCTTGCGCGCTTGAGAGAGCGCGGCCTCCACCCGTGCAGAGTAGAATCGTTGCGAACCCGGCGTTTTGCCGTTGTCGCTTGAAGCGTTATTATTTGAACCGGACAAGGCTTCCAGCCTTTCCCTCGCCCCGCCGGGTTCGCGCGCAATTGACGAACGGCGGGGTGGCTTCTTTTTGGAGTAAATCAGCTATCGGTTCCGGTCATCTCTACCCTTTTCGACTCGTAGCCCATAATCGCGAGGAATTCCTCGAATTTCTTGCCGAGCGCGGTAAGGCGAGCCTCACGCCTGCGGATACCGGCCATGTGCTCGGCGAGGGCGGCGCGGTCGCCACCGAACTTAGCCAAGAAAGCCTCGCGCCCAAGGCGCGTTGTCTCGATGTTTCGGGGCATCTTCAAAAACCTCCGTGTTTGTTAATAACGGATGAGATTGCAGACGTGAATTTTTTCGTCGCGCGGTGGCGGGTATTCATAACGCTGATATCGCAGGTTAAACTTACCACGCCCGGAAACCGGTGAAAAGGGGAGTTATTAGGCCCTTATACGCCATCCTTAGGGCTTCAAGGGTATATAATTAGGCAGAGAGGCTTGGAGTGTCTCTCCTCCCGCACGCCGGAACACCTTTAGGAATAAAACCGTCCCCCCTTTTCACCCCTTAACACGTTTAAACCCGTACCCCGTACGAGCTTCAGGCGACGCTAAATAGCGGCATCGGTCGGATTCTTCAGCCTCAACGTGAGCAAGCGAAGGCTCTTGTTTTGATTCGATCGAGATGGCTTAACGAAGAGGCCTTTCTCTCCTCGGTCGCAATGTCCTAGGTCACGTCGTTAGGCGGCCTCTTCGGCGACTAAACGGAGGTGAATTCTGCTACGTGCTGTTGCTCTACCCGTCTCATAAGACCGAGGGCAAGGTCTACCAGCTAAGCCGCTAGCTGGTTCAGGATCTATCGCCTATAATCCACTAGCCAACCAGTCAGGCCGCTGGCTACTTCATACTCGTTGAGCCCTTCGTGGACGGCGTTGTCGATCTGCCCGATGGCGGAGGACCGACGCAGAGAGAGCGCGACCCCGCGCCGTCAGATCGCCAGCTGAAGCTGGCCAGCTTGATCGCGGCGAGGCGGCGGGGAATGCATCCGCTCCCTGAAGCCGTACTTGTCCCGTAGCTCGTTGACCTTGGCCGTAACCTGCTGCGTGTAATCCTTCGGGGCGTAGGGACCGCGGTAGTACTTCTCGTAGCGGGGCGTGAGGTGAGGATAGGCCTCGCGAAGGGCGGGCATGAACCATTCTTTGCTGCCGGGCTTGAGGTTGAGCACGTTCGGGGCAATGAAGTTAGCGCCGTGATCGCGAGCCGCTTGGATGACTGCTTCCAAGTGTGCTTGGTCGTCTGTAAGCCCTGGGATGATTGGGGCGATCATGACTCCGCATAACACACCGGCGGCCGTGAGCTCGCGGAGCGCCTCGAAGCGTTTGATGGGCTTCGCGGTGCCGGGCTCCATCTTCTTCCAGACTGCCTCGTCCAGCGTTGGAATGCTAAAGGCGATCTGGGCGTCGGTGGCTTCGGAGAGCTGCGACCAGAGATCGAGGTCGCGGAGGACCGAGGGCGATTTGGTGAGCATGTGGACCGGCTGGCGGAAATCGAGGAGGACCTCGAGAATCTTCCGCGTGATCTCATATTTCATCTCTGCCTGCTGGTACGGATCACAAGCAGTGCCGAGCACGATGAGCTCGTGCTTCCAGCTAGGCTTGCGCAGTTGCCGTTGAAGGACTTCAGCGGCGTTCGTCTTGACAACAATACGCGACTCAAAGTCACGACCGGAATCGTAGCCGAGGTATTCATGAGTCCCGCGTGCGAAGCAGTAGACGCAGGCGTGCTGGCAGCCGCGGTAGGGATTGATGCTCCAACGGAAGCCGAGCCCCGGCGTGTTCGTGCTATTGATGATGGTCTTGCATTCGATCTCTTCGAAAGTGACGCCCGATGCCATAGGAGTATTAGAACGCGCGTTCGCTAGAATGTCAACTGGAGGGTGGCATCGAAAACTTAAGTCTGAACTACTAGCACCCGGTCGCGGCCGGACAAGTCAGGCATGACTTTAACCGCGGCGTCTGGGAAGGCGGCGCGAGCGACTTCTCTCGCCGCCCGGCCTTGGTTGTCGCCGATTTCGGCCAGAACGACCCCTGATGGCTTGAGGTGATCGGGGGCTTGCTCGAGCAGGCGTTTTATCACGCGAAGGCCACCGGGGCCGCCGTCCAGGGCTTCGCGTGGCTCGTGATCCCTGATTTCCGGCGGAAGCGCCTTCCAGTCTGTCGTTGTGACATAAGGGAGATTGGCCACGAGGACGTCCACCTGTCCGGTCAGCTTATCCAGGAGATCGGTTTGGAGGAAGCTAATACGTTTGGCGGCTCCATGGCGCCGGGCGTTGCGTTGAGCCAATTCTATTGCGTCTGGAGAGGTGTCCGTCGCCCTTATTTTGGCTTCCGGGAGGGCGCTGGCGAGCGCGACAGCGATCGCTCCGCTGCCAGTTCCCACGTCCGCGATCGAAACCGCATCGGCTAGAGGTTTCTTGTGGGCGGCTTCGATTGCCAGCTCAACCAGGACCTCTGTTTCCGGCCGGGGAATTAGGGCCGCAGGCGTCACCTCGAAGTCGAGCCCAAAGAACTCCTTGTGGCCGATGATGTACGCGGTGGGTTCGTGAATGAGGCGTCGGCGCACCAAGTCTCGAAAGCGCTGCTGTTCCTCGTCCGACAATTCGGCGGTAAGGAGCCGGTAGAGGCTCGCCCGGTCTACGCCCAGACAGTGGCGAAGGAGGAGTTCAGCCTCCAGCTCCGGCTCGTCGCTGACCGGTGGGAGGAGGCGCCGTGCCTGGCGGAGCGCCTCCAGGACATTCACGCCAGCTGTGCCTCCAGCAAGCGCGACTGTTCTTGCTCAGCGAGCGCGTCGATGACGTCGTCGAGGTCGCCGTCAAGCAAAGCGGGGAGGCTGTGACGCGTGTAACCGGCGCGGTGATCGGTCATGCGGTCCTGAGGAAAATTGTAGGTCCGCACTTTCTCGGCCCGGTCACCGCTGCCGACCTGAGCGCGGCGATTGGAATCAATTTCGTCGCGCTGACGGCTCTGTTCGCGGTCGAGCAGCCGGGCGCGCAGAACGGCCATCGCCTTGGTCTTGTTCTTGAGCTGTGAGCGCTCGTCCTGGCATTGGGCGACGATCCCAGTCGGAATATGGGTGATACGAACGGCAGTCTCGTTCTTCTGGACGTTCTGCCCGCCGTGGCCGCCTGCGTTGAAAGTGTCTATACGAAGGTCGTTGTCGTTGATGTCATATTCGACTTCGTCAGCCTCCGGCAGGACGGCGACAGTGGCGGTAGAGGTGTGGATACGCCCCTGAGCTTCAGTCTCGGGCACGCGCTGGACACGATGGACGCCGCTCTCGTACTTGAGGCGGCTGTAAGCGCCCCGTCCGCGAACTTCGAAGACGATTTCCTTTAAGCCACCGAGGTCGCTCTGGTTCGAGTCGAGGACTTCCACGGCCCAGCGCTGGCGCTCGGCGTAGCGGCTGTACATGCGAAACAGATCGCTGGCGAAGAGAGTTGCTTCGTCGCCGCCTGCGGCCGCGCGGATTTCGACGATGACATCCTTCTGGTCGAAAGGGTTTTGGGGAACCAGGGCACGCTGTAACCTGTCCTCAAGGAGCTCCAACCTCGATTCATCGCGTTCGACTTCGTCCCGTGCAAGCGAGACGAGTTCAGGGTCGGAACCATCGTCCAGAATGGCGCGTGCCTCGTCGAGGGACTCGTGGAGGCGCCGGTATTCGCCGAGAATGCCCACGACCTCCTGCATAGAGGCGTGCTCGCGGGCAAGCTTTTGCAGGCGGTCGTAGTCGGCGGCCACCTCTGGCCGCGCCATCTCCGCCTCGAGTTCGCGGTAGCGCCGTTCGGTCTCTTCGAGTCTGTCCCACATTTGTTCGTGTCTCGGACGTAAAGACGGCCCCCAATAGGGGGCCCGCTGAGGCGAATTATATCACGCTAACTGCGCCGGACGGACTCTGGCGACGACCTGCGTCAGCGGGATC
>VBJT01000064.1:0-1534 GCA_005880075.1 Chloroflexota bacterium
GACTAGCATCCAGCAACCCGAACCTGATGAACATCCCCGTCCGCACGGAGCTTGGCGAGCAGATCAGGCGCGCTTTCATCGCTCGCGACGTGGGTCCGGACCCGATGCTGCTCGCGGCGGACTACTCGCAGGTCGAGCTGCGGATCGTCGCTCACATGACCGAGGATGCTGGGCTGGTCGGAGCCTTCCAGAACGATGACGACATCCACGCCGCGACGGCCGCACGCGTCTTCAATGTGCCGATCGAAGACGTGACGGCGAACATGCGACGGCGCGCCAAAGTCTTCAACTTTGGCGTCCTCTACGGGCTCAGCGACTACGGCCTCTCCGTTCGCGAGAAGATCTCCCGTGACGAGGCGGGCGACTTCATCCGCACCTACTTCGAGAAGTATCCCGGCATGCAACGCTACACATCGGAGACGGTCCAGCGCGTCCGCGAATACGGCTATGTCGAGACGCTCTTCGGCCGCCGGCGCTACATCCCGGAGATCCACTCGACGAACTTCAACGTGCGGAACGCCGCGGAGCGCGCCGCCGTCAACATGCCGGTGCAGGGGACGGCTGCCGACATCATCAAGATCGCGATGAACCGCCTGGACGCCGAGATGCAGCAGCGCAAGATGCGCAGCCTGATGATCCTCCAGGTGCACGACGAGCTGATCTTCGAGTGCCCCGGCGAGGAGCTCGAAGAAACGCGCCGCCTCTGCCTGGAGATCATGCCGAGATCCCTGGACATGAAAGTACCGCTGAAGGTCGACACCAAGACAGGCCGCAACTGGGGCGAGATGCAGTACGGCGAAGCGACGGGCGTCGAAGAATTCGCCGCAACCTAGTCCGTGCCGGAACTCCCCGAAGTCGAGACCATCCGCCAAGATCTACTGCCGATTGTCGTTGGCCGCACGATAAGCGAAGCCTGGGTTTCCGCTAACGCCCCGCGCCTGATCCAGCTGCTTCCGCCGGACGAGTTCTGCCGCCAGATCGCGGGCCGTCGGATCAAGGACATCGAGCGCCGCGGCAAGTATCTTCTCTTCCGCCTCGATGGTGGCCTTCTTTGGGGCGTCCACCTGCGCATGACCGGCCGGCTGCTCCACGATGCGAGCGCCTATCCGGAGTCGCCCTACCTACGCGCAAGCTTCCACCTCGATGACGGCGCGTGGCTATGCTTCGTGGACCTGCGCAAGTTCGGGACGATGTGGCTGGTAGACGACGAAGCGCTTGTGACGGCGAAGTTGGGCCCCGAGCCGCTGGGCGAAGAGTTCACGCCGGCTTACCTACACGCCCTCCTAAAGCGCCGATCGGGCCCCATAAAGGGCGCCCTGCTCGACCAGAAGGCGATCGCGGGCATCGGCAACATCTACGCGGATGAAGCGCTATTTATCGCCGGCATCAGCCCCAAGCGAGCGGCCAATACACTGTCGAAGCGTCGGGTCGAGCGCCTGCATGCTGCCATTCGCGAGGCACTTGAACTTGCCCTCGGCGACCGGGGCTCCAGCTTTCGAGACTACCTCGATGCAAGCGGCCGCGAAGGCGGGCA
>VBJT01000064.1:1677-11964 GCA_005880075.1 Chloroflexota bacterium
GACTTGAATCCGTCGAACGGCTTTTCCTTTGCGTCCCAGCGCTTCACTTTCATGGCCCGTGAGGAGCCAAGCTGGATGTCGATCCTAATTTCGAGTGCATCGGCCGTCTCGTCTTCAAGGGTGTGCTCGGCGCCTCTCTGTACCGTCGCCTCGGGCGGTTCGGTGACCTCCGAGGGTGGCTCCGCCGGCTCTACCTTGGCGTGGCCGTTGGTGTGCACGACGAGGTCGAAAGGTTCGAGCCTTATGAAGCCATTCTCATACCCGTTGGATCGCTCGTGAGGCTCCTCCGAGTGCCCGGCGGCCTCAATTTCCAGGGACGGAGCGACAGACTGAATATCCGACTGGGTGTCATGGACCGGAGCCTCCAGACGCTGTTCGTGTTGATCCTCTAGTTCCACACCGCCTTCGACTTCGACCTGTGCAGGCGCCTGTGCTGACTCGGCCGCGGGCGCTTCCATCACAGCTTCCTCGGCGACGGCTTCGACGACGTTATCTTCAGTTACGGCCGCGACCACCGCTTCCTCGAAAACTACCTCTACCGCCGCATCTTCGAAGGCGTTCCCGGAGACAGGCGGTTGCGGGGCCAGCGCCGGACCCTCCACAGTCTCCGCGATTCTGGCCGCGCCGGCTGACGATTCGCGAGCATCGACGAGCGGCAGTTCGTCAGTGATGGCGGGTGGTTCGAAAGCTGCGGTTTCGCGATCATCGAACCGGCTGTTGAACGAGGGGCTCGCTGGCGGCGTCTCTTCTGCCCCGTTCGTTCGTGGCTTCCTGCGTGCACGCTCGATCCACGAGGTGAGCTCGAAGGTCTCCTGCCCTACCGACATGCCGTTAGCAACGCCGGTGTGCGCGTGTGGCGCTTCCTGGAAGACCAAGCGGGCCTCGCTGGCGCCATCCGGCTCGCTGGCCTGCTCGACGGCGAGTTGTTCTACTCTACTCCACATCTCGCCGCTTTCGGCTCGAGTTTGCTCCTCCACGCCCGGCGGGACGGACGGCGTCAAGATTGCCTTGCCCAGCGCATCTGTCGTCAGCCTGACCGGCGCCGCCCAGTAGAGTGTTATCTGATCGAGATCGGTGCCTCTCTGGATTTCGTCGTCAACAAAAGCTCGCGCGGATTCGATGTCGACGAATGAAAAGGAGTAGACGACATCCGTTCGGTCCAGGTCTTTGATAATGACCAGAGGCTCTGCGACGGCTCCCAACACAATACCGTCTTGAGGCCGCGGCTCTTCCGTCATTGCCCAGAACGCGCTGAACCCGTCGGTGTCGTGGCGGAACCAGTACAGGACAAACTCCGTGGCCGACTGCGCATCCGGGAAAGCATGGCTCTTGAAGCAGGCTACGCCCGAGGCGTCGCTGACGAGGACCATCAACTGCGGGCCACCGTCATACGACACAACCTCCGCTTCCGGTGTCTCTTCGCGTTCCAGCAAGGCTGTGCTTCCTCCACCGAATGGACCCCATTTGGGTAGGCGGCCCTCTAACCAGCTCATCATTACTCCTTATCCTGACCGGCCTTATGGAGGCGGCCAATGGTGCGCGCCCAGGCGGGACTGCGAGGTATTTACGACTCACAGTTTCGCTGAGCCGGGTTAATACATCGGTTAAGACGGTCTTCACCAAAGTGAAGGTTCGGTTAAGATGGCCGCCGCACGACCTTCCGAAAGGTGAAATGGTCGTCGGCCTCGAGCTGCGAGGTTTTCGTCCGTTTACAGGCTTAGCACTGTGCGCGCCCTCTCCTCATCGAGGGCCGGAACCCAGACCTCGTAATACGTGGAGGGGCCCGTAACCCGTGCCTCCAATATTCACCACCCGTGGGTGAATATTGGCGTTGCGGAGAGCGGAGGTCCAAGTCGTCAGTTCTGCTTCGCCGGCCGCGCCGCCGAGAAGAACCATCTGCTTCGTCCCGGGTTGCGGTGCCGACCTCAGGAGGAGCCCGACCAACGGCGCTCCGACGATGACCAGCACAAGGAGAACGAACGCAACCATGTCCGCCACGCGGTCTGACCTCTGACCTCCTACCCCTGACCTCTGTTCCCCGCCCACTCGCGCGCTGACGGTACTCCGGGCACGCCCGTCGCCGTCATCACCGCGCGCACGATCGCTCGCTCGACGGCGCGCGCGGCGAGCGTCCCCAGCTGGAGCAGGTCAGTGGGCGATTCGTTCGCCCCGGTCGCCAGCGCGAAGATTGTGTCGCCGTCCACCGGGCTGTGCGCCGGTCGGATCGTCCGCGCCAACCCCGCCTGCGCCATGATCGCCAGCCGGTAGGCGTTCTCTTTCGTGAGCACGGCGTCCGTGGCCACCACGCCGAGCGTCGTATTCTCGGCGCCCCTCAGAAACGGTGACAGCGGAGGCGCTTCGCGCATCGCTTCAAGCGTGCTTTCGAATGTGCCCGGCTTCTCGCCCCGCGGTCCAGCGACCACGAGGCCGCTATCCGTGTCCGTCACCTCACCCCAGCAGTTGACGACGACAAGGGCCCCGACCAGGATTCCCGAAGCCATGCGCTCCACGGCGGTTCCCACGCCGCCCTTCAGCGCCCGCTCGATCCCCCGCGCTTTCGCGACGGTCGCGCCGGTGCCAGCACCGACGCTGCCTTCGGCGACGCGCCCGGCCGATGCGCTCTGGCAAGCCGCGTACCCCGAATCCGCATTCGGCCATCTTTCCGGATCGCCTATCGACCGGTCAAAAATGACGCCGCCGCAGACGACCGGCAGCACTCCCTTCGGGTAAGGGAAGCCGCGCCCCTGCTCCTTGAGCCAGCGCACCACTCCAGCTTCCGCATCGTGACCGAATTCGCTTCCGCCCGTAAGCAGAATCGCGTGGACCCGCTCAACCAGGCGGCCCGGCATCAGAAGGTCGCTGTTGCGGGTGCTGGGCGCCCCGCCTCGCACATCTCCAGACGCAAGGGCGCCATCCGGTGGGCAGAGGATGACGGTGCAGCCGGTCGGCGATTCGCTGTCCGACCAATGTCCCACGCTCAGGCCGCTTACGGCGGTCAGCGAGTCGTTGTCCGGCAAGAAATGCTCCTCATGCTACGAATGTCGTTTTTTTCACCGTGCTGGTCGGGTCGTGATGCCTATATTAAAGCGAGTCCGCCTCTCATGCGCCGTCAAGATTGGGCCAACGTTTACCGGACAGACACCGTTTTGCGGGCCCGCGCAAGTCCGCAACAGCGTCGCCGTCTCCTATAATGGAATGGGATTTGTCGTCCCCCTATTGACGTAAATGAGCGCCACCCGTGCCGGACGAAATTTAACCAAGTCGTTTTTGCTCGTCTTGGGGGGTTCAGCCGTGGTCGCGGGCGCTATCCTGACCAGCTTCGGGCTTTATCGAGAACTCGCTTCTGGTGGCGACACTTCGGTACCCTCTCTTGCCTCGCAGCACCGAACTGACCCGGGGGGAATCTACGACCGCCCGCTCGGCGTGGTACGAGCGCCGGCGGCAACTCCTGAGCCCGTGGTGGCCGCCGTTCCGGAACCGCCGCTCCCTGAGGCGGCATACCACATAATCATCGACAAAATCGGTGTAAATGCGGCTGTCTTCCCGTACGGCGTGGACGCTAATCGCGTCCCGGAGGTTCCGCTCAACGCCGACGATGTCGCCTGGTACAACTTCTCTGCTCCCCCGGGGACGGGGAGCAACGCCGTTTTCGCCGCACACGTCACCTGGAACGGTCGCGCAGTCTTCTATGACCTCAAGGAAGTCCAGATTGGCGATTCGATCGTCCTGAGGGGTGACAACGGGACAGAGATCGCTTACGTAGTCTCAGATAGCTTCCTTGTCGACCCCAACGATCCAAACGCTCTCTCGGTGATGGCTCCAACGCCGGCTGATGTTATTACGATCATCACATGTGACGGCTCTTTCTACCGCACAAGTGATCCGGTGTTCGGCGGTGATTACACGAACCGCAGGGTTGTGCGTGCTACCTTCTCGCGGCTCACTCAGCCGGTGGCCGCCGTGGGCGGTTAGGCACGCTTTCCGCGCGGCGCTTGCGCACTCCAGCGAGCGCCTGGGATTGTTATGCATTTGCAAGTCCGCTCCCGATACGCACACCTGCTTGCAACTCGTCCTAGATTAACGTGAAGAAGCCGGATGCGTTTTGGAACAGCAGGAGGTGACGGAATGGGATTTCTGAGCCGAGCAAAGGAAAAAGAGAAGGAAGAGGAGGCAATCGAGCCGGCGCCTTGCCCGCACACGGCGCTTGTCCAGAGGTGGGACCTGCCGGAAGACATGGGCAACAAGGAGAAGGCGACTTACGTTTGCGACACCTGCGGCGCTCGCTTTAACTACGAGCAGGCGCGGGAGTTCCTGGAGCGCCCATCGCTTCCGGTCTCATAGACCACGGCAACGAGTAATCAAGCTCAGCGAAGCCCGGCTGCAACAGTAGCCGGGCTGTCTGTTCTCTCTACCAGCCGTGCGTTTCTCTCTGCAGGGCAACGGACATTCCCATGCCCGCACCCATGCACAGCGTGACCAAACCCCATTCGACGTCCCGGCGGTTCATCTCGTAGGCGAGCGTCCCGACCAATCGCGCGCCGCTGGCGCCCAGCGGATGACCGATCGCCACTGCGCCGCCGTTCGGGTTCACCCTGTCCCAGTCCCACTCAAGCTCCTCACCCACCGCCAGCACCTGGCAGGCGAACGCTTCGTTGATTTCGATCAGGTCGAAGTCGTCCATACTCATGCCGGTGCGCTTCAACAGCTTCTGCGTCGCCGGCGCCGGGCCGATCCCCATGATCGTCGGATCGACGCCCACCGTAGCGGCGTGACGGACCGTCGCCAGCGGTTTGAGACCTCGCTCCTTAGCCCCGTCTTTGTCCATAATCAACGTCATCGTCGCTCCATCGGTACGCGGACAGGCGTTTCCTGCTGTGACGAGGCCGTCCGGCCGGTAGGACGGCTTGAGTTGACTTAGCCTCTCGAGCGTTGTGTCTTCCCGGGGGTTCTGGTCCGTATCGACTTTGGCTGTTGACCGATCGGAGTACTCGATTGTGATGGGCTCGATTTCGCCCGCCAGAAGGCCCTCTTTCTGCGCACGGATCGCCTTCTTGTGGCTATCAGCTTCTCGGCGGTGGCGCCCATGTCCATAATCCACGGCTCGGTCACCTGGTACCAGCGTTTGTTCCACTTCGGCTTCTTGTCGCCGGGCCAGTCGCCCGGCAACATCTCGCGCGACATCACTTCCGCTGATTGCACCTGGCTCAGGTTCCGCTCATCGTCCGGCTTGATCGGCTGCACACGATCCATCGTCTCGATGCCCCCGGCGAGGACTACGTCCGACATTCCGGCCATTACCGCGAACGCGCCCTGGGCACACGCCTGAAGCGAAGAGCCGCATTGCTTGTTCATGTCGGTCGCCGAAATGCTGAAAGGTAGGCCGGCCTCGAACACATAGTGCCGGGAGCGCGTCAACATCCCCGCTATCCCGACCGATCCCATCAAGAGCTCATCGACCTCTTCCGCCCCCACCTTGTTCCTCTCCAGGATTGACTTCAGGAGCGGCACGACGAGCTCTACGTGCGTGACGTCCCGGAAGACGCCGCGTTGGCCTGCCCTCCCGAACGGTGTACGGACCATATCAATTACGACAGCTTCGCGCATCGGTTCGCCCTCCTATTGCTGCTCGCGGTGCGTTACGCTTCCAGGCTAAGCAGGCGCTAGTTTAGCACAGCACCCGAGTAGCCGCCCTTACCGATTTCAGAATCACACTTCCGCTTATTCACCAAGCGTTCACCCAAGTTAAGGACTGGTTAACCCTACTTTTCACCGTCGCGCATCAAAATAGAATTTGAAATTCCCCGACCCGACGATTGAGCAAAGGAGATTTCCGTGACGAGCCAGGACCGGAGGGACGAAACCACCGACCGCGACCAACTGGAAGTCTCGGTCCGCGAAGCCAGCGACCGCTACCCCGAGATGTCGCGGCTGCTCAATAGCCGCCAGTGGGAGACACACGAGGGCCCCTTTCGAGGCTTTGGTTCTCCGCCCGGCCGCTTCTAGTAGCTCCTTCCCCGGGGCTGATTGCCGGCAGCATGGGGGTCGCTGATACGTTTCAGTTCGGAAGCGTGTAGGCGCCCGCTCCATTGTTCTCCGGCTCTCAAACGGCGCTGCGTTGAATTGCCGTCCCCTTGGGCTGCACCCGCATTTGCCACGGATCCCCGTTACGGCAGGCACGATGAGCGGCAAACCATAATGCCAACGCCGCTTGGATCGGACTGCGACCGAGACGGAGCATAAGGAAATCCCCTTATGGGACTGCGTACTGTCCTTTCGGTCGTCGAATTCGTGCCAGCACGCTGCTGCTCGTCTCGTAAACGACGGCGACACAGTCGTCAATCGCCACTTATACTGAGGTTCCCAAAGGCGAGGCGGGCTCTCATCGCCCAAAGCTCGTCTCCGTCGACAGGGGAATCGGATAAACGCACGCGCCGGCAGGGTTAACGGCCGCCGGCTACGAAAGGAGTTCGCATGCCGGGTAAGTCCGTCCTCATCACTGGAACGTCGACTGGAATCGGCCGCGCCGCCGCGCGAATGCTCGCCGCCAAAGGCTATCGCGTGCTGGCAACGATGCGTACGCCCGACAAAGGCCGCGACCTGGCGGAGGACGCTAAGGCGAACGGCTGGGATCTCACCATCGTCCCGCTCGACGTGCGAGATGATACCTCCGCCCGCGCCGCGCTCCAGCAGGCGGGCGACATCGACGTGCTCGTCAACAACGCCGGCTTCGAGGTCTGGGGCCCGCTCGAAGAGATGACCGTCGATGACCTCAAGGACCAGTTCGAGACCAACGTATACGGGCCATTTCGGTTGATCACCGCCGTCCTCCCGCGCATGCGCCAGCGAGGAAGCGGCGTCATAGTGAACGTTTCTTCGGTCGCCGGGCGCGTGGGCGCGGTGCTTAACGGCCTCTACTCCGCCTCCAAGTTCTCGCTCGAGGCACTAAGTGAGTCGCTTTCGCTCGAGGCAGGCCACTGGGGCATTCGCGTGCACATCATCGAGCCCGGCGGCATCGACACTCCATTCGCCTCGAATCGCCGGAACGTCGGCGCCGCCGCCGGGAACGAATCGCCGTACGCTCCTATGGTGCAGGAGTGGGAGGGCGTGATGGACCGCCTCGCCGGCCCGCGCGGCAGCCGCACGAAGCCGGAGGCGGTCGCGGAAGCGATCGTCGAAGCGATCGAAAAGGGAGACAAGCTGCGTTACCCCGTCGGCACTGACGCTCAGATGGTGCTCACCGCCCTCAAAGCAATGGATTACGAAGCGTTCATCTCCGCCATGCGCCAACAACTCGGAGTCACCTGGTAGGCGTAGGTGTTCCACGATGTGCCCGGCCTCCAGAAAGAATCCTTCCTTGCCGGGAACAGCGTATTCTCAGAGGCAGCAAAGATCGCCTAGGGGCCAGCCCC
Source organism: Chloroflexota bacterium (assembly GCA_005880075.1). Classification (GTDB taxonomy): domain Bacteria; phylum Chloroflexota; class Dehalococcoidia; order SM23-28-2; family RBG-16-64-32; genus CF-163. The sequence goes on from VBJT01000064.1 coordinate 9,087, forward strand.
TTAGTTCGCCCCAAGGACCAGGAGGAGCTCCGCAGTTCCGCGGATACCGCCCGTTATTTGCTTGCCGCCCTCCCTTGCACTGCCCCGAGCCCCTCGGGGCAGTGTAATTTGAGCCGAGCCTTTGCGCATCGCCTTGATCACCCGCCCCCGTCCTCCTCGCTGCAAGCATCGGCGCGAACCTCCTCGTCGACAACACGGTCGTCGTCCCCGAAAGGGCATGCCTGTTCCTGAAGAGCCGCGACCACTCATCGATTCAGACCGCATCACACTTGGGACGGTCTGACCTCTGGCCTCGCCACCTCTACCCGTCCCGGTGCACCACCTGCTCCATCCGCTCTGGCAGCGACTTCAGCCGCTCGCGCAGAAATGATGGGAATAGCCGCACACCGTCCAGCTTCTCCACGTCATGCCACTCCAACGGGAACTTGATCCCGATCTCCGGCTCCACACCCCAGTGCGGCCCGTCGGATGCCAGGAAGCGAGACCCCTCAGGGAGCGAGACCAGAAAATACAGACCGATTTCGTGCCACGTCATCCCCACATGTTCGAAGAAGTTCTCCACAAGCCATAACGGCCGTTCGACCCTTACATCTTCCTCCAACTCCTCGAGCATTTCGCGGCTGATGCACTCAAGCGCTGTCTCCCCGTGCTCAACCCGCCCCCCCGGCAGGCAATAGAACGGCGTCTCGCCCGACTCCGGGCCCTCCTCGACCAGCTGGATCAGCACACGGCCGCGATCCGCGATTACCGCGGCCACGCGATAGCAGAAACGCGTCTCCCCTCTATCGAATACGAGCACGCCCACAGGATAACCCCTCGCCGGCGACTAACACCCGACACCGGACAGCTCACACCTGATAAACTTAGCCGCGATGGGTGGGCACTCTCACTGGTCGCAGATTAAGCGCCAGAAGGGCGGCAACGACGCCAAGCGCGGCAACCTCTTCACGAAACTCTCCCGCGAGATAACTGTCTCAGCACGCGAAGGCGGAGGCGACGCGGCCATGAACCCTCGCCTGCGCCTCGCCATCGACAAGGCGCGCTACGACAACATGCCTGCCGACACGATAAAGCGCGCAATTGAGCGCGGCTCGGGCGGCGGCGACGCGGCCAATCTCCAGGAAATCGTGTTCGAGGGCTACGGGCCCGGTGGGGTGGCAATCCTTGTGCAAACCTTGACCGACAACCGCAACCGGACCGTCTCTGAGCTGCGCACCACCTTAACGCGCGGCGGTGGCGCCCTCGGAGAGTCGGGCAGCGTGGCCTGGCAGTTTGAAAACAAGGGGCTGATCGGGCTCGAGGCGAAGGATACTGACCCGGAAGAAATCGCCCTCGTCGCCATCGACGCCGGCGCCGAAGATGTTCGCGTAAGCGAGGGCTTTGTGGAAGTATATACCGGCCCGACCGATCTCGACCGCGTCCGCCGTCAGCTTGCCGACTCGGGCATGAACATCGCCTCGGCGGAGCTCGCGATGCTACCCAAGAACACGACGCCGCTCGATGACAAAGTCGCCACGCAGGCGCTCAAGCTGCTCGACCAGATCGAAGAGCTCGACGACGTCCAGAAGGTCTACTCCAACGCTGAGTTCCCCGATTCCGTGCTCATGGAGTACGCCGCCGGCTAGTGGTACAGCAACCACGCGTAGATGCGCCCCGATCGGGTGCAATCCCGCCGGCCAAAGTATGAGCCCCACCCTCACCATCCTCGGCATCGATCCCGCCCTCACCTGCACCGGCTACGGCCTCCTTCGCGCGGACGGCGACCGCTACCTAGCCATCGACTTTGGCGCCATCTCGCCTCCTGCCCAGGCGCCGATAGCCGAGCGCCTTCTCCGCATCCACGAAGCCATCTCGGATGTAATCCGGGACGCCCGCCCCGATGAAGTCGCCGTCGAGGACTTCATCGTCGGCCACATTCGCGCCGCGGTCGCCGTCGGCGAAGCGCGCGCGGCCGCCCTTCTCGCGGCGGCGGAGGCCGGCTTGCCCACGGCCCTCTACAAGCCGTCGGAGGTGAAGCAGTTCGTCACCACCTACGGGCGCGGCGGTAAAGACCAGGTCGCTATGATGGTCCAGACCCTCCTCAACCTCAGCCAACCCCCTGAGCCTGCCGATGCCGCCGACGCCTTGGCCGTGGCCCTCTGCCACGCGCTCAAGCGGTCAGCGATCAGCTATCAGCAATCAACCGTCAGCTCGGCGAGGCGGCTTTGAACGCCAGTCGTTCCCTCGTTCTGATTGCCCATTTCCCATTGCCGATATGATCGCCCGCATCCGCGGCGAAATCGCCGGCCGCAACCCCGACTCGCTTATCGTCGATGTGAACGGCGTCGGCTACCTCGTCTTCGCTCCTGCCGGTGTAATCGCGCGGGCGAAGAACGGTACCGAGGTCACTCTCCACACATGTCTCGTCGTTCGCGAGGACGCGATGACGCTGTACGGCTTCACCGACGTCCAGGAGCAGCGGCTCTTCCAGACCGTCATCGCGGTGAACGGCGTCGGCCCGAAGGTCGCGCTCGCCCTTCTCTCGATCCTGAAAGCAGACGAGCTCTCGTATGCCATCGCTTCCGGCAATGCAGCCGCGCTCGCTCGCGCTCCCGGTGTAGGCCAAAAGCTCGCCTCCCGCATCGTGCTCGACTTGCGCGACAAGCTTACGACGGCGGCGCCCATCGGCGTACCGGGCGTCGAGTCCGAGGAAGTGGTTGCGGCGCTGATGGGCCTCGGTTACTCGCAGGCAGAAGCGGCGGATGCTGTAGCACGAAGTGATTTGCCCGCCGACGCACCGATCGAGGAGAAGGTGCGGCTCGCTCTCGCCCACTTCGCCCGCGCGCGCGCAGACTGACTGTCCCGCGTAGCCCTCGCCCGGTAGCGCCGGCCTCAATCG
>VBJT01000026.1:0-14796 GCA_005880075.1 Chloroflexota bacterium
TCTAAGGCCGCAATGTTGGATGCAGCGGGAACAGTCCTCGCCCTCTTCTACGGGGGCGTGCTCCTCTGGCTGGCTGTGGGGATTACGCGCCACCTCGTGCGTCTCGTGCGACCATCGCGCCCTGCGCACTTCGTGGCCCTCCATATGACGGCCGTATGGAGCGTCGGCACTGCGGCCACCCTGGCGGCCTGCGCGCTCATCCTCTACGCTCTCACTCTCATCGAGAACGTTTCGCGTTCTAGCTAGAGATCGCCGGAATTATCCGGCATCAGTGAGGGCGACCGAGGTATAAGGTTGCGCTTTCTCCGCCTCGGCATGCTCTGGTTCGTACTTTTCTTACTCGCAGCGTTTGTCTTTTTCGTCGAATTTGTGGCAAAGGTTCCCGGCAACGCTGAGCCGGTTCCCCGACCCACCCCTCCTGTCGGGATGTCTCGCCCGGCTCCTATATTCGCTATCGAGAATCAGCTGAGCGATTCCAGCTCGAACACCAGGTCGCCGTTGTCGTAGCGCACGAGGGTTCGCGCGGCATTATTCGCATACCAGGCTTTCTGCGTTCGTCCACCCGACCGGATCTCCAAGCGCCAAGCCTGGAATTTCCCAGCGGGTACATTGACTTCTTCCATCGACTTCACCCGCAAGACAACCGGCAGGAGGTCCGGCTTTGTCAGTGAACAGCTAAGAACATCGACGTACTTTAGCTCTTCGCCTTCGACTAATTTGAGTGTCCGCCACAGAAAGAGGTCCGACCAGCTGTCATAGTGCTGAGCGGGGACCGTGAGATTGTCCCTGCGATTCTCGTCTTTGGCCTGCTGTTCTACCGTAACGTTATTCGCATCGTAAGTGGCAGTGCAATCGCGCTTTCCCTCCGGCCCGTCGATCGTGCGCTGTACGACTTTTGGATGGAGATTTTGCGTATCCGCCTCGAGTTGGATAGTGTCCGTAATCTTCTGGTCGGGGATATCAAAGCTCTGGCTCAGCACCAAGGCGCCTTCACGCATCGCGATCTTCAGCTCACCGCTGCCCTTGGGGTCGTCGTCGTGGAGCAAACGGTAGTGTGCGGTTTCCGGCACCGACCAGGGGATCGAAGAGAGCACATCTTGAGCCACCAGCTCGTCCGAGCCGCCGGAACAGGCGCCGAGCAGAGCAACGATGACGACGAGGGCTAGGGCTAGGCGCACGCGGTCAGACGCCCGCCCGGTGCAGTCCTATGCCAGCAGCCATGACAGAGCGGAGGCGGGCCACTGCCTCCTCGACGTCAGCCCGTTCGATCCCGAAGTGCGTCACCCAGCGGATCCGGCCGCCTTCGTCGAAACAGAGAATCCCTTCTTCCGCCAAGCGGCGGACGAACGCCGCGAGGTCCCAGCCTTCCACGGTGAAGTAGACGAGGTTGGTTTGCGGCGGAGGCGCCAAGGCGATCCCAGGAATTTCGGCTAGGGCCTCTGCGGCGATCCGTGCATTCTCCTGGTCCTCGGCGAGGCGCTCGACCATATTGTCGAGCGCGTAAAGACCGGCCGCGGCAAGGATACCCGCCTGGCGCATACCACCGCCGAGCATCTTGCGATAGCGACGCGCCTCCTCGATGAACTCTCGCGAGCCGCAGAGGACCGAACCGACAGGGCAGCCGAGGCCTTTCGAAAGACAAAACGTGATCGAGTCCGCGAACGCCACCAGTCGCGAAACAGGTATATTGAGCGACACCGCGGCGTTGAAGATCCTCGCGCCGTCGATGTGTACCGGGAGGTGGTGGTCATCGGCCAGGTCGCGGACGGCGGCCAGGTCCTCTTCGCCGAGGACCGTACCGCCGCAGAAGTTGTGCGTGTTCTCGAGGCAGATGAGACCGGTCCGCGCGAAATGGTCGTCGGAAGGGCGCATCGCTGCTCTCACCTCGCCCGGGTTGAGCCGGCCATTGGCGTCGTTCCTGACCGCTTTCATGATCAGGCCGCCGAGAGCAGATGCGCCGCCTACCTCGAAGTTAAGCGTGTGAGACAAGTGGCCGACTATGACTTCGTCGCCCCGCCGACAGTGAGTAAGCAAAGCAGCCAGGTTGCCCTGCGTACCACTCGTAACAAGTAGTGCGGCTTCTTTGCCCAGCAAGCTCGCCGCCATTTCCTGGAGACGGTTGACAGTCGGGTCTTCGCCGAAGACATCATCGCCGAGCTCGGCGTCTGCCATCGCCTTGCGCATCTCCGACGAAGGGAGCGTTACGGTGTCGCTCCGCAGGTCGATGGTCCTCATGTCACGCCCCGTGGCAATCTCAGGCGGAAGTCCCGGCGCGGCCGTAGTCGTCCTCTAAGCGAACGACGTCCGTGAGTTCGGGCGTCGATACTTCGAAGAAGCGGGAGTCTTCGAGCGCTTCCATACGGTGGATCGCGCCGGGCGGCAGCGTCACCGTGGTACCCGCCGGCGCGATGACCTCTTCGTACTCGCCCGGGCGATCGACGCTGCCGAGTGTGTACTTGATGCGGCCGGAGTCAACGTACTGCGTCTCGTGCTTTCGCTCGTGGTACTGAAGGCTCAGGCGGTGGCCTTTCTTGAGGATGAGCAACTTGCCGGCATAGCGATCGGTGTGGGCAAGCCAACGTTCCTCACCCCAGGGCTTCGGGACGACCTTGACGTCCTCGCGAGCTATGATGCGCGCCTCGTGGCGCTGGGATGCGGCATCACCGGGGCGGGCGTCTGATTGCATTCGGACGTGGGTCGAGGGGCTAGCCGCGCCGCTCCCAAAGGGACTGATAACCTTCGCCGCCTCTTATCGCGGCGAGCACTTCCGTCTTCTCCTCGCTGATCAATTCGCCGAAGACTTCGTTGCAGCGCTCGGCGAGCGGTTCTCCGCCGAGGCTGACGAGGCGCTCCTCGATGCGGTTCCAGAGGCCGGAGTTGCGGAAGGTCTCCATGTGGCGGGGCCACATGAAGGACATGATCTTCTCGGGCAGCGGAAAGCGGGGTCGCAGGCGCTTTAGGCTCTTGAAGCGCTCTTCCACGGAGCCGGCCTTGGGGACGACGCCGATGAAGGGGCCTTCCTTTTCGTTGGTGCGGGTGTCGACGAGGAGGCGCTTGTCGACGATGGCGAAGCGGACAACGAGGACCTGGGCGCTCTCGATGACCTTGGTGACCTCTTCCATGTCCAGGCCGAAGTCATCCATGACAGGGGAAATTGTAAGCGAGCAGGGAGGATGGAACAAGGAAGCGGGCTTGATTGATGCCGATTTCCGGCTGCTGGACTTGATTGCTTTCCACAGAAAACGTGTTCTCTCGGAGTGCGGAACGTTGAAGGCGGGAAAGTTCTTGGTTGTCTTCAAGATGATCGTGTTGGCGACAGTTGCGGAAGGACAGGCCAGCGGCCGACGAGAACTAATAGCATACTGTCATCTTAGGGGAATAGGGTTAGAGATCGAAGTGGGAAGTGGCACTGCTTACAAGCGGTCAGGACAAGGCGTTTGAAGGCACCGGTTATATTCGGACGATAACGGTAGAGTAGGAGCAAGGTTTAGGGCCGCGAGCGCAGCTCTTCCAGTTTTTGGTGGGCGGCAGCGGAGTCGATGGCTTCTCGCGCGATCTCGGTGCCTTTGCCGATCGAGCCGGCACGCTCGGCGAGCCAGATGCGAAGGCCGGCGTTCAGCACGACGAGGTCGCGGTGGCCGCCGGGCTCGCCGGCGAGGACCGCCTCGGCGATGGTGGCGTTCTCGGCCGCGTCGCCGCCGGACATCTTTCGCGCTTCTCGCCCATTTCCCAGAGAAAGGCGCGGCAGGGGCGTGACGTGGGCGCGTCCTCGTTGCCCTCAATGCCCTGGACGATCAGGATGCGCCGGAAGCCCATCTCGCTAGCGGCTGACAGCATCTTCTGGGCGTAGGGGAGGTGACTGAGGCCAAGGATGCTGTAGGAAGCGCCCGCGAGGTTGTAGATCTTCTCGACAGTGCTAAAGCAGGTGCGCAGGGCAATCTCCGTCCGCAGCGCTCGCAGGGCGAAGACCTGCGGCACGAAGCGGGACTGGCGCATGAAGCCGACGCCCGTCTCCTCGATCAACCGCTGGACCTCTTCGGGCTCGCCGTCGATACCGATGCCCAACGCCTCGAGGACGTCGCCGATGGGGACACCGAACTTCGGACCGATGCGCTTCTCGCCGTGCATCACGACCGGCACGCCCGCCGCGGCCGCGACTATCGCGGAGGCCGGGCTGACGACGATGCTCTTCTTACGCCCGTCGTAAGGGCTACCGATATCGAGCAGACCTTCGACGTTCGGGGCGATCGCGCGGGCCGAGGCGCGAGCGGCTTCGGCGAAGCCGATCAGCTCCTCGGGCGACTCGCCCTTGTAGCGCTGGACGAGCAGGAAGCCGCCCGCCTGGGCCGGCGTCGCTTGCTGCGAGAGGATGAGCGACATCGCCTCGCGGGCCTCTTCTGGCGTGAGGTCGCGGCCGGCGCGGGGGCCCTGGCCGATCTCACGCAGGAAGAAGCGCATGCGCTCGAATGCCGCGCGATTGGCCGGGCCGGATGAATCGCCGCCGCCCTCGCCGGCAAGTTCGTCAATCACGAGCTATAGGTTAGCAGTCGACAGATGCAACCAACCAAACTGTGCTATTTAGGACTAAAATGGCGGCGGAATGCTAACTAGGTCGGCGTCGAACCTTAGCGCACCATTAAGTTTGCGTGACCTTCTCCATTACTGCGCTTGCGCCCTTGGGATTACGACGGGACTGTCTTATTGGGGCCTGACTTTCGCCTCACACCTAGTCCAGATCGGCCTATCGTTCGAATGGCTCGTAGCTTTCTGGACTTGCTTTGCGGAGATCCTGATGCTCGAAGTACTTTCGCGACCGTCGAGTAGGCTGATTTCAGAAATCGGACTCTCAGCTCTGGTCGGGCCTTTCTTGGTGGTGCGATGGATCTCGGGTCTCGGCATTCGCACCGTTTTCCATTACCTTGCTTGCGCTGTTGGTATCGCTATTGGAGCCCTCGGGTTCGCATTCAGTACGCTCGGCGCTCTGTTTGGCGTATGGCCGGGGTCTCCTTTGGGAGGAGTCATCTTCTGGCTGACATTCGGTTCAATCTTCGCGTGGGAGCTTGTTTATCGGCCCGCTACGTCAATGACAGCAGGAATTGGCGCCTGCGCGCTGATTCTCCTGACCGCATGGTTCGCAGGGTACGTGCTTGTGGGCCTAGCCCTGACGCCTTGAGCTTGCCCCGCCTTTCAGTTCGCCCGTAGTCTTTCCGTTGCCAGCCCCATCTTCTTACACCACGCCGCGTAAGCCAGCGGGGAAATCTCGCTGGGCTTGATCTCGCTGCGGCCGCCCCAAAAGACGTTCGTGTAGGCGACCGGGATGCCGAGCGCCACGAGGTGCGCGTCGATCGCGGCCTTGTGGGCGAGGACGAGCGATTTGTCGGTGCCGTGCGCGACGCCCATGACGTTGACGTTGTTGAACTCGGGCCCCGCTTCTCGCCAGTAACAGTGGGTGAGGATGTGGTGACGGCCGACCTCGCGGCCTGCCTCGACCTCTCGGCCCGGCGGGACAGCCCAGTGGAAAAGCGCATTGTAACGCGTCACGCGTTCCCCGCTGGCCGTCTCCTTGACGTGCTCGAGGAAGGTCGAGAAGCGGCCGAGGAGCTTGCGCTGGTGCAGCGACTCCGCGACGCGACAGAATTCATCGAGCGAGACGCCCCCCTCCTGGGCGCGCGAGTGCCAGAGGTCACGAACGATCTCGTCCGGCTTGAACTCGCGTTTGAGCGCGGTGAGGACGCGCCACTCGAGCTCGCTGAGCTCGATGACCTGCGGATACATCACTTCGGCCGGCTCGTCCGACTTCGATCCCGGCTCCATCCCACGCCGGCGGGTATGGCCGACGCCGAGTACGAAGAGCGCCTTCGCGGGCATGATGCGGTAGGTCTGTGCGCGGACACGGGATGCGAGGAAGGCGCAGTGCTTCTCGAGAGAGAAGCCCTGCGGGGCTTTCACCGTGGTCCAGAGGCGGTATTTCGAGCCTGCCGTTTCTGAGTCCGTGGTTCGAATTACGACGTGGCCGGAGAAGGGGTCGCGTTGGAACATGAAATCGAATGCTTCGTGAAGGCGTTCGTTGGGGACCTGCCAGGCGATGAGCGCGCCGTCGGCGAGGTTCGTCGAGAGCAGGGTCTGGCGGACGCGGCGGATAGTGCCGGCCGCGAGAAGCGCGCGGATGCGCTCGATGACGGTCTCGGCTGGCACGCCCGAGCGAGCGGCGATTTCGGCGAAGGGATCCCGCTGGAAGGCTTCGAGTTTGTCCTCAGACACGGCAAGGATAGCCGTGTTGATGGAATCGTCGAGGGCGAGGGGTACAGAGACGGTGCTCATGGTCGTGTCCGCGAACATGCTAGGGAGTCGGCCTACTGCGCAGAGAGGTTGGCCCCGCCCCAGATCCCTTCGCGAAGAACGTCAGAGCCGCGCTCGGGGGTGGTCGTCGCTTAGGATGACGTGAGTGGGAGACGGTGAGGATTGCGGTATTGATGGGGTCGCCGAGGGCGACGGGTACGCTAACGGTAGTCATGGTCGTTCGCGGTTAGTATCTAGAAACGGACGGTTACGCGCGAATCTTTACCCGACCCTAGGCGCCTCGCGGGAGAAGCTGGTGCAGCGCGCGAAGCTGGTCGTCGCTCAGGATGACGTACGGGCGATTGATGAGCGGAAGATGGCGATTGTTGGGCGGCGAGTGGCCTGCGCGGCCGCCATTTGCTGGCCGAGGCGGCCGAGCTTTTCGCGGAAGACCCGCTTATAAAGCTCGCTGAGGTAGGGCAGGTATTCAATCTGGAGCTCAAGCGGCAGCTGGAAGAAGTCCGAGTGGACGATCTTCCGGCAGCGGGCGCTGCGGCAGTTGCATTCCCAGACGACGTCGCCGAAGCCGTCGATGCGGTAGTCGTGGGTGATCTCCTCGCCGGCGCGGATGTCACGGAAGGCGGTCGCGCAACGCCTGACGACATTCCGGTACTCCTTCCACGCGCTTGGATTGCAGGAGTGGTTGATGTAGCGGGCGGGGTTGGGGAGGAGGATTTGGCGGCCGTCGGCGAGCCAGTCGCAGTGGCGCTCTTCCTCGCCCTCTCGCAACGGGTCCTCGCCGGTGATCACTCGGAGCTCGCTTGTGTCGAAGATGACTTCACCGGCCCTGAAGCCGCGTGCGGCGAAGACGCCGAGGCCGTGGATGGGTGAGGGCTTGACGATTACGTCGCCAAAGTTGCGTTCAGTCATCGACTATTCCTGCAAAAACCGAAAACCGAAAACTGACAACTACGAGTAGCGCTCCTCTTTCCAGGGATCGCCGCGAATGTGGTAGCCGTATTGCTCCCAGAAGCCCGGGCGGTCCTTGGGGATGAACTCGAGGCCGCGCAGCCACTTGGCGCTTTTCCAGAAGTAGAGGTGCGGCACGACCAGGCGGCAGGGGCCGCCGTGCTCGGGCGCCAGATCCTTGCCGTCGTACTTGTAGGCGACGAGGACGTTGTCTCGCATCAGGTCGCTGAGGAGGACGTTCGTCGTGTAGCCGCCGAAGCAGTGCGCGATCACCGCCGTCGCGTCCGGCCGCGGCTTGATATGCTTCATCAGCTCTAGAAACGCAACTCCTTCGAACACGTTATCCATGCGGCTCCACGAAGTTACGCAATGGACATCGCAATGGACGGTGATCGTGGGCAGCGAGGTGAAATCCTCCCACGAGAACTCGGCCTCTTTTTCGACGAGCCCGAACAGGCGGAAACGCCAGCTCTTGAGGTCGACGCGCGGCGTGCCTCCGTAGGTGAGCACCGGCCAATCTTCGACCACTTTCTGTCCGGGTGGCAGGCGGTCGCCCCATTTTTCGCGGTCTTCGCGGCGGCGGGAGAGGATGTTCGATACCATAACGCCTCCTTGAATCGAGAATAGCAGAGGCTGAAAGCCGTCAGCTATCAGGGATCAGCCGTAAGTGACCTGATAACATCTAGCCGATGCAGCCTGTGGATGTGACTGAACCCGTCCCGCCCAAGACAGGTTGGTCTCTTGTGAAGCCGCTGTTGTTCTGGGGCGCGGCGCTGACCGTATTCACCCTCGATCAGGTGACGAAGGCGATTGTCCGGGCATCGCTTGAAAAAGGTGAGTCCTGGCCGGGCGCCGACTGGCCTGTCTCTGCAGGACCAGACGGTCTTCCTGGTGGTGATGGCCTGTATCGGGTTGGCCGCGATCTACCTCTACTACCGTTACCCGCCGTTCGACCACCCGATCGCCCCTGTGGCAATAGGCATGATGCTCGGCGGCGCCGCCGGCAATCTCTTCGACCGCATCCGCCTGGGCGAAGTTACCGACTTTATCGATTTCCCTTCGTATCCGGCGTTCAATGTCGCCGACTCGTCGCTTACGATCGCGATAGCGACGGTTATCGTCGGCTACCTCGTCTTCGCGCCGAAATCAAACACTCCTACCGATGAGAACGCTGGAGCTGACGGCTGACCGGGGCGGCGAACGGCTCGATACGTTCATCGCGCGGCGCTGTCACGAACTATCCCGGAGCCATGCGCGCCGTCTGATCGACGAGGGGCTCGTAGCGGTAGACGGCCGCCAGGCAAAGCCGTCCGAGCGCGTCTCGGCCGGACTGAGCGTAAGCGTCACGATCCCGCCGCCTGAGACGATCAATCTCCAGCCCGAAGCGATCCCGCTGACCATCATTTACCAGGACGGCGACATCATCGTGCTGGACAAGCCAGCAGGCCTGACGGTGCATCCGGCGCCCGGGCATCCGAGCGGCACGCTCGTGAACGCGCTGCTCGCCGCCTGCCCGGACCTACGTGGGATCGCCGGTGCGCTCCGGCCCGGAATCGTGCACCGGCTCGACAAGGACACGTCGGGGCTGATGGTCGTCGCCAAGAACGATCGGGCGCAGCGCGCGCTCCAGCGACAGCTGAAGGAGCGCGAAGTGCGCAAGACCTACCTTGCTCTCGTGCGGGCAGTCCCGTCGCCGCGGGAAGGGACGATCGAAGCGCCGATCGGGCGCCACCCGAAGAACCGCAAGAAGATGGCGGTGGTCGCTGACGGCCGGGAATCGACTACACGATATCGCGTGCGAGAGGAGATCGCGGGCGGGAAGTATTCGCTGCTCGAGGTGGAGCCCGTGACGGGGCGGACGCACCAGATCCGCGTGCACCTGGCAGCGATCGGCCATCCTGTCGAAGGCGACGCGACATACGGCCGAAGCTCAGACGCTATCGGACGGCAGTTCCTGCACGCGCACAAATTGGCGTTCGCGATGCCGCTGGGCGGGCGGACGGTCGAGTTCGTGTCGCCGTTACCCGCGGACCTTCGCGAAGCGCTGAGCCGGTTGCACGCGGCCTGACTGCACCCCCAATCGGAGGCGTAGTCTACAACCGCGCGCGGACTGCGAGCCTTCCTTGACTTCGGTCAGCTCGTCGGCTACGAGACCGTGTGCCTCGCGGTGGACGGCCTCGGCCGCCTCCTTGGTAGGCGCGTCGATGAGACACCAGACCTGGCCGGTGTCCTCGTTGAACCAGTACTTGAGGTACTTCACCTCGTGCTTGTCCTGGACTCGAAGATCGCGCTGGTGGGCACCAGCGACGGCCTCGGCAGTAAGGCCGTTGATCTTCCTATGGAAGTCCATGTATAGCGGCATGGATGCTCCTCTCCCTTGAACATATTTGGGCTCCGGTGAGGAAATTATAGCGAGGGACGAAGGCTGTTGTTAAGTGCTTCGCTCAAGCCGCCGGCGGCTTACCCGCGCCGATGGGAGTGACGCCTGTCGCGTAGATGTAGATACGGGTGCCGTAGCGGGCGAGGATGGGCTTGTGACCCTCGGCCTGAAGCTGCGAGATGTAGCGGGGCATGACGGCGCCGTACCCCTTGAGTGGGAGCGTGCGGTAGTACCAGTAATCCTCGCCGTCCAGGACCAGCTTCAGTGCGGGTTCCATCTGGCCGTATTCGACGTAGGGGAGCTCAAAGCCGTTGGTGAAGAGCGTGCCGATGCTGTCGGGATGTACGTCATGCACGCCCTGCATGAGGGAAAAGATACAGGGAGGAAGGAATTAGGAACAAGGAGATAGGAGCTGGAAGCAAGGAGGAAGGAGCCAGGAGCCAGGGACGTGAAAGGTGAGCAGTGAAACGGTCCTTCCCGCATGTTTTATCCTTTACGAGATGACTGTTCGGACGCGCTATGCTCCGAGCCCGACGGGGGAGCCGCATCTCGGGAACATGCGGACGGCGCTGTTTAGCTGGCTGCTCGCGCGGCATTACGGCGGGCGGTTCTTTCTGCGCATCGAGGACACGGACCAGGCGCGCTACATCGAGAGCGGCATCGAGGCGCAGATGGAGGCGTTGCGCTGGCTGGGCCTCACCTGGGACGAGGGCCCCGATGTGGGCGGGCCGTATGCGCCGTACACGCAGTCCAAGCGCTTGAAGATTTACCGGGAGCACGCCGATCGGCTGGTCGCGGAGGACCATGCCTATCTCTGCTATTGCTCGCCCGAGCGGTTGGATGGCGTGCGGAAGGCGCAGCAGGTGCGGAAGGAGCCGCCGCGCTACGATCGGCACTGCCGGGGCCTTTCGCCGGAGGAGAGGCGGGCAGTCGAGGCGGAGGGAACAAGTCCAGTTGTGCGCTTCAAGACGCCGCTTGACGGCGAGACAGTCACGCACGACGTGTTGCGGGGGAGCGTGACGTTTCAGAATGAGACGCTCGATGACTTTGTGCTGCTGAAGTCGGACGGCTACCCGACATATCATCTTGCGGCGCAAGTGGACGATCATTTGATGGAGACGACGCATGTCCTGCGCGGAGAAGAGTGGCTGCCGAGCGCGCCGCGGCATTTTCTCGTGTACCAGGCGTTCGATTGGGAGCCGCCCGCCTTCGCGCATCTTTCGCGCATCCTTGGCCCGGACCGCTCGAAGCTATCGAAGCGGCACGGTGCGCACGCGGCGCTCGAATACCGGGAGCAGGGCTATCTGCCGGACGCCGTGGTGAATTTCCTCGCGCTGCTGGGATGGTCGCTGGATGACCACACGGAGATCATCGACCGCGATATGCTGATTCGCCACTTCGACCTTGACCGAGTGCTCACGAACCCGGCGGTGTTCAATGCCGAGAAGCTGGTCTGGATGAACGGCGTCTACATTCGGGAGATGCCCGACCAGAGACTGGCGGACGAGGCGGCGCCGTTCCTTGAGCGCCATCTGGCGCGCCCGATCGATCGCGAACTCTTCATGCGCATTATTCCGCTCGTCAAGGAGCGGATCAAGCTGCTGAGCGAAATCGTGGACATGGCTGACTTCTTCTTCACCAACGGCGATCTCAAGTACGACGTTGAGACGTTGCTGGGCAAACGATACGCCAGCGACCCAGCGGCGGCGCTGAAAGCGCTGGAAGCGGCGACGGAGCGACTCGAGGCGGCGGATGGATGGGAGCACGGGAGGCTGGAGGCGGCCGTACGGCCTCTCGCCGAAGAGTTTGGCGTAAAGACGGGCGAGCTGTTCGGCGTGCTTCGGGTGGCGGTGACCGGCAAGACGGCCACGCCGCCGCTGTTCGAGACGATGGAGGTTCTGGGACATAAACGGACATTGGAGAGACTGCGCAGCGCGATCAAAAGGTTACGCGGGGAGACTGGCGCCAAATAGAGCGCTTGCGTCAGCAAAGCGAGCGCTTTCTCGGTATAATGAGCGCTCGCTCGATAATTCTATCATTTGTTGCCAAACCTATTGACTGAGGTATGGACTGGGCGTCTAATTCGTGTAACCGAAATAAGGAAGTTTCGAACGAAAGGCCGGACGAGATGGACGCGGCAGGTCGCGAGGGGCGCGGATGGGTGGAGCGAGTTGGAATGGACCTGCCCGGCGCCCGGTCTGTCCCGGCCCTGACCGGCCCGATGACACGGGGCGGTCCCGGACCTCGGCGTCTCGGATCTACGGGGAACGCCGCACCCCCAGGGGCCTCGCCACCCCTGTAGACGCTCAGAACCGCCGTGTCATGGGCTCCACGGCGGTTCTTGGAATATGTGGGCCGCCCCGAGAAATCGGGGCGGCCGGTTTGTTAGCTCGCTCGTCTGGCGGCGGCGGGGGTCCCGGGTGTTACCGGCGCCATGATCTCGTTCAGGTCGGGCAGCTCTGTCGTGAGCCGTCCGCTGTGAACGAGGAACATTGCGGCGATCGCTCCGTTGAGGTCGAAATCATCCTTTAGAAGGACTTTGCCGATGCGCATTCCCAGGAGCGTTGCGACCAGCAGGCTGGACAGGCCGCGCGCGTCGACGTCAGGCATGCTGTAAATGCCACTTTCAGCACCCCGCCTGACGAAGTGCTCCATCAGCTCGCGGCGCATCCCCCAGCTTTGCTTGCAGATCTCGTACAGCTTCGCGTTCTTTAGGCCTTCGGCCCAGATCTCGATGTCGAGCCGGACGAGGTTATCGATGTTGGGATCGTGCATCGTATCGATGAACAAGGAAGAGATATCGGCGAAGGCCTGCCGGATGTCGCCGGCCGAATCGATCAGCGCGCGAAACCGTCCGACCATTTCGTTTGCGGTCTCCTGGATGACAGCGGCGATGATCTCGTCCTTGCCGCCGACAGTGGTAGTGCGGTGGAAGCCGTTGCGCAGGAAGCAGGCGCGCGCCGCGTCGACGATCTCTTTGCGTCGCGTTTCGAGCTCTTGAGGCTTAAGCTTTGGCACCCCGGGCCCCTCCGTTGTATAGCGAGCGCTCGCTCGCTATCGGGCTCGATTATACGCCGGGCGCGGAGTCTGTCAAGCGGCTGTCGCCATCAGTCTGCGGAGCATATATGGCAGGATGCCACCGTGGCGGTATTGCTCTACCTCGAGCGGGCTGTCGACGCGTGCGAGGACCGGAAAGCTCGTCTCGGCGCCGTCAGGGCCAACCGCGCGGACGACGAGATGTTTCTTCGGCTCGAGGCCCTCGCGAAGTCCTTCGATGTGGTAGACCTCGGCGCCGGTGAGCCCGAGCGAGACGCGTGAGAAGCCGGGGGCAAACTCCAGCGGGAGGACGCCCATACCGACGAGATTGCTGCGGTGGATGCGCTCATAGCTCTCGGCGATGACGGCTCGTACGCCGAGAAGCGACGTGCCCTTCGCGGCCCAGTCGCGCGAACTGCCCGTCCCGTACTCTTTGCCGGTGATAACGATCAGCGGGACGCCCTCTGCCTGGTAGCGCAGGGCGGCGTCATAGATGGTGATGCCTTCTTCGTCGGGGAAGTGGCGCGTCCAGCCGCCTTCGACCCCCGGCACAAGCTCGTTTCGCAGGCGGACGTTGGCGAAAGTGCCGCGCACCATCACCTCGTGGTTGCCCCTGCGGGAGCCGTAGCTGTTGAAGTCCCGGCGATCGACCCCATGGTCGGTCAGGTACTTCGCGGCCGGGCTGCCTGGGGCGATCGATCCGGCGGGCGAGATGTGGTCGGTGGTCACCGAGTCACCCATCATGACGAGCACGCGCGCGCCACTGATGTCGCGAACTACGGGCGGCTCGGTCGCGATGCCGCGAACGAACGGCGGCTCGCGGAGGTACGTTGAGGCGTCGCCCCACTCCCAGAGAGCGCCCGTCGGTACGTTGAGAGCCGCCCAGCGTTCCTCGCCGTCGAATATATGCTCGTATGTCTCTTTGAAGATCTCGGAGTCGATGGCGCTTGCGACCGTGGTCTGAACGTCCTCGGACGTCGGCCAAATGTCGGCTAGGTACACTGGCCGGCCGCTGGAATCGCGGCCGAGTGGTTCCGTCCGGAGGTCGATGTCGACCGTGCCGGCCAGCGCGTAAGCCACTACAAGCGGCGGCGACGCGAGGTACGCGGCGCGCACCTGGGGGTGAATGCGTCCCTCAAAGTTCCGGTTGCCGCTGAGAACCGCGGCGACGACGAGGCCGTTCGTATCGACCGCCTCCGCGACAGGCTCGGGCAGCGGGCCGCTATTGCCGATGCAGGTCGTGCAGCCAAAGCCGACGAGGTCGAAATGCAGCGCTTCGAGAAAGCGGAGGAGGTCAGCGCGCCGAAGGTAATCGACCACGGCGCGGGAGCCCGGCGCGAGGCTCGTCTTCACATACGGCGGGATGCTCAGGCCGCGCTCAACGGCATTACGGGCGAGCAGACCGGCGCCGAGCATAACCGAGGGGTTGGAGGTGTTGGTGCAACTCGTGATCGCGGCGATGACGACGGAGCCATGCGAAAGCTCTGCGCGGTGTCCGTTCAGCGCGACCACCGCATGCTTTGGACGAGGGTCGACCGCCGGGATGTCTGCCGGGGGCGGCGTTGTTTCGCCGGGTGCTGTCGACTCCCAGTCCATACGTTCTTTCGCCTTGCGGCCGGACGGGAACTGCTCACCGAAGGCCTGTTCGAGGCTGCTCTTGACTTCCGCGAGCGGCACGCGGTCCTGAGGGCGGCGAGGACCGGCGAGGCTGGCCTCGACCGAGCGGAGGTCGAGCGTCAGGAGATCGCTGAACTCGGGGTCGCGGGTGCCATCTTCACGGAAAAGGCCCTGAGCGCGACAATACTGCTCGATGAGCTCGACCTGGGCGGACGGGCGTCCGGTCGCCGTCAGGTAACGCAACGTTTCGACGTCGACCGGAAAGAAGCCGCAGGTGGCGCCGTATTCCGGTGACATGTTGCTGATGGTCGCGCGGTCCGGAAGGCTCAGCGTGCTAAGACCCGGGCCGCAGAACTCGACGAACTTTCCGACAGCGCCGTGGCGGCGGAGCATTTCAGTGACGGTCAGGACGAGGTCGGTCGCCGTCGTGCCCTCTCGCAACTCGCCGGTCATGCGCACGCCGATGACCTGTGGAGCGACGAAGGGGAGCGGCTGGCCGAGCATCGCGGCTTCCG
>VBJT01000026.1:14876-20104 GCA_005880075.1 Chloroflexota bacterium
ACTCGAGATTCACCTGGTGGACGATGCCGGCGCCGGGCGGAACGACACGGAAGTTGCTGAACGACTCCTGGGCCCACCGCAGGAACCCGTAACGTTCGCCGTTGCGCTCATATTCGTGCGCCACGTTGATGCGGAAGGCATCGGCCATGCCGAAGGCGTCGACCTGCACCGAATGGTCGACGACGAGGTCGACGGGAAAGAGCGGGTTGACGCGCTGCGGATCGCCATTCCGGCGAGCTACTTCAGAGCGAAGGGCAGCGAGATCGGCAACGACGGGGATGCCGGTGAGGTCCTGGAGGAGCACGCGCGCCGGCAGGAAGGGCAGTTCGCGCGGGGACAGCGCGCCGGGCGACCAGGACGCGAGCCCGCGGATGTCGTCCTCTGTGACGATGAGACCGTCGAGGCGGCGGAGGAGGTTCTCGAGGAGCACGCGGACGGAGAAAGGCAAGCGGTGGATGTCGGTGAGGCCGAGTTCAGCGAGGCGGTGGAGGCGGTAGTAGGAGACGGGGCCGGCGGATGTTTCCAGGTTCGCGAGAGCGCCGAGAGGGTCATTCGGGTTCGTCATGGTGGTTTCTTCCCCATTCTACGCCTCGTGGCGAACGGCCGGCACGTGTCGTATAATGCGCGAAACTTGCACCCGACCGCCGGAGCGTTAAGGAGCACCCAAATGGCTGTTAAAGCATACGTTCTCGTGGTGACAGACCCTACGAAGACGAAGCACGTCCACGACGAGATATCGAAGGTGCCGCATATCGTCGAGCTGCACGAGGTGATGGGCCCGTATGACATCGTCGTCGAGATAGAGGTCGAGACGTTGCAGGACATCCCGACGATCCTAGGCGAGAAAATACGGACGATAGACGGCATTCAGAGCACGACGAGCCTCGTGACGCTGCCGGACTGACGGCAAACCCGCAAGCCCGCAAGCCATGCCCCTTTGGTATACTGCGGGCCGGTTCATCACATCGAAGGAGGTCATAAATGTCGTCGAGAGGACTGCGCAAACTGGGCCGCTCCGGACTACAGGTATCGCCGCTGTGTTTGGGGACGATCAACTTTGGTAACGAGCAGTTCGGTTGCGATGAAGAAACGTCGATCGGAATCATAAATGCCTACCTCGACGGCGGGCACAACTTCATCGACACGGCGAATGTGTACTCGGGCACAAAGTCGGAAACGATCGTCGGGAAGGCAGTGAAGAGCCGGCGGGACAACGTCGTGATCGCGACGAAGGCTGCGTCGCCCCTCGGCCCGGGAGTGTTTGAGGGCGGGACGAGCCGCAAGCACCTGCGGCGGGCGGTCGAGGACAGCCTGCGGCGGCTGGACACCGACTACATCGACCTCTACCAGATGCACCGCTACGACGAGAATACGCCGCTTGAGGAGACATTGAGCACGCTGAGGGACTTCGTGCGCGAGGGGAAGGTGCGGTACATCGGCGTGTCGAACTGGCCTGTGTCACAGATCGTGGAGGCGGCGACGATCACGCAGATGAAGGGCTGGGAGCCGCTGATCAGCCTCCAGCCGCAGTACAGCATCCTGGCCCGCGACATCGAGGTTGAGATCGTGCCGGTGTGCCAGCGGTTCGGCATGGGGATCATTCCGTGGAGCCCGCTGGGCGGTGGGATGCTCACCGGGAAATACAAGAAGGGCGAGGAACCGAGCGAGGGCACGCGGTTTGCCGCACCCGGGCCGTTCCAACAAATCTGGCGAGCACGGGCACTGAGCGAGCGCAACCACGCGATCATGGAGGTCCTGCTGGAAGAGGCCGCCAAGCTCGACATCTCGCCGATCGCGCTGGCCTTGTCGTGGAACCTGTCGCGGCCGGGTGTGGTCGCGCCGATCATCGGGCCGAAGAGCGTGAAGCAGCTCGAGGACAACCTGGCGGCACTCGACGTAACACTGCCTGCGGAGACGGTGGAGCGAATCGACGCGGCGAGCGAGCCGCGCTATCCGTACCCGCACGACTTCCTGCGGATGGCGCGGCAGATGACGGCGCAGATGCAGGCACAGGCGAGGAGTTAGGCGGATAGGCGAGACACGCGGGTGGCCCGGCACCGCTATATGGAAGCGACGACTTCCACAACCTCGATGCGGGTGATTGTTACCCCCGGCCGGGGAGTCATCCCGACCTGGAGCCTACCGCCAACCGCCTCCGCCTGCTCGTGTGTTTCGTATACCGCCACCATGAAGCCGGTGCCTGCCGGGTCGTTCGTCGCGAAGACACCGGAGTGAAACCCGGGCGTCCGCTTCATCGCGGGCGCCAGCTCTTCGCGCAGACCCCTGATGCGGTCTTGGCGCGCTTCGCCGCTGTTCGCTACTTCGACGAATACGCCGTAGAGCACCGTTAGCCGCTCTCCACGGGTTCGAACTGGACGAGGAGGTCGCCTTCGGAGACGCGGCCGCCGGGGGCGACGGCGACGTCTTTGATCTTGCCGGACATGGGGGCAGCGATCTCGTTTTCCATTTTCATCGCCTCGATGACGAGGAGGATGTCGCCCTCGCTGACCGTTTCGCCGGGTTTGACGTTGACCTTGATGACGCGGCCGGTCATCTGGGCGGTGACCGCCCCTGCGGCCGCGGGCGAAGTCTTCTTCGCGGCGGTCTTCGGGCGGGGGCGAGCGCCTGCGCGGCCCTTGACCTCGACTTCGTACTCCTTGGCGTCAACCAGGAGCTTGACGGGACCTTCGTCCGGCAGGTCTTGCGGAAGCTGGACGGCGAACGGTTTTTCGTTCACGTAGACGGTGGCAATGTTGCCGTTGCGGACGACGCGGACGGCGTAGTCGGTGCCGACGACGTTCATGGAGTCCGTGCCGGGCTGGATTTCGAACTCCTGGTCGGCGATGAGGAGCTTCATGGGAAGCGAAGGAGCAAGGAGCTAGCAGCCAGGAGCACGGGAGAATTCGGATCGCTTCTCATCGGCGCATCAGGCGCCGACGGCCGGCCATCTTCCAGGGGCTTCCGCTATCTCGCAGGGCTGCGCCGTCGTGGGCGGGAGCGGCGTGGCGGTGGTCCTGGGAGAGGGCGGCGGCGATGGCGGCGACGACTTCGGGCTCAAGGCCGTCGCCGGCCTCGCGCCATTCGAAGAATTCACGGGCGACGGGCGGGAAGAGGACGTACGAGAGGACGTCCTCTTCGGAGTGAGCGAGGGGGCCGATCTCGGCCTTCGCCTTCTCGAGTTCGGGTTTAATCTGGTCGGCGGGGCGGCCGGTGATGGGCTCGGCGTCCGATGCGATCTTCTTGCGGACGGCTTCGCTGATTGGCGCCGGGGTCTGCCCGTACTGGCCGAGGACGACGGCGCGCGTCTCCTTCGAGACCTGCTTGTAGCGTTCGCCGCGAACGACGTTGAGGACGGCCTGGCTGCCGACGATCTGGCTCGTCGGCGTGACGAGCGGCGGGTAGCCGAGGTCGGCTCGGACTCGGGGAATCTCGTCGAGGACCTCCTTGATGCGGTCGGCCGCGCCCATCTCCCGCAGCTGCGAGACGAGGTTCGAGATCATGCCGCCGGGCACCTGGTGGAGCAGCACCCCGGCGTCTACCCGGACGTTGCCCTCGAAGGCGGCGTACTTTTTGCGCACCTCGCCGAAGTAGTCGGCCAGGTGCGCGAGCTGCTCGAGGTCGAGCTTCGGATCGTGCTCGGTGCCCTCGAAGGTGGCAACGAGCGATTCGGTCGGCGGCTGTGATGTGCCCTGCGAGAGCGTCGAGAGCGCGCAGTCGATGACGTCGAGGCCGGCTTCGACAGCTTTGACGTACGACATCTCGGCCATGCCGCTGGTGCAGTGGCAGTGGAGCTGGACAGGGATGTTCACGACTTCCTTGATGCTCTTGACGATGGTGAAGGCGTCGTAGGGATGGAGGAGGCCGGCCATGTCCTTCAGGCAGATCGAGTCGGAGCCCATGTCGACGAGCTGTTTGGCCTGCTTCGCGTACATGTCCGGCGTGTGGACGGGACTGATCGTGTAGCAGACGGTGCCCTGCGCGTGGCCGCCGGCCTTCTTGACGGCCTTGATGGCTGTCTCGAGGTTGCGGAGATCGTTGACGGCGTCAAAGATGCGGAAGATGTCCATGCCGTTCTTGACGGCGAGCTGGCAGAACTTCTCGACGACGTCATCGGCATAGTGGCGGTAGCCGACGACGTTCTGGCCGCGGAGGAGCATTTGGAGGGGCGTCTTCTTGAAGCGCTTCTTGAGCTCGCGCAGGCGCTCCCAGGGGTCCTCGCGGAGGAAGCGGAGGGCGGTGTCGAACGTAGCGCCACCCCAGACCTCGACGCTGTGGAAGCCGGCGTCGTCCATCTCGGGGGAGATGGGGAGCATGTCTTCGGTGCGCATGCGGGTCGCGAGCAGCGACTGGTGGCCGTCGCGCATCGTGGTGTCGGTGATTTTGATGGTCATGGGCGTATGTCCGTCGTAGTCGCCATCGACAATTCTCTTCGTTGTCGCATCAACAATAGTCCGCTAAGCGTCGCCACGGCTAACCCAACACACACTATCGTCGGTAGAGCGGCAGTAGCATCGCCATGGGCAAAGCCAGAAACGCTGCCCGAGGATCCCGCCCGAGAAATCGGTTCCGTGAACTTCAGAGAAAGGTCGTAAGCAGCGATGCCGAAGGCTAACACGCCACTCATCAGCAGCGAGAGGACTGCAGTCCACGGTCTATCAGGGCCAAGTAGGGCGATGCCCGATATCACCGCGATCACTGCGCCAGCGGTCGCGACCAGATACCCATCTCCAAAGCCTGCGACCGCTTCAACGTCGAAGCCATGGGCCTTCCAGGTGATCGGCAGGGCTGCCCCTTCGGCCTGTGGAAGGCCTTTGGCGTCGAATCTGTAGGTGACCCATGGCAGAAAGGCGCATAGTACGAGAACGACGCCCCCGATCCCACAGGCAGTCAGTAGCCACCTGTCATTTATTGTCGATAGCTTTTTCATCGCCCGCCTAGAGGGGAATATTGCCGTGCTTTTTGGGCGGATTGGTATCCGTCTTGTTCTCGAGCATCTCCAGCGCGCGGATGATTTTGATTCGGGTCTCGCGGGGGTCGATGACGTCGTCGATGAAGCCGCGGGAAGCGGCGATATAGGGGTTGGCGAAGTTGCGGCGGTACTCCTCGATAAGCTCTTTGCGCTTCGCTTCGGGGTCCTGCGAGGCCTCGATCTCGCGGCGGAAGATGATGTTGGCGGCCGCGTCCGGGCCGGTGACGGCGATTTCGGCGCTCGGCCAGGCGTAGTTAAT
>VBJT01000027.1 GCA_005880075.1 Chloroflexota bacterium
CCGATATGCATCAGGTTCAACACATGCCCGCAGGAACTTCGCGAGCTGGTGCGCGTATTCTTCGTCCTCATATCCCATCAGCACCCTTGCGAAAGTCTCCGAATAGATGACCCAATCTAGACCCCGCAGCGCCTTCTCCGCCTGCCAGGTCGCCGACTGCTGGAAATCGGAAGGCTGTGTCCAACCGTCCGCAAAGATGAGGCGCGAGATCCGCTCGGGCCACTGAGCCGCGTAAGTCAACGCGATCGGTACGGCGCCTAAAACTGCACAAAGTGAGAACTTTTCCAGACCGGTCCGAGCACCGACCGTTTCGATGACACGAGTCAGCGCTTCCATGGAAAAGTCGAATGAGTCTCGATCTGAGAGGCCGGTACCCGGCCAGTCAAACCATACCAACCGCTGGTTCTTCGCCAGCGGCTGAAATATGTGCGAGGAGACAGTCTCCCAATCGAGTTGGACATGACTCCAAGGCGGAGACCACAACCAGAGGAGCGCGCTTCCTTCGCCTGCGACACAATACGCTATGTTCACTCCGTCGCTCGTTTTCGCGTACTGGATTCTTGGCGTCGCCATCACTCGTCCTTTCGCACCGCCCAGACCCGCACCGCTTCCCCGACGCCTTTGAGCGCCTGCTCACCGCGGTCCTCGAAGCGAACGCCCGCTGATGTCCGCTCGAGCGAGCGCACTGTCTCCGACACCAACACCACTCCCGCCGCCGACAGCCCGCTGATGCGCGAGGCGATGTTCACGGCGCCGCCGTAGACGTTGTTGTCTTCGCGGATGACGTCCCCTGCGTCCAGGCCGAGGTGAATGGGAAGGCCGGCGTCGTCGCCGGCGCGGCTGCAGGCGAGCGCCGCCTCTATGGCGTGGCGGGCGCTCGTGAACACGGCGAGGACGCCGTCGCCGAGGAGCTCGGTGAGCGCGGTTGAATCGGCGATGTCGGCGAAGAGAATGACGGCGGTGCCAGTGGGCAGCGTCGTGGCGATGGGTTCCGTCTCACTCGTCTCGCCGACAAATTCCGCGATGAGGCGCGGGACGTCGGCGTAGGTGACATCGTCGATCAAGCGGAAGCGGGCGTCGCTGATTCCGGCTGCGATGCGCTGGCCGACCTGGGTGGACAGAAACCGGTTACTACGATTATGCAGGACCAGCGTCGAAATCTTGATTTGATCGAGCAGGTGCGAAACGTTCCACGCTTCGTCAGTCTGGGCGGCGAATGCGAGCTGCAGGGCTTCCCGGTCTACGCAGGCGCGGATGTGTTCGGCGAACAGCGCGGCAAAAGGTCCCTCAAAGGGGCAGAATACCCGTGCAAGCGCCTCCGTATAGAGGACCCAGTCCTGCTCACGCATCGCGATTTCGGGATTGATCGTCGGGCTCTCGAAGTAGTCAGACGCTTCCACGCGCCCGTCTGCGAGGACCAAGTGAGACACGCGATCCGGGTGCTTGGCCGCATATGCGATGGCGACAGAAACTCCGTCATAAACCGCCCATAACGCAAACCGTTCGCCCCGAGCGCGCTCAGCGACCGCTTCGAGGTCCAGCACCGTCGCTGGCATCGTGAAGTCGGTTGCTTTACGATCAGACATCCCTGAGCCGCGAAAGTCGTACCAGACGGTACGAAATCGCTCGGCTAGGCCGCGGTACTGGTCGGGGGCCATATCCCACATGCGATCGACGAGAGAAAGCGGAGGCGATGGCACAACGATGACTGTGCGTCCGCGGCCGGTCGTTGCATAGGCAATGCTTACGCCGTCGCTCGTTCGGGCGTATTGGATTCTCGGCTCCATTGCGATTGGTGCTCTTCGCTTCCCCTCAATGGTGAGCCAGTGAGCCAACCGGTGCACCATTTGTGTTAAGTGCTATGCGGCCAGCTTCCCCGGCTAGCGCTAGTACGGCTATTGTAGCGGCGAGATATCGAGCTTGGTAGAGGGCGCTAGGCCTACGGTGTGCAGTGCTGTCCGAAGAGGCCGGTAAGGCGCGCGACGTCCGTGATGTCCACGAAGCCGTCCGGGGTCGCGGGCGCGACGTCATAGCGCGGCGGTGCGGGCGGGACGGGCGAGCCGAAAACGCCTGTTAGCGCGGCGATGTCGCTTATGTCCGCGAACGTGTCGTCATTGACGTCCGCCGGCCAGGCGTTCGTCCCGCACTTGAGCAGCGGGCTGGTGCCGATCACTGCTTCGGAAACGTCGCTCCATGTATCGTTGTCGTCGTCGCTGTCGCAGGCGTCGCCGGTGCCGTCCGCATCGGTGTCCACGGGAGTTGCGCCGAGCAACAAGCGGCCGGAGCCGAACGTGTTGTCTTTTCCGGCCGCTCCGAGGTCGACGACGTTGGTCTCGAGGAACGCCTTCAGCTGCGACGGCGTGTAGCAGGGCAGCCGCTGCTTGACCAGTGCAGCCGCCCCCGCCAGATGCGGCGAGGCGGCAGACGTGCCGTAGAAGGCGGAGGGTCCGTAGGTGGCGGTGCTGACTCCATCGGGTCCCGCTATGTCCGGCTTTATCCGGCCGTCGCTAGTCGGCCCGAGCGAGCTGAACGACTCGATCGTATTGGGGCTGTTCCAGTAGACGGCGCCTACAGTGAGTGCGTTGGGATTGTCCGCGGGCTGGAGCACGCTGCCCGCCGTCACCACGTACTCGATGTCCTGGTACGCCGAGTACAGGTCGAGGTTGGCGTTCGTATCGGCCGCGTGCTTCTGGATAGTCAGATGGTAGGTATCGGTCACGGGCACGGTTATGGCGAACTGCTCGACCGGGTTGGCGCCGGGGACGCAGCCTCCGTCGTTCTGGCGGGTCTCGGAGGCGGCGACGGTAATCGGCAGGCCGGTGTTGTCGTCGGTCCGTTTGAGATAGAGGTCGTAGTCTCGGCACGAGGCGCCGAACGGGTCGTCCCATCGCAGCTCGGCGGCTGCCGGGTCGCCCGCGAAGAGGACGCCGAAGAAACCGTTGAGCTGGTTACCTTCGTCGATGAAGGGCGTGTCCTGGAACTCGTGCCAGGTGTTGTTATCCTGGTCGTTGAAGGGACCGGACCAGTGCTTGGTCGCGTGGTTGCCTGCAGCAACTGACCATAGCGTGCCCGCGGCGGTCGATTGGGTGACGATGTTGTCGACAACGCCGGTGCCATCGCCGGGGCCCGAGGTGAAGTAGCCCCACGAAGCGTTTATTACCTTGACGCCCTGCGCGGTGAGCCACTGCGAGGCGTTCGCCAGCTCGACCTCGGTATCGAAGTTCGCGAGGTACATCTGCGCGCCCGGCGCCATCTCGTGTACGATCTCAGCGACCGCCGTGCCGTGCGGTTGTCCGGCGCCGGTAATGTCGCCGTCAGCGCGGAAGGACTGAGCGGTCACCGCTGGCGGAAGTTCGGTCCCGAGCAAACCCTGGTAGCCCTGGAAGCCGAGGTCGAGGACGGCCACCTTTACGCCCGCGCCCGTCACGCCCTGTGCCTGCCAGCCGCTCGCGTTGGTGAGACTAACGCCCTGGCCGGTGACGTCGGGAATAGCCTTGAGAGGCGGCCTGATCAGCTGCGAGGGGCCGCTGCGCGCGAGGGCGTCGAGCGCCGCCAGCGGCACGAGGACCTGGACGAGCGTGCCGTGGGTGCCCTCGACAGTTGCACGAAGACTGTGAGCGGCTGCCGCCACGTCTTCACCATGGCCCTGGGCGGTCTCAACGATCACGCGCACTTTATCGCCGCGCAGCTCGACGCCTGACTCGCCGGCCTTCGCGGCCGCCTCGGCGGCGCCGCCACGCTGGAAGGCCTCGGACACCCGCGCCAGCCGGGAGTCCAGCCGCGAGGGGTGTGAAGGCTGCTCGTGGCCTCCGGCGAAAGAAGCGACGGGCGCGCCCGCGAAGACAAGCAGCCCGGCGAGGACAGCCAGAATCACGGCCGCTCGGGCGGTGGCTCGTGGATGCACTGGCGGGAAGGCTCTAGTAGTTAGAGCGCAGAAGACATAATGATGTTACAGCCTGGGAGCTTGCTCGGAGGCTAGAGTCCGTCTTGCGGCGGTCTAAGGCCGCGACGCAACCTCCGCACGGCAACCAACATCAGCGCCGCACCCGCGACGCCGCTAAGAAGGCCTAGCGCAAGCAGGTGCCCGTGTAGCGGCTGCCCGCTGCTAGCGGACAGCACTCCGACGCCCGACGCCGGTCCGCCCGACAGCTGGCCGCTCGCGTTCGCGGCCTGGGCCGCAGTCCCGGCGGCGGTGCTCGCGACCGTGTTTCCCGAAGCGGGCGCGCCCTGGCTCGCGCCTGTCGATTGCGCGCCGTCGGTCTGAGTGCTGGCGGCCTGGTTGCCGTCTGTCTGCCCGGTGTTCCCGCCGGCACCCGGCTCGGCGTTGGATGGCGCCGGCGTCGCTGCGGCCGGCGTGGCTGTCGGCTGCTCCAAAGGCGGTATTTCGGTTGTCCCCGGGCAGCCCATCTGGCTGACATTACGCCACGGCAGCTGCGAAGCATCGACGAGCCGGATGAAGTCCTTACCGTCTTCGTTCAGGACAAAAAGAGACGGATCATAGACTTCGCTGGGATTCCAGCCATAGATCCAGGCACCCGCAACATCGGGCGGGGTTGGCGTTAGAGGCGCCAGGTGCCCGTTGTAGACATAGAACGTCTCGCCTGCGGCGACGGAGCCGACCACGCCCAGGTCGAAGACCTCGTTGGGCTTGTCGCTCATTAACCTCCAGCCGGCCAGGTTCTGCGCCGTATCGCCCTTATTCTGGATGGCGATCTTTCGCGGGTGGCCGGCACAGTCGACGGCAGTGACCTGCACATCGGACGCGGCGCTCGTGGTGAGGATGTAAGCCAAGCCGGCGCCGCCGACGACGGCGGCCACGGTTGCGCGGGCTATGAGGCTTCTCAGGGACAACGTCGTTACGGCGGGCATGGGTGTCCGAAATCAGCCGTCATCCTCGATACGTCAGTAATGTCGATAAACGCGTCTGGGGGGTTTCCTCCGATGTTGTAGCGATAGGGGGCAGGCGGAATCGCTGAGCCAAAGTTGCCGGTGAGGAACGTCAGGTCCGTTATATCCGAGAAGCCGTTGCTGTCGATGTCGGAGGGCCAGGCGTTGGCGCCGCAGCGCAGGTTGGCTGCGGTCCCCACCATACCCTCGACGCGGTCGGGGTAGCCGTCGCCGTCCGTATCCTGGGTGCTGGTTTCGCAGCCGTCCCATACGCCGTTGGTATTGGCGTCGGGCGGGTTGGCTGGAAGGGCCAGCGAGAGTATTCCCATCGCGTCGGTGATGGGGAAGCCGGACTGGTTGTTATACGAGGCATACACCCTGATTACGTCACCGGTGCAGAGGATGGAACCCGGAGGGCTGACGCTGCAAAGCGACATATTCTGGATATGGTCGGCCGGCCCCGGTGGGGGTGGAGAACTCGGCTGGTGGTAGGCGGGAATAAGAGTCTGGGAATTCGCAGAGGCCGGGTGTCCCGGGTCCGGCGGGTTCGGGTTCGTCTGCAGGTAGCGCGAGCCTGTGCCGTAGCCGCCGGCAGACGTGCAGATCCATTGACCGCGCGTCAGGTTGTAAGCCGAGACCGCGATTCCGTAGTCGTGAACGTGGCCACCGCCGGCTATCACCTGACCTTGCTCGGCGGCGGTTACGACGTGGTCTGTGTTTATCCCAGTGGGGCAGTTCGAGGGGCAGGTGTGCGTGTCACTGTAGTTAATCGGGATCGTGTACTCCGCGTCGACAGCAGTGGCTACATTGAGGCCGATGCCTTTCAGCTTGTTGAGTGTCACGCCCGTCTGATAGGTGACCGTGAACTTCAGTCTGACCTTATGCGCAGCGTTTCCGCTGTTGTGAATGTGCCACCCGACGAACCATTGAAAATTGCAGTTGTTCGGGTCGTCGGGGCTGCCGGGCGTACCGATCAAACGGCCGTAGCCTGCTGGTGACTGGTAGACCGTTCGCTCGTTCCCTGAAAGAAAGACGGTTTGCAGACAGCCGTCCGCAACGGCGTCGTGGTGAAGCCAGATGCCCTGCGCGTTGTCCCCGTCGTAGTTGGCGATCATGCCGTCCGTGAAGGCGGGGTTCGGGTCCTTCCAGTAGACCATGTCCGGTACGATGCTTGTGATATAGCAAGGTGGGGCGCAAAAGGGCGGGATGGACAGGCTCAACAGGTTCTCGTCGGCGCCCCCGTTACCGGCGATCGGGCCGATCGAGCCGTCCGGTTGATTGCCGTAAAACAAGGTGACCGTCGTCTGGGTCGCCTCGGCAGACGGCGGCGAATGGATGATGCCGCGGCCGCCAAGGCCTACGAGCAACAGGGCCACGACCGCCACACCCAGAGCCGTTATTCGCGTCATTCGCCTGGTCCTTTCTTTCGCCGGAGTACGGTTTCGCCTAAGGCGGGCAGGGCCGTCCGAAATCGGCGGTCATCCTGGATACGTCAGTGATATCGATGAACGCGTCGGGCAGGTTCCCCCCGATGCCGTAGCGGTCAGGCGCCGGGGGAATTGGGACGCCGAAGTTGCCGGTAAGGAACGTGAGGTCCGTGATGTCCGAGAACCCATTGCTGTCGATGTCGGAGGGCCAGGAATTGGCTCCGCAGCGGGCGTTGGCCGCCGTCCCAACGACGGCCTCCACGCGATCGGGATAGCCGTCAGCGTCGGAGTCCTGGTTGGTGGCTTCGCAACCGTCCCAGGTGCCGTTGTTGTTGGCGTCCGGCACGTTCGGCGGCGTCGCTAGGTACATCACCATGATGCCCATCGCGTCGACAACCGGAAAGCCTGAAGTGTTGTTGTACTGCGTGTGCAGCCTGATGACGTCGCCCGGGCAGATAATCGACATCCGGTTGGTGATATTGCACGCGGTCATGCCCTGGATGTGATAACGGTTTGCGCCTCCGTCCTGCTGGTAACCGGCTTTCAGCGTTTCCGAGCTGGCGGAGACGGGATGGCCCGGCGTGCCGGGGCCTCCGGTCGGAAGGTAGACCGATCCCGTCCCGTAACCGGAAACGGAGGTGCAGATCCAGTCGTCGGGGCGGTCGCCGGCGCCGGTGTTGAACGCGGAGACGCTAATCCCATAGTCGTGGACGTGACCGCCCATGCCGATGATCTTGCCCTGCAGGGACATCGTGTAGTCGGCATGCATGCCGGAGTCGCCCGTATGCTTGTCGCTGTAGAGAGTTGGGATCGTGTATTCCGAGTTCACATTGCTCGAGACGTCGAGCCATACAGGGACTGCGCTCGGCAGCGCGGTCGTCTGGTAGGTAACGTTAAGGCGGATCGCGACATGGCGCGCATTGCTGCCGCTGTTGTGGATGTGATAGTTCAGAATCCAGCTGCAGCCCGGCCCGATAAAATACCCGTAGCCGGGCGGGTCCTGGAGAATTGTTCGCTCGTTCCCGGACGCGATGATACGGTTGGTAAGGTTGCAGCCGTCGACGATGACGAAATGGTGCAGCCAGACGCCGTCCGTCGTGCTGTTGTTGTTGTAGTTCGCGACAGTCCCGTCGGGGTGACTCGCATCGCCCTGGTAAATGAGCTCAGGCTCGAGCCTCGTGATCCAGCAATTGGTGCAGGGCAGCGAGAAGACAGTCTCTGTATTCTCAAGCGCCTGGTTGCCGCCGGGCACAGTGTATGAGCTGGGTGCCACAGGCCAGATCCAGGTGCTGGTTGTTGCCTCAGCGGCTTTCGGACCTTGAAGTCCGCCGCCTTCGCCGAAGGCAAATACAAGCAGCAAAGCGGCGATAGCAGCGACGAGTACGGCTATTCTTTTCACGGACTTACCCCCTCAGGCTTCGTTGGGACGGCTCATCAATTGTCCCTGAGTTCAGTGCAAAAGTCACTACCAAGAGGCCTGCCTGGAAAGACTTCGGTAGTGGACCCCCTTTTGGCACTCTTCCCTTTTGCCGGCAAATCCCCCCGGCTCAAGGCCTCATCGCCGTGTCCCCGTGATGCCACGCATACTTTGACACTCCGGAATTAACGTGTCAAGTCGCTTGGCCGGAATAGGGAGAAACTCAAAGCGCCAAAGGTTTAGGCGGAAATAAACTTTAGTTTATAGACGCGCGTGCGGAAGGCGCCTAAGATGCGCTCAGGCCAGAGCCCGGCCCAGGAGGTGCGCGATGGTTTCGCTGCGATTGCTCGCAGCCGCTGCGCTCGCATTGATTGCGAGTGCGGCGGGGCTTGTCATTCTGTCGGGGGCGTTTCGTACGGAGGCCGTCCAGTCTCCGCGGGTCAGCCTCGATATGGTGACGACAGGCAACAGCTATTCCGATCCGGGCGCTGGCGGCAACAACAGCATGACGGTCGGCGCCATCGACCAGTGCGTGACCGAACCCCTAAATAATGCGGTCCACAACCGAACGGAAAATCACCTCATCATCCAGAATGTGGAGGACCTGGCCGGCTGGCAGGTCCGCTTGAACTATCTGGCGAACAGAATGCGGCTTAACTCGTTCAACTCCACACCCTTTACCGACACGTACTCCTCGCAACCCGTCGGCTTTCTCAACCTGCCTCTTGACGCGGAGACGTTAGCGCACCGCGATATGATCGCGGCGTCGAGAATCGACCGGTACCCGGAAACTTCGGTCAACGTCCCCTCCCTTGCTGGCGCCACGACCATCGCGGTTTCAGACACCACTGGATTTGCCCCGGGGCAAACGATAGGCATTGGGACGCCAGCCAACCGTGAGACCGGCAGAACCGTCTCAGCCGTGACGGCAAACCCCAAGCAAATAACGTTCTCTCCGGCGCTCGTGAACGATCACTTGGGTCTTGCTACCGAGGTCGTCAACGTGACGGACCCAATGCCTCAGACGGCCCTTATCGGCGGTACCTACTTCGGCACCCAGACCCTCGCGGTCTCGCCGGACACCCCCCCGAAGTCAGTTCCCGACGACGCCTCTTACACCGCCAATACTGGCGGCGTGCTCGCAAACCTCGTCTTGCGTATCGAGCCCGATCAAGGCGGGCAGGCCTCGCTGTTCATGAACCTCGACGACAACAGTCCTAACCCGCCCGGCAGCGCCGTCGTCGTCTTCAACGGCATCGGCACAACCGAGATCAATCTTGGGCCCGGCGCCCTCGGTGACGGCTTCGTCGGCGAGGCCGCGACTTGTGCCCCGCTCGACTGCACAACCCAGGAGCGACGGCGTCACGGACGGCAGTGACAACTGCCAGCGCTGGCCAAACGCGGCCCAGAATCTGCCGCCCTGGCCTGTTCCTACCAACGACCCCGACTGCGACGGCTTCAGCAACGTCGTCGAGAGTTCCGCCGGCACCGACTCCCTCGTCCACTGTGGCGCGGACGCCTGGCCGGCCGACGTGAACAATGACACCTTCTCTGATATCTCGGATGTCTCAGCCCTGACGGCTTATTTCGGCTCTCCGGTGCCCCCCGCGCCCTATCGCTATAACATCGCGGACCCGCCGGACGGCTTTGTCGACATCACCGACATCTCCAAATTGACCGGTTTCTTCGGCGATAGTTGCATCCCCTGCGCCAACGACTTCGACTGTGACGCCGTCCTCAACGCCGCAGACAACTGCCCTAACTGGCCGAATCATGCTCAAAACCTTCCCCCCTGGCTTGTCCCCGCCAACGACCCCGACTGCGACGGCTTGAGCGCCGCCGTCGAGACCTCCGCCGGCACCAACCCCATCATGCACTGCGGTACCAACGCCTGGCCTACCGACCTCAACAACGACGGTTCCTCAGATATCGCGGACATCTCGCCGCTGACTGCCAACTACGGCCGGTCTGTTCCTCCTGGCCCCGCCCGCTACGACATCGCCCCGGACCCGCCGGACGGCGTCGTCGACGTTCGGGACATAGTGCGGATGTACGGTTTTTTCGGAGAAACGTGCAACTAAGAAGGCCGAGGCGCGAAGTCCCAGCTTCGCCGATGTGCCCACTGATAGATCGACGCTCGGACTACCTCGCGATGATGGACTTCGTCCAGTCAAATTGCTCGAATCGACCACCGCGTTAGCAATGCCGTCCGCCAGAGGGCGGCGGCGAGCTCAGGTGCACCGCAGGCCAAATAGCGCAGTTAGCCGCGTGAGATCTCCAATGTCGACAAAACCGTCGGGCGGATCAGGGGCCACATTCACCCGGGCAGGGGCCGGCGGAACAGACCGGCCGAACCAATTCGCTACCTGCGTTATGTCAGTCATGTCAACGAAGCCGTCGGAATTCATATCGGGGGGCCACGCATTCACGCCACAACGCAAGCCGGGGTTCGTCCCGATTATTTGCTCGGCGGCGTCGGACCAGGTATCACCGTCGCGATCAGGAGCACGGCAATTATCGGACCCGCTATCCAGGATAGTGTTGGAAGTATCGACGAATTGCCACGAGTAACTGGCAGAACCTAACGTTAGCTTGATAATGCCCAGAACCGAAACCGCGAACTCTTGTCCGGGTTTCGTTTCGCTCACGGCATAAGTGTCGATCCCGCCGGTGCCCACGATGAAATGGCGAATCCCGGTGCCGTCAACGTCGTTTCCCGCGCGATTGTAGTGAGCGTAGCGGGCATAGAGATGATCATGCCCTTGAAGCACCAAGTCAACGCCTCCGTCATACAGCATTTGCCACACATTTGGTGAGCCGCCGACCCCGTTGGCGAAGTTCCCCTCATCGTCAGTGTGGTTCGCGCTGGGTGCCACGATAGGACGATGCCAGTATGCCAGCGTGCAGTAATGCGAATTGGCTGCTAAGTCCGCCTGCAACCAGGCTTTCTGGGCGGCGTGGTCGCAGAAGTCGTAAGGTGTCCCGTTACATTCGCTGTTAAGGGCAATGAAATGCCAGTCCCCAAGATTGTAGCTGTACCAGCCTTCTCCCCGTCTCCCGGCCCGGCAACTGTAATCGCAGAGCCCGCTGCCAGCTCCGTTGAAGTAGTCGAAGTAGCCGTTGCCATCAACGGAACATGCAGTGTCGTGCGCGTCGTGGTTACCGATGGCGGGCCGTGTCCGTAACAAGAAAACGCCCCAGGAGTTCGCGTAGTTGGACTCGAATCCTTCAGGACCGGTGAGACAGCCGTCCTGGTATTGGTTGTCTCCGAGGGTTATGACCTGAGCGTCGGAAGGTATCAGCGCCGCTGTGGAATTGTCTCCGTCGCCTGTCCCGCTGATATCACCCGCGCCCGCAACAATTGTGATAGCGCCCTGGGTTTGCTTCGCACTGAACGCCAGAAGCGCCGCGGCTAGCCCAATGCCAGCCAGCGCAGCCGATCTCTTCGTGAACCGATGCTCCATGACCCGTCGCGCGGTCATCGGATAGGTGACAGCTTATCAGACGGTTACCTCTCACGCGAGCGACAACTGTGATCTCGCCACAAGCTGGTTTGTACGTCCTGTGCGCTGGCCCGCCCTCGTCGGTGAAAGCAGCGTCGGAAAAGGCTCGTACACCGATTACTGAATGACCACGTCCTCGCCGACGGCGGAAAGGATGACGTCCCCGTCGCCGGCGTTCGGGCCCTTGCCGTAGACGTCGCACTCATCGCCGATCTGATCGAAGTCGGTGTCCTTTTGCACGCCGGACGGGTCGCCGCTGGGGACGAGCGGGCATAAGTCGCCCCGGTTCAGCGTCTGGTCGCCGTCCTGGTCGCCATTGGCGACGAGATCGTTCGGATCACAGGCAGCGTCGAGGCCGTCCAGGTCCGCATCGCCGTCGCCCGGAACGCGCGGGTTCCCGACGTTCACATCGAACGGGCAGGTGTCGAGCGCGTTCTCGATGCCGTCTCCGTCGGCGTCGCGCAGCCCGAACGCCGTCAGCGCGAACGTATAGCTCCCCGCCGGCGGGTTCTGCTGAAGCACCTCTCCGTTGTCGCCGGTGCCGCGCTCCTTCAGCGTCAGCGCGAAGGGATTGCACTGGTCCGTTATGACGGTCCGGCTGACCGTCGTTCGCGCGGTCGGAAAGTCCTGGAAGAGGATGACGAGCGTCTGCCCGCCGAGGTTCTCGAGCGGGCCGAAGAGCAGCGTCTGGGCGATCACCGGGATTCTCGCGATGGTCGCCAGGCCCACCTCCCTGCGGATGGGCTTGCGGCCGGCGAAGACGCGGTCGAGCAGGTTGGGGTACTTCTCGATGACATCGGGAAGGCCGTTGCCGTCCTTGTCCTGCTCGAATCCGTCGATGATGTTGCCGGCGTCGTCCACGAACGGGAAGACCTGCGACGTGTCGATGCTGGCATTCCGCATCGCGAAGGCCAGCGGGAACTTCGAATTGCAGGGCGCGTTCACGATTCCGAGCGTGGTCAGCCAGGTGAGCTCGCCCACGTTTGCCCCGAGCGGCAGGGAGCAGCTCGGCGTAATCCTCCAATCCTCCGGCACGGTGATCAGGAATGCCTGGAAGCTTGGCTGGTCCTCGGGCAGCATTACCTGATACGTGACGTCGGCGCTTGCACCCGCGGAGGCATCTCCGGCGGTGACGGCGAAGCTCGGATGGAAGTCGCCGAGCGTAGAAGCCCCCTTCGAGAGCTTGTCAAAGATCGTCTCTTCGCGGGGGGAAGTGGGCGGCGGAGTCTCGCATCCCGGGACGGTAGACGCGGTCGCCTCGGGCGTGGTCGCGGCAGAACGGGAGGCCGCCGGGGCTGGGTGATCGTCCGAGCAGGCGGCGAGGGCGAGAAGCGCGGCGGCAAGCAGGGCGAGAGGCGCCACGCGCCGGCGTCGTAGTCGGGGGCTATACGGCAAGTTCGGTCCGCGTTCGAGTAGTGATGGTCTGAATTCTATGCGAGATGCGTCTTTTGCGCCGAACGCTTGACACCGTTATCAGCGGGCGTAGAATGGGGGTCGCTTCAACCATCCCTGTAGCCTCTCCCGGAGCCCAGGAAGGGGAAAGGAGGCTCCGCCATGGACCGGACGATCGCCACCGTAATTGCGGTCTCGCTAGGCGCACCTCTCCTCTTGCTCTTCGCCGCCCTCGCTCTGCCGCCCTCGCCTGCGTCAACAGCGACGCCCGTACACGACGCCAGGGTCAAGAAGATTACCGCGCCCACCTCGATTAACCCTCCGCAGGTCCAGGAAGTCAACGTCACCGTGCGGAACGAGGGCGACCACACCGAGCAGTTCGGCGTGTATGCCGATATCGTCCCGCCGGGCGGCCCGACAAATCCCTACGGCTGTACGCCAAGCGGCCGCATCATCGATACGGTCGTGACGCTCGACACCGGCGCGAACAAGCAGATGGTAGTCCACTCTTCGAACACATTCGCCTGTGCGGATGCGGCGGGTGCGGCAGGCCAGACGTGGACGGTAATCGCCGTCGCGGACGTGCACGCCGACGATGCCGGCGCCTGCGGCCCCGGCCAGCTCATGTCGATGTCCTGCTTCAACGCCCTCGCGGACGACGATGACGATGACACCGACAACCGCATGTCCCGAAACTGCTGCATGCTCCCCGGCACGCCGCCCGCCGTCAGTCCTACGCCGACAGCGACTGCGAGTCCTACACCGACGCCAACGGCGAGCCCCACGCCGACGCGAACAGCAAGCCCAACGCC
>VBJT01000028.1 GCA_005880075.1 Chloroflexota bacterium
CGAGGCCTCCTGTCACAAGTACGCGTAAACCACGTTCGGCTAGCCAGTCGCCCAACACCGCGAAACGCTCGGCCGGCCAGCGTCTTCGCGGGTCCGTCGCGCCGGGATGCAGCACGGCGAAGGGCTCCGACGACGGGGCGAACTGCCCTGCCTCAGCCAGATCGCTGGCAAGTACCGGTATTCTCGGGGCGACTGAAACCGGGGCCGCGCCAACCAGCCCAACGAGCTCAAGGTAGCGCCGGTACTCATCCTGGTAATACAGATAAGGTATGGTCCAGTCCAGCGGCGGGGCACCCGCCGCTCGCAGGCCCACCGTCAATCGCGCGCCCAAGCGGGAGACGAACGGATTCGAGTGGGCTCCACCACCGTGCATCTGGATCGTCAGGTCGAACTCTTCATCGGCCATACTCCGAAAGAAGTTAGCCACCTCTTCCTCGCTTGCGAACCCTTGGCTGTCTGTCCGGACCCCGGGGTAAGGCGGAGTGACGACGACGCGATCCACGATTCCCCGGCCGGGGAGAAGTTCGGCGTGCCAGGGCTGGCCGATCAGCACGATTTCTGCCCTCGGGTACGCCTTCCTGAGAGCTGCCAGCGCCGGCAGCGCGAACACCATATCCCCAATGCCGTTTGCGCGCAGAACACAGATCTTGCGGACGCCCGGCACTACCTGACCGCGACCCTCCGGCTTCCGGGCGCGTAGACGCAGGGGCGAGGAACTCAACGAGACTGATCTCGCCTGGACTTCGAGCCCCGTCGCCCCATTGCCTGCTTCCTCTCGCCTCCGCATCACGCGAACGGCCGCCTCCACGGCGTCTGCAACCCTGATCTTTGTCAGGCACAGGCATCCTGGGCCGCAATGACTACACTGCTCGGAGGGCGAGCGGTCTCGAAGGAGGCGAAAAGGCCCGTCGACGACAGGTCCGTAGCGTTCGCTGTCGCCTTTGCCCACAATTGTCACTGTCGGCGTAGCCAGCGTGTAGGCGATGTGCGCCGGTCCGCTATCGTTCGTGACAAGCACGTCCAATGTCCGTATCACGGCACCTAGCACCGGCAGGGAGAGCCGGCCTGCGAGGTTAATTGCCCGGCCGCCGGCCGCTTCGACGACCGCGCTCGTTTGACTTGCGTGTTCACCCTCAGCAAATACAATGAGCGTCCCCCCGGCGCGCTCCTGTAGCTGTCGGCCGGTGGCGGCAAAACGCTCGACGGGCCAGCCTCGCCGGGAGTCGCGAGAGGCCGGGTGTAGCCCGATCAAAGGCCGGGCGGCGCCGGCCAGAAGTTCTTCGGCCTCTGCCCGATCAGCCGCCGTCAATCGAAAATCTGGTTCACGGCCCTGCCGCGCGGCGCCCAGAAACTGAACGAGCGCAAGCATGCGATCGGTCTCGTGGCCGCTATTCGGCAGAGGAAGGGCGGCGTCGAGCAGGCCCGGGCCATCGCCGCGGCGGATGAATCCGGCCGTCGCGCGGCCGCCCATCATAAGCATGTAGCTATTTGAATACGCACCTGACCCCTGCATCTGAATAGCGAGATCCAGATCTTCGGACTGGATGCGCTGGAAGAACGAAATGGCGTCGGCGGGCTCGAAAAGCTGCTCCGCGATTCCGGGCAGGCCTGGAAACTCGACGTATTGGTCGATATAAGGAAGGCGCTCGACAATATCACCGAGCGCGGGAAGCGTAATGACTGCTATTTTGGAGTCCGGCAGAGCGGCGCGCAGTGCTCGGAGCGCGGGTGTCGTGCAGATGAAGTCGCCGATGCGAGAAGCGCGCAATACCGCGACTCGCCGGGGAGGCCGCGGGAGGCACTGGAGCAAGCCGGGTTGAAGGGCCGTCGGCTTTTCTTCAACGGGGGTGGTCATGAGCGAACCGACGCTGCGATATCAGCACTCTTTGCGATGTAACGCTGGGTCATCTCGGGCAGCAGGTCTAGGGCATGGCCGTCGATGCTGCCCTCGTTATTGAGGATCGTGGATGGTACTTCCGCGTGGTATGTTCCCGAGGGCATAATGGCGCAGCCGCCGTAAATCCGCATGAGGAGGTTCTGCGCAAGCACCTCCTCGCCCGAGTGGTAGCGCGGTAACAGCGGCCAGAATGAAAACCCTCCGACAGCCTCGAGTTTGCGCCGGTCGTAAAGTGCGCAGGAAGCTACCCAGGCAACCTTATACAGCCGCTGGGCTCCGGGTGGCAGTCGGCGGCTCACGTGATATGCGTTGGCAGCCCTGTGCAACTGCGCACGCTCCCACTGCGCTGATTCCGGTTCGACCGCCTCAGGCTGCACCTGCCCTCCCCAAAATTCGACGATCTGCTGGCCGGGCCTGACATCGTTCGCAAAAGATAACCCGGTTGGAAACGCGCCCACGAACCCGCAATGTTGTTCCTGCAGCACCTCGATGAGCCGGCCGAACACCCATGGCTCCATGAAGACGTCGTCGTCGAGAAAGAGGATGGCATCCGCGCGCGCCTGCCGCAGAAGGTAGTCGCGCTGCTCGGCAATGCCCTTCCGCTCTGTCCGATTGTGCCACTCGACGCTGTTTCCGCGCGCCTCGAGCACGCGGGCGAGGGTTGTAACGACATGCTCATTCCGGGCCGAACGCTCGCTCTGGTCCGCAACAAGCACGCGAAAATCTCGAATCTCCTGAGAAGCCAGGCCGCAAAGCGTCATGATTAAGGCGGATGGGCGGTCGCAGGTCGGCAATAGTACGTCGGCTACGGGCATCGATGACGCTGGGCTTCCGGTTTTTTTAACGGGCGCTGGCGGCTTCCGCAAAACGGACGGCCATTCAGCACACATCTGCATGCTATTTTCAGGCCGGCGGGCGGCGATAATCTAGAATCACCAATCGGCGGGCGCTAGAGCTGGTGCGGGCTGGACCTCCGCCATCTCTTCTTGCGACCGTGGGAAGCGATGCACCAGCAGGGACGAAAGCGCGCCCAGTACGGCAACGACAACTAACACGGCAAAGATTAGGCGGAAGAGGTCCACCCCGGGCGCCGCTTCGTTCGTGTTCAGAACGGAACCGAGGACGCCCGCGCCGATAATGCTTCCCACGTAGCGCATCATCGAGTTCGTGCCCGCGGCAGTTCCCGCAAATTCAGCTGGCGTCGATTCGATCGCCGCAGCGCTTGCCGGGCCCACGCTGAAACCCAGCCCCACGCCGATGAGACAGAGGATTGAGGCGAGGAACAAGAACGGCGCCTCACTGCTAATCCCGAACAGTAGCGCCGTGATCCCAGCAACGACGAGGACGCTCCCTCCGATGATGGGCGGACGTCTGCCTGCCTCGTCGGAAATCCGGCCCCCTACCGGCGCAATCAAGGCAACGGGTACGGAGACCGCGCCGAGCAGCAGGCCGGTTGTGAAACTGCCTTTACCCTGCACTTCGCGAACGAAAAACGGCACGGCGAGGATAATCGTGTACATCACCAGGTTGCTCAGTAGGATGTAGGCCGTGGCGCCCGCATAAGACCGAATGCGGAACAGTCGCCACTCGGCAATCGGCGTAACCGCGGAGAACTGTTGCCGCAGGAAGCCCAGCAGGAGCAGAGGGAAGGCAACCGCGGCCGTCACCAGGATCAGAACGCCAGCATCTCCGCGGAGCGCATTCAGCAGCACGGTGACGAGAAAGAGGAGACCGGCAAACGCCGCCGCGCCTAGCCAGTCGAGCGATACTCGCTTATGACCACGATCGAACGAGGGCGCCAGGCGATAC
This sequence comes from Chloroflexota bacterium, assembly GCA_005880075.1. Classification (GTDB taxonomy): domain Bacteria; phylum Chloroflexota; class Dehalococcoidia; order SM23-28-2; family RBG-16-64-32; genus CF-163. The sequence goes on from VBJT01000028.1 coordinate 3,707, forward strand.
AGCGCCAGCAGCGCCAAGGCCACGAGCGGGACGTTCATAAGGAACAGGAGCCGCCACGAGCCGAGCCCGAGCAGCCCGGCGCCCAACAAAGGGCCGATCGCCGCGGCGCTGGACATGGCCGCGCCTGTAGTCCCGCCTGACCGGCCCAGGCGGTTCAGCGGCACGGACTCTCTTAGCATGGCCAGGCCGTTTGGGATGACGGCAGCGCCTACCAGCGCCTGGCCGGTCCGAAAGACAATCAACCAGGCATAGCCGGGCGAGGCGGCTGCGGCCAACGACAAGCCCAGGAAAAGGACGAGTCCGGCCCGAAAAACGCGCGCCCTGCCAAGCTGGTCGCCGAGGCGGCCGCCGAGCGGCTGCGCCACTGCCATAGCGATAAGATAAGCAGAGACCAGCCAGGCGATTTCCGCGTGCCCGATGCCGAAATCGCGCCGCAGGTCGGGCAGCGCCACGGCGAGCATCGTGGAATTCAGCGGCGCTAAGATGCCACCGAGCGAGACCGTCAGAACCAGCAGCGTGTAGCGGGAGGCCGGAGCCGTTGGCCCGACGTTCGCTCTGTCGTCGTCGCTTCTCGACCGCCAGGCTCTACTCAAGAGTGACCGTTCCTTCATTCCCATCGACCGTTATCGTCTGCCCGTCTTGGATAAGCGACATCGGGAGCTTGGTTCCGACCACCGCCGGTATCTAGTACCGCGCGCGACGAGGCTGTTTGCGATTTGATCTCCTTCTGTTAGAGAGTGGCCGGGATCTTGGCGGCGGCGTTGTTTCTCTTGCGAAAGTCGGCGATCAGCGTTTGCAGGGCCCATGAGACGGCTTTGCCGGACTCCCGGCCGTCCATATCGAATTCATCCTTCAGGGCCTGCCATGTCCGGGAGCTGAGGAGGAACAGCACAATCGCAAGTCTCTGACGCTCCTCGTCGGGAGGCAGGTTGTCGGCGATGCCGGCGAGTACTTTTCGCCAGTTCGCGAGGCGGCGCTTGCGCCCGATCTCACGGCTGGCGCGTCCCTGCGGCGTCAGCCACTGAGCGCGAATAAGCGCCTCCCTCTCGTCGAAGGCGGCAAAGGCGCTTTCCGGCAGCTTCACCAACTCCTCGAGCGTGCTCGGCGCCTCCGCGCTTCCAATCTGGGAGTCGAGCCAGTAGGCGAACTCTTCGAGAAGCGCGTCCTTGGTCGGGAAGTAACGGTAGATCGTGCGCACAGAGACGCCTGCCCGCTGGGCGAGCCGAGGAATGTTAAAGTCTTTGAGTCCGGCGTCTGCGACCTGTTCCGTCAGAGCCTGGAGGATCAACTCCCGCGTCTGTTCGGCCTGGTGGTCGCGAAGCGGGCTGTGGTAGACGCGCGCTTCAGCGGGAGTTTGTTTGGTAATTCCGACGGCATTCATAGCACGAAGAATGACATGAATACAGAGCTCATGTCAAGGAAAGGAGCGGCAGGAATTAGGATGCCTGCCTTTCGTGTATTGTAAGCGCATGGCAAACGGCGATTCTGAAGGAAACCTGACCGTCCCTTTTGGCACCATTGGAAAGGACGACGCCTATCTTGCCGGCGGCAAAGGCGCTAACCTGGGCGAGCTAACGCGCGCCGGCGTGCGGGTGCCGCCCGGTTTTGTTATTCGGTGCGACGCCTATTTCCGATTTATTGACGGCGCGGGCCTCCGCTCTCGAATCGATCGCCTGCTCGCGGGTCTCGACCCGAACGACAGAGCAAAACTGGATCCCGTGGCGCGGGAGGTAAAGCAGCTGATAGCAGGCGCGCCCACGCCCGCGTGGCTGGTTTCGCCGATCGCGACGGCGTACGAGAAAATGGGCGCTGGCGCCGTCGCTGTCCGCAGCTCGGCGACGGCTGAAGATCTGGCAGAGGCGTCATTTGCCGGACAGCAGAGCACATACCTCAACGTCGACGGTGCCGCCGAGGTTGTCCGCGCGGTGCAGAACTGCTGGGCCTCCCTTTTCGAGCCCCAGGCGATCTTCTACCGCGCCCGTGTCGGTTTCGATCAAAGCAACGTCGGCATGGGCGTGGTGGTCCAGCGCATGGTACAGGCCGAGCGGTCCGGCGTGATGTTCACGATCAACCCGGTGACCAACGACGGTTCGAGCATGGTCATCGAGGCAGTCTTTGGTTTGGGCGAGGCCGCCGTCTCCGGAGTCGTTACGCCGGACATGTATGTCGTCGACAAGGCCTCGGGCGTTGTCCTCGATCGCCATGTCGCTGGACAGGAACGGGAGCTGGTCCGGCGGCCGAGCGCAACAGGCGACGAGGAGCAATGCCAATGGGCGCCTGTGCCCTTCGAACGCCGGTTTCGGCCCAAACTGTCGGATGAAGAAGCCGGCGAGCTGGCGGCGACTGGCCGTCGCATCGAAGAGCACTTCGGCTGCCCGCAAGATATCGAGTGGGCATGGGAAAACGAGTCCTTCTGGATAGTGCAGTCGAGGCCTGTTACATCGCGTGGCTTGTGAGCATCAGGCTGGGCGACCGACCCAAGCACACATTGAAAAACAGAAGATGTCGCTGTTCGTTTGGCTGCGCGGCGAGACCGCGAGGTTACGGCATCTACCTGGCGTCCAGTGTGGCCAGCAAGGCCCGCGCGTTTCGCATGCCCACGCTGTCTCCCAGCGGCTGAAGGAAGGCGATCGCCTTCTGGACGTGCCTTCGTGCCTCATCCCGCTCCTTCCGCTTGATGAGCAGCTTGGCGAACTCGAACTCGATGATGAAACGAAGGCTTTCCAGATCCGGCGAAAGGTCCTCGCTTAGAGAGGCGAGCGCCTCGCGAGCCGTACGCGAAGCCCCCCGCGCTCGACCGATGACGAAGCTGAGGTTCCGCGCCATGGCGCCGATTGACGTCTTTGCTTCACCGCTGGCTATCCGCGCGTAGACGACTGCTTCGTTCAGGCGAGCAACCGTATGCAACCAACCCCAGTCCAGTTCGTGCGCCTCCCGCTTGATCTCTTCCAGCTGGTCCATGCCCCGACTCAACTCACCTTCCCCGAGCAGCACCAGTGCTTCGCTAAGGCGGTGCTGCAGTGTGAGCGAAAAAATGCCACGGTCCTCAGTGAAGCGCAGACCGGAATCAGTCACCGCCTTGGAGGCCGCGTATTGACCTGCGCTCGCGAGGAACAAACCGACGAAGGGCTCGATAAAGCTCTTGTAGAAAGGGTCCACCGCAGCGTCCCGCGCTCGTTCCGCGTCTTTGATGGCTCGCGCAACGTCACCCGTGAAATACGAGATACCTGCTGAGGACCAGTACGCAAACGCGAGCGCCCGCGCGCTGCCTGATGTGGCCGCGAAGTCCATCAGCTCCTGAGCTTGGGCACGGGCCTTGATCAAGTCGCCGATTGAAAGTCGCCCAAATACGCCACCGCACCCCGCCTTCAGCCTGACGTACCGCGCGTCTCGGTCATCATCGAGCTGGCCGACCAGGGCGAGTGCCTTTTCGTTCGCTGCGAGGCCACCAGAACTCCGCCCAGAAATTCCGAAAGCCCAGCCGCGCTGGGTGTACGCATATGCGAGGACGCGCGCAGAGCCGCACTCCTCACCAATTTCAATCGCGCGATCGGAAGCGGCGAGGGACTCCTCCAGCTCGATCATGCAGTAGCCAACGAAGCAGTGCCAGGTTAGCCACATGCCACAGAGCTCCGGCTCGGGCACACGGGCCAGGAGATCGGAGTGCTCCTTCATCAGTCGCTTCATGGCCGGAAAGTCGGCGGTGTAGTACTGCAGCAGCGCCCACTCGACGATTACTTCAAGCAGACTTCGATCGCCTTCGGGGCTCTTTGCTTGTTCCAGCAGGATGTCGTAAGCCGACTGGTAGTAGGTCTCCGCCTCCGCCAGCGCATACCGCTCGATCGCTTTCTTGCCCGCGATTACGAGGTAAAGTGGTAGGCGATCGATTCCGCATACTCCCTATGCCGGTCCCCCAGCAAACGCTCCATCGCCTGCGCTACGCGCCCGTGAAGCTCCTGCCGCTTCCTGCGTAGAAGGCCCTGGTAGGCCACTTCCTGCGTCAGCGCATGCTTGAAGAGATACTCGAGGTCGGGGTCCACGTTCCGTTTGCGGATGAGGTCGGCGGATTCCAGCTCCATCAGCCCTTCTTCGAGGGTCGCCTCGCCGCCGCTCACCTGGCTCAGGATCGTGAACAGGAACTCGCGCCCGATAACAGATGCTTCCTGGATGATGCGCCGGCGCTCGGCCTCCAGCCGGTCGATGCGGGCGGCAATCACGCCGCGGATCGTCGTCGGCACGGAAGTCGTGTCGAACTGCTGGGCGGGCACCCAGCCGTCGCCATTGCGCACAAGACCCCGGTTCTCAATCAGGCTGTTGACGATCTCTTCGACGAAGAACGGGTTTCCGCCGGTCCGGTCCTCCAGGAACTCGACCAGCTCATTCGGCACTTCGGGACTGTCCAGCAAAGATGCGACCAGTTCCCGCGTGTCCCGGTCAGAAAGCTCTTCGAGCTTAATCTCGCGAATGCCGCCCTCGTGGAAGGAGAACTCAGGCCGGTAATTGAACAGCATCAGAGTCGATGCCGACAGCTGACCCGCGAGCTGCCGCAAAAGGTCGACCGTCGACGGGTCGGCCCAGTGCAGGTCTTGCAGGCAGACGATCAGCGTCCCGCGGTCAGCAAGCGTTTGCAGGATCGCCCGCACAGACTGGAGCAGGCGCCCGCGGTAGGCCTCGCGGTCAATCGACGACCCTTCCGAACCTTCGATGTCGTACAGCTGGAGAAGCGGCGGGAGAATCTCGCTCGAGTTCTCGACGATAGCCGCAATGCCTTGCTCGAGCTTTATCCGCAGGGTCTCGGAGGAATCCGCCTCATCGATGCCGAGGCTGTTGCTGATCAAGTCAGTCACCGCATAGTAAGGGATGCCCTGGGCGAACGGGTAGGCGCGGCCCTCCAGCCAGGTGGCATCCGAGGCGAGGCGCGAACGAAACTCCTCGAGCAGCCGCGTTTTACCGGAACCGGCCTCACCGGAGACGGCCACAAAGGCGGGCGTGCCTTTCCGCGCCCGCTCCAATTCGTCTCGGAGCAGGCTTAGCTCAGTATCCCGGCCCACGAACCGCCCCTGGCGGCGCGCAGGAGTGACGCTCCGCGAGACAATCGAATGGACTCGCGCGACGGCCACCGGCTCGCCCTTGCCCTTCAGGTCGTGTCGACCGAGGTCCTCTAGGTCGAACCTACCCTCGATCGCGCGGCGCGTCTCCGGCCCCACCAGCACCTGCCCCGTTTTCGCAAGGGTCTGTAGGCGCGAGGCGAGGTTGATTGCGTCACCGAGCGGGCCCGTCTGCTTGCCGTCGAGGATCGTCTCGCTTGTAAGCACGACGCCTGTGCTGACTCCCGTGTGGATCCCGATCGGCGCGCCGATGCGAGGTTCAAAGTCCTGGTTGAGCCCCTCCACCGCCGCGTGCAACTCAAGCGCCGCGCGCACGGCCCGTGACGGGTCGTCCTCGTGCGCGACCGGGTCGCCGAAGACCGCCATCACCGCGTCGCCGAGGAGCTTGTTGATGCGGCCGTCGTACCGCCCGACGATGTCGCCCGCGCGGTCCCAGATCTTGTTCACGACATCGCGTACGTCCTCCGGGTCCAGGCGCTCGTTCATCGCGGTGAACCCCGAGAGGTCCGAGAAGAAGACCGTCACTTGACGGCGTTCCTGCCGCGGCGAGGCGTTCGTCGCCTTGTCGAGCGGGGCGGCGCACTGGCTACAAAAGCGCGCCTCGTCGGCGGCGCTCGCGCCACAACTCACGCAGGCGCGCATCAGCCGCCCTCTTCCGGCGCTACCGCCCACACTCGGACCGGCTCGCCGATGCCCCTCAGCGCTTGCTCGCCCCGATCCTCGAACCGGACGCCGGCGGACGTCCGCGCCAAGGATCGCACCGTCTCCGAGACCAGCACCCCGCCCGGCGCCGCCAGCCCGCTAATGCGGGAGGCGACATTGACCGCCCCGCCGTAGACATTTCCCTCCTCGCTGATGACGTCGCCTGCGTGCAGGCCCAGATGCAATGGCAGCCCTGCGTGGCTGCCCGCACTGCCGCAGGCGAGCGCCGCCTCGATGCCTTGTCGGGCGCTCGTGAAGACTGCCAGGACGCCGTCGCCGAGCAGCTTTCCCTCGATGCACGTGCCCGCGGTCTCGCGGATGAGGGCGCGAAGACACCCGTCTAGCTCGCGCGCCTTGTCCCGGAAGGCAGTGTCACCCAGCCTCTCGGTGAGCCCTGTCGAGTCCGCGATGTCGGCGAAGAGGATGACCGCAGTACCCTTCGGAACGTCGGGTCCCTCGGTGTGCTCGTCCAGGAAGGCCTGCATCGCCTGCACCGCGCGGTCTTCACCAAGTACAAGTGGGTGAGTATTCTCATACATCGCGAACCGCGCGGCCGGGACCGCCGCCGCCAGCTGTCTGGACGAGTTAAGCGAGACGATCGGCGACGCCTTGCCGTGTAGGACGAGTGTGGGACATCGAACCTGCGGCAGGAGATCCGTCACGTCATCGTCTCGCGCAGCCCTCAAGGCGGACAGAAACACGTCAGGGGTCACATCGTCAACAACCAGTTGCGCCACACGCAGGCCGATGTCCGTCCAATTGAATAGGTCCATAGTCACTGTCCGCACATACAGCTACCAGGCAAATTCAAGCAGGTGCCGAAGAGCTCGCTGGCGGGGCGGCCGAACTATGTCACGCCCTCGAGCCAGGGTGTCCGCAAGTATGAGGCGGGAGACCCGGTCCGGGTATGTCGCCGCGTAGCTGATGGCGGTTGCCCCCGCCTGAGCAATCGCGACGAGGTCGACCTGCTGCGCACCGAGGCTCTCCACCACCGCGACAAGGTCACTCAGCCGCGCGTCTAACGAATAGTCCCCCGCGTCGTGGTCGGAGAGGCCATAGCCACGGCTGTCGTATTGGGCAATTAGGTGCCGCTCGGCGAGGCGCGACAGGTTAGCGCGTGTCTCCGGGACGTGCCAGTACACTGCGCCTGAAGTCAGCCACATCGTGGGTACGATCACACACGGTCGTCCGCGTCCCAACGTGTGGAGCGCGATGCGCACTCCGTCTGCGCTGGTTACGTACCTTATCTTTGGCTCCATCAGCTCTTCATCTCCCGCACAGCCCAAACTCGCACCGGTTCCCCGACTCCCTTCAGAGATTGCTCCCCGCGGTTCTCGAAGCGCACCCCAGCCGACGTCCGCGCCAGCGACCGCACCGTTTCCGAGACCAGCACCTCGCCCGCCGCCGCCAGCCCGCTGATGCGCGAGGCGATGTTGACGGCGCCACCGTAAACGTTCCCTTCCTCTCGTATCACGTCTCCGGCGTGCAGCCCGACATGTAGCGGCAGGCCGGCCGACATCCCGGACGTCGTGCAGCAGACGGCTGCCTCAATCGCTTCACGCGACGACCCGAATACCGCCAGGACGCCGTCGCCCAGCAACTTTCCTTCGATTGGTATGCCTGCGTGCTCACGAATCGCCGCCCGCAGCTCCGCGTCCAGGTGCCGCGCCTTCTCACGGAAGGCGGCGTCGCCGACGCGCTCCGTTAGAGCGGTGGAGTCGGCGATGTCGGCAAAGAGGATCACGGCGGTCCCGGACGGCGCGCGCGCTTCCTGCATCCGTCCCGCTTCCTCCAGGAAATCAGCGATTATGCGCATTCCTGCTTCGTCGGCAAACGCCAGAGGGTTCTCCTGGTCTACCAGCGCGAGCCTCGCGTTCGAGATCGCCGCAACGATGTGACGCGATGTCCCGATGGAAACAATTTGCCCATTGCGCTGTAGCATTACCAGCGTCGGGCATAGTACCTCCGGCAACCGGGCGACAACGTCATCCTCCTGCAGGACCCGAAGCCTCGCCAGAAATGATTCCGCATTCATCGAGCCCATAATAGTGTGGGCCACGATTCGCCCAAGCTCCGTCCAGCCGAAATAGACAAGCACCCAGGCTTGAACATAAAGTTCCCAATCGGCCTCGATCAGCCGCCGCAACGCGCGCGTCCGTGGAGTGCGAATGACATCGCGGCCGCGGGCAAGTCCGTTGAAAAGCACGAGGGCCCCAACCTTTGTGGGATTGTCCGCCGCATAGGTTATGGCGAGCGGCCCGGCATGCACGATCGCCAATAGATCGACCACCTGCGCATCCAGGCTGTCTACCACAGCGGCGAGGTCGTCGAGCCGCGCGCCGAGCGAGTAGTCCGAGACATCACGCTCAGATAGGCCGCTTCCGCGGGGGTCGAACAAGACCAGCTTTCGCCGCTCGGCCAGACGCTCCAGGTTCGCGCGCGTCTCGGGAATCTGCCAGTACATTTCGACCGAGTCCAGCCATCCGGAGGGCAGGTATACAAGAGGCGGGCCCTGCCCGATCGTCGACACCGCTATGCGTGTCCCGTCCGCGCTACGAACGTAGCGGATCTGTGGGTCCATCACTTCTCCTGCTGCGCAGGCTTGCCCGTTTTCAGCTTGGCGTCACAGTCCATACCCGCACCGGCTCGCGTACGGACGATGCTGCTCGACCGAGGCATCAACATGGATATCGCCCCACACTCTGGTGGCGAAAACAATCGGCCGCCCCTCGCCCAAAGCCGCGTAAGCGATGCTTACGCCATCGCTAGTCGTGCAGTATTGGATTCTGGGCTCCACCCGGTAATAGCTCCCAGCTCGCGGCCCGGCAGCCGCGCCCTTTCCCTTGACAGGTGTCGTTATTTTAGCGCGAAGGGAGGGGGTTGTTGTTAGCTACGGAGTCCCGCCCCTTCGCCGGATAACAGGATCGTCCCGCCCGCGAACAAGAACATCCGCCAACTGGCGGATGTTCTTCCGTCTGGTCGGTCGGATTCTAAACGCGCGAAAGGAGCGCTTATGGCTTCCTGCCGGCAGGCAGCGCTACAATTTAGCGGCACTGCC
>VBJT01000129.1 GCA_005880075.1 Chloroflexota bacterium
CGTCTGCAGCATTGTAGTAGAGTGGCAGGTCGCTGTGAGGGACGGCGTCTAGGAACGCCACCTTATCGGCGATATTCAACCTGACTGCGAGCGCGGAGAGTTCGCCCTTTCGCGCGAGGTCCTTGCCATCGCCACCGATAACAAGCACACGCAACTCGCCGTCGAGGTGCGAGACAGCTCGCAGCAATACATCGATGCCCTTCAGAGGCTCGATCCGGCCGACAAACAGGACGACACGCTCATTGGAAGGGATGCCCAGCCGCCGGCGGACGTGCGAGCGATCCAGCGGCCGGAAGCGCTCCGTGTCCACGCCGCAAGGCACAACGCTAACGTTCTGGCCGGGCACGCCGTAGAGAACCTGAAGCATCTCCTTCTCGCCCTGGCTAGCGCAAATAACGCGATCTGCGCCGTGCGCAATTAGACGCTCTCTGTCGATGCGGTATTCCGGCTCGCGCTCTTCGAGATGGTGGCGATTCTTCACCTCACCCAGCGTATGGAACATGATCACGTGCGGCACCTGCCAGGCGGTTTTCAGCGCCTGGCCTACCCAACCGGAGAGCCAGTAGTGACTGTGGACGAGATCGTACGAACGGCCTTCACGCCTCTGGAAGGCCAAGACTCCATCCCTGAACTCCGGGAGGAAGCGGCGGAGCGAATCTTTTTCCGCGCCCAAGGGGCCAGCCTTAATCTGAATGACGCGGGTGCGCTCGTCGATGATGGTAATTTCTGGAGTATCCGGGTCGGTACGCCGGGTAAAGATATCCATCGTATGCGCGCGGCGGCCCATCTCGTGGCTGAGCTGGCGGATGTAAACGTTCATTCCGCCGCTGTCTCGGGTGCCGGGGCGAGCGAGGGGTGAAGTGTGGACTGAGATAACCGCTATGTTACACATGCGTCAGACAATGATAATACGACAGCCGAGCGAGTGCCCGATCATCGTGCTCACGTTCATTTCCCCTGCACGAGCGCCATGAACTCGGCCCGTGTGACTCCCCGCCGCCGGAAGCCACCGCGAATAGCGGAAGTAATCAGGACCGTGCCCGGCTTCTGGGCGCCGCGCATTGTCAGACAGAGATGCTCCGCCTCGATCACTACGGCGGCGCCGTCGGGCGATAGTCCCTGCATAAGCGTGTCGGCGATCTGGCTCGTCAATCGCTCCTGCATTTGCGGGCGGCGCGCGAGGACGTCGACGGCGCGGGCAATCTTGCTGACACCAACGATGCGCCCCTCCGGAACATAGCCGACGTGGGCCTGCCCATGGAAAGGCAGGAAGTGATGTTCACAAAGGCTGTAGAAGGGGATGTTTTTGAGCACGACCATCTCTTTGTGGGATTCCTCAAAGCCGGTGGCGAGAACGGTGAGCGGGTCCTCGAAGAGCCCGGAGAACAGCTCCCGGTACATCTCGGCGATGCGCTCCGGCGTGCGGCGCAGCCCTTCACGCGCCGGGTCCTCGCCGATGGCGTCGATGATCTCGCGCACGGCAGAGACGATACGCTGATGATCGATCTTTACACTTTCGGACGGGTTTGGGGCAGTCGGGGCTCTCATCGAATGTCCAGGGTAGGCGGGAACTAATTCTAGCAGAACGGCCTGGAGCTACGTTGTGAGGCCCATTGCCTCTACGACGGCCTCGATGTTGGGCTCGACTTCGCGCACTTCGCTGTCGATGCCGAGGGCAGTTTCAGGGTCCTTGAGGCCATGGCCAGTGATGACGCAGACGATGATTTGAGTGCTGAGTGACGAGTGTCCGGTGCCGGGATTGCGCGCGTATTTGAGCAGGCCGGCGACGCAGGCAGCGGAGGCGGGCTCGCAGAAGATGCCTTCTTCCCGGGCGAGCAAGCGGTACGCTTCGATGATCTCATCATCGCTGACGGCGTTGATTTCGCCGCCGGACTCATCGCGCGCGGCTTCGGCGAGGCGCCAGCTGGCCGGGTTGCCGATGCGAATGGCAGAGGCGACGCTCTGAGGGTTGTCGACCGGCTTGCCGATAACGATGGGCGCGGCGCCTTCGGCCTGCCAGCCCATCATACGCGGCTTCTTGGTCGCAATTTCGGCCCGGTAGTATTCGACGAAGCCGCGCCAGTACGCGGTGATATTGCCAGCGTTGCCAACGGGGATGAAGAGCAGATCGGGGGCATCGCCGAGGGTGTCGACGATTTCGAAGGCAGCGGTCTTTTGGCCTTCGAGGCGGTCTGGATTTACCGAGTTGACAAGCGCGACCGGATGTTGCTCGCTGATCAGGCGGGCCAGGCGGAGCGCGTCATCGAAATTACCGCGCACGTCGAGGATGCGGGCGCCGTGGGCGACGGCCTGCGCGAGCTTGCCCCGGGCGATGTTGCCATGAGGCACGAGGACGTAGGCATCGAGCCCGCACCGGGCGGCGTAGGCGGCTGCTGACGCACTCGTGTTGCCGGTGGAGGCGCAAAGTAAAGCCTTCGATTCGGATTCGAGGGCCTTGGCCACGGCAACGACCATGCCGCGGTCTTTGAAGGAGCCGGTGGGATTGCACATCTCGAGCTTGAAGTAGAGCTCTCGGCAGCCCACCTGGTCATGCAGACGCCGGGAGCGAACCAGCGGCGTATCGCCCTCGCCCAGCGAGATGAGCGGCGTGTTGGGGCCTACATCCGGAATTCGGTCGCCGTAGCGATGGAGGACGCCCCCACGGCTCGGCGATTCAGTCTCCGCTATGTAGCTCATCCTGGCCGAGTTCTTTAATTTCCTGCGCAAGCGCCTCATGCTGCCGCCGGCGCTGACGCAGCTGCACCTGGGACGCGCGCTTAAGCTGTGCGCGTGTAAAGTCGGATAGCTCGCTAAGCTGACCAGTCAGCGCGATAAGCTCGGCGCCCTGTCCTTGAGTGCGCTGCTCCAGCCGGGCTACGTTCTGGAGGAACTCGTGTAATCTCTCAGAGACTTCAGCACTCAGCCGCTCAATTGGCAAGAGGCGTTGGGCGAGTTGTTCTCGCTCGAACGTAGCGCGCTGGAGCAACTCGCGCGCCTCCTCGGGAAATGCGGCAATGCTCTCGAGCTTATCGATGCGCTCACTCAGTCTGCGAATGTGTTCCTGAATCACCCGAAACCGTTCGACCTGGGCGTCATCGTCTTTGGCCGTCTTCTCGACTTCCGAAGCTAGTCGAGAGAGGTCCTGGTCGATGCGGAGCGCGGCTTCATGGGCGCGCGTGGTGCGCGTGGAAAGGTCTTCCATCTGGCGTTCGAGCGCCTGATCAGCGAGGCGGCCGCCGGCGACTCCTTCCTCGACGCGACGCGAAATCTCTTCCAGCAACTGGACCCTGCCTTCGAAGTGCTCGAGGGTCTTCGCTAGGCTGGCTACTTGTTTTCCCAGCTCTCCGAGGTCCTGACGATCGCGCCCGCTCTCCGTTTGTCGCTGGCGAAACATCTCGTCGGTGCGGTTGGCCAGAGCGGAGTGGCGGTCTTGCGTCTTCCCAATCTGGCTGTGGAGCTGACGGACATCCTCGCGGAGAGCGGCGAGCGCGGCGGAGGCGGAGCCGGAGACGGAGAAGGCTTCCGCAACGCGCCGAACGTCGGCTTCCAACGACCAGACCTGCTTCAGCGCCTGGTCTAGCTCGCCTTCGACCTTATGCAGGCGGGCTTTGGTGTCCCGCACTTCGTTCTCGAGCCATTCCGTGGGGCTTTCCGGTTCCTGGTCGCGCGCTTTAACGGCCATTTCAGTCTTCCACCCTCAAAAAGTTGCCGACCTGCCGGACGACATCGAGGCTCTCGACTTGCCGGATGCTCGCCTGGACGGCGGCCTCGGGCGCGGCGTGAGTCATGATAACGATTTCGGCTGTCTGCGCTTCTTCGTCTGTTTCCTTTTGAATGACGGAGGCGATGCTTACGCCATTATCGCCGAACGCCTTGCCGATGCCGGCAAGCACTCCGGGACGATCGGCAACTTCGACGCGTATGTAATAGCGGCTGACAAGCTCGGCCATCGGCTTGACCGGTATGTCTGAAGTATAACGCCAGGGAGATGGCCGGCCGCCCTGGACGATTGAGCCGGCGGCGTCGAGGACGTCGGCCAAGATTGCCGAAGAGGTCGGTAGGGCACCAGCGCCGGCACCCTGGAAGAGGACCCGGCCGACCAGATCGCCCTCCACCTGGACGGCGTTCAGTACCCCATCGACCTTGGCGAGAAGCTCGCCTTCAGGGACGAGGGCAGGATTGACCCTTGCCTCGATAGCATCGCCATCTCGGCGGGCGATGGCCAGCAGCTTGATCGCATATCCCAACTCCGCGGCATAGCGAAAGTCACGAGGGGTGAGTCGGGTGATCCCTTCCCGATAGACATCATCAGGATGCAAGTCGGTGTGAAAGGCGAGACTGGCAAGGATGGCCAGTTTATAAGCGGCATCATGGCCCTCGACGTCATCAGCGGGCTGGGGCTCCGCGTAGCCCAATTGCTGGGCGTCGCGTAAGGCGGCGGCAAATTCAGCTCCGCCGCTCATGACGGTAAGGATGTAGTTCGTCGTGCCGTTAATGATGGCGCGCAGACTGCCAATTTCATTGGCGGAGAGGTCTCGTTTCAGGGGCGAAATGATGGGTATGCCACCACCGACGCTTGCCTCATAGAAGATTTCACCGCCGCGCTCGGATGCCATCGCCAGCAAGCGAGCGCCGTGCTTTGCCATCACTTCCTTGTTGGCAGTGACTACGCGGCGGCCAGCGTCGAGGGCTCTCTCGATGTACTCGACGGCGGGATGTTCACCGCCGAGAACTTCGACCACGATATCGCAGTCCGTGACAAGCGCTTCTTCCGGGTCATCCGTAAGGAGGCCGCTGGATATCGCGGACGAGGACCCGGCGGAGGGCGAGAGGAACACCGGCGCGTTGCGCGCAACTGCCAGCTTTTTCCGTCAGCGCGCGGGCAACCCCCGACCCGACTGTGCCTAGCCCCAGGAGAACAATGCCTACCTCAGAGCGGTCAACCATCGTGTTCAAGTTGCTTGCTGGACGCGGCTGACGGCGTACTGAATCTTTTTGGCGTCTGGCTCCTTTCCAATGGGATTCATATGGTCGACTATGTTGACGGTTGCCTTCTTGCCATCGAGCCATTTCTGGTAGGCGTGCGAGGAGACGTTCGACTTCTGGGAGTCTTCGACTGGCCTATCGGCCTGTTTCTCGAGCACCTGATAGACGTAGAAGTTGCTCTGGCTGGCGAAAGTGGTTAGCTGGCCGGGCTGGAGGGCGAACAACGCATTCTCCAGGTCCTGATCGAGCGCGCCTCGGGGCGCCCAGCCGGCATCGCCGCCGTTGTCCTTTGCGCCCTGGGCGGTTGACTTTTCAGCGGCTACCTGCGCGAAGTCGGCGCCGCCTTCGATCTGCTTCTTGATGGCATCAGCCGTGGTTCGATCAGCGACCGCGATCTGGCGGTAATGGATGGATTCGGCGACGGCAGGGATCTCTGCGGTGAATTGGCCCTGGAGCTTCTTCTTGAGGGCCGCTGCTCGTGCCATATCGCGATACTGGCTCTCGGAACTTTTGGTCCGCTGGAGCTCTTCCTGAAGACGTGCGTCAAAATCGGCGGCGTCAGGTTTAATGCTAAGAAGAGTTGCGATCTGGGCCTTGACCTCATCGTCTGTGGCTGCTTGCCCCTTCTCCTGCGCGAAACGAAGGACAATCGCTTCCTCGATAAGCTGATCGGAAACGGCTCCCAGCGCGAGCTGCGGCTGCTGGCCAATTTGGCTGGATGCGCCACCAATCTGCTGAATGAACTGGCGCAGCCGTTCGGTGTAGTAGCTGACCGAGTACTTTGTGTCCTCAACTTGAACAGCGGTGGAGCCCGGGCGGTTTCGGTCGTCGATCCACTTCTTGCCGACTCCAAACCCGACGAGGATCAGAGCAGCGAGGACGAGGGCAATAACACCGGCGGTGGCATAGAACTGCGCACTGCGGCTGAGCAGCTGGCTGCCGATAGCGCCATGCTCCCGCTCCCAGGCGGGTGTGGGTACGCGCGACCGGCGACGGCGTTTAGGCATGGAGATTAGTCGCTGCGGTGATGACGTTGACGAACATGTGCTTCGAGAGCGGGAACGAGAGCCTAGCGGTGGCCCATGCCTGCGCCGCGCAGGTGTTCGGCGGTGTAAGGGAGAAGAGCGAGGTGACGCGCCCGCTTGATCGCGTTCGAGAGCGCGCGCTGGTGCTTGGCGCAGGCACTCGTCTTACGCCGCGTCTCGATGCGGGCACGATCGGAGATGAAGCGGCGGAGGAAGCCGACGTTCTTGTAGTCGACGACCTTGATCTTGTCCGCGCACATGATGCATACCCTGCGGCGGCGGCCCATCCTGCGTCTGGGGCGCTCATCGTCAGACGGCCCGCGTCCTGGGCCGGCGCCGCGAGGGCCTTCGCTGGACGGGCCCTCAAAGCGACGCGGCGGAGAGGCCGGAGCGACATTGTCGCCAACGCCCGTCGTTTCGTTCTCGGTCTCGGATTGATTCATGCGCCTGCCTTACTCGAACGGAATGTCCTCGGGCGCGACGTCGCCGCCACCA
>VBJT01000130.1 GCA_005880075.1 Chloroflexota bacterium
CAAGTCGCGGGCGCCGAGCTTGTCCGCGCTCGCCTGACCAATGTCGCGCGCGTGAACAACCACGTCCGCCTGCACACGCAGACCGACGGCCGCGATTCCGCTTTCACCGCCCGCGTCGTTGTGGGCGCGGACGGCGCTCACTCCCGCGTCGCTCGCAACCTCGGACTGTCCGGCCCGGCCGAGAAAGTGTACTGCCTGGGCATCGAGGGCCGCTTGAAAGTTCCTCGCGAGGATTTCGTACATGTCTTCGTGGGCCGCGACCTCGCCCCCGGCTGGTTCGGCTGGATCATCCCGACGGGCGATGGTGGCGTCCGCGCCGGTATCGGCTCGAGCAACGCAGTCAAGCCGATCGCCTGTTACCGCCGCCTCACAGAGCTGTTTCCGCGACTCTTCAACGGCATCGAGTCCTGCCGCCTCTACGGAGGCACGATCCCTCTCGATTTCGCGCCGAGGTCATACGCGGACAACGTCCTGCTGGTCGGCGACGCCGCCGGGCAGGTCAAACCGTTTTCCGGAGGCGGCATCTACACCGGCCTCGTCGCCGCGCGCCATGCATCGGCCGCGGTCCTCCGCGCCTTCGCGAACGACGACTGTACCGCTGCCGGCCTCGCCCCTTACGAGCGCGCCTGGAAGCGCGAAATCGGCCGCGAGCTTCTGCGCAGCCTGCGTATCCGCCACTTTGGCCTCGCCCTTAGCGACGGGGAGGTCGAGCGCGTCGTTCGCGCCCTGCACAGCGATGGCCTCCAGCAGCTCGCCTCGCGCCACGGCGATATCGATTACCCGTCGCGAGTGCTCTTGCCCCTCGCCCGTTCGCTCCCGTCAGTCGCTCTCCTTGCCTGGATCACGCTCCGCCGCCCGGCGGCCACCTGGAGCCTCCTCCGCGCCAATCTTCCGTTCGCCCTGTAGCGGCGCTGCCGGCGCGGTTCACCCCGCGGGGCCCGCCAGCAAGCCCGCGCACTAACCCCTAACGGCCGCCCCTGCTATAATCGCGCCATAGTGGCCGCAACTGGACAAGCGCAAACATCGCCCAGCCGGCACGCTGCCATCCTCCCTTACGCAGCTTTTTCTCTGCGCGCGGTGGCCTTCATCCTTGACCTGATTGTTATGGCCTCGTTTTTTCTGCTTTTCTTCGCGGTCGCTTTCCTTCCCGCCGCTCTCGGCTCCGATTCGAAGCTTTCCGGCAGCGAGGAGAAGTGGGTGATCATCGTCCTGCTCAGCTACATACCCTTCGTCCCGTTTCTTTTCTTCACGCTGTGGACCTGGCGCGGTCAAAGCATCGGCATGATCGCCGTTCGCATTGAAGTGACCGATCGCGACGGTGAGCCTCTGTCGGCACCACGCGCGCTCTTGAGGGCGCTCGTCTGGCCGCTCAGCATGCTGCCGCTCGGCATCGGTGTCGCACCGGTGCTCTTCGATGATGAGCGCCGCGCCCTGCACGACATGCTTGCGGGCACCGTCGTGCTCGAACTGCCGTGAGCCGGCGTGCCGTCCTGCATGTTGCGTCTCGCTGGCTCGTCGCCGCCTTTCTGGCGTTCACACTGGCCGCCTTCTTCTTCTTCCTGACGGCCTTTCAGGTAAGCTCCGACGGCACCGCCCATCGCATCCTTCGCCGCGGCGTTGCCATAACCACGGACATCGACGCCATCCTGCCGCAGCTCGCAACCGGCCTGCACGCCGCCGCCCAGTCGAACAACCAGGACCCCGTGCGCGTGCCCAACTTCCCGGTTCCCGTGGACATCCCCAAGCAAGAAGCCGGCAATATCCAAGGCGAAGACCTCCGACAGCGTGTCCTGGACAAGGCTGCGGATCGGATTTACGACGACGGAATGTCAGCCTGGGCGCAGTCGGATACCGCAAGCAATCAAAATATCGCCCGCTTCTCGACCGCCGGCAGCCTTAACCGCGCATTCGGCCTCGTGACCGAGAAATGGAACAGGATCTATCTGATCGCGGCCGTCCTTTTCGGCTTTCTATCGTTGGTACTTGCGGCCCTGCTCTGGCTCAACCTAAAGTCTTACCTGCGACTGCTCGCCCTGGGCGCCGCCACCGCAACAGCCGCAGTCATCTCGCTGGCCGGCGCCGTCGCCGTCCGCTTCGCCCTTCGCACCGCCGAGACCGGAGCCGACCCTTTCGAGAAGGACCTGTTAGACCTCGGCGTAGAGGCAGTCTGGCTATTCATCCGCAACTACCTGATCCTCAGTCTCCTTGGGTTCGCCGTCCTCGCCGTCGCCGCCTTCTTCGCCTGGTGGGACTCCCGCAGAGCCGAGCAACCGGCCGTCCGTCCGATCGAACCCGCCGCATGAGACCTCGACGCCAAGCGTCGCGTAGGGAGCGTCACGATGCGCCGTACGTCTGGCGCTGGTCTTCGTTGCTGGGTTTTAGTCCAGCCGCTCGATAACCGTCGCTGTCCCCAGCCCACCACCGCAGCACATCAGCTGCATCCCATAGCGTCCGCCCGTGCGCTCCAGCTCGTGCAGCAATGTCGTCATCAAACGCGCGCCGGTCGCACCGAGCGGGTGGCCCAGGGCGATTGCGCCGCCGTTGACGTTGACCTTCGACATGTCCGGATGGACCTCGCGCTTCCAGGCGAGTATGACCGAGGCGAATGCTTCATTGATCTCGATTAAGTCGATATCCTTCAGCTCGACGCCCGCCTTCTTCAGGACCTTTGGCGTGGCCGTAATCGGCCCGGTCAGCATCAGCACCGGGTCCGAACCGACGACCGCCTGCCCGATGATGCGAGCCCGTGCCTTCAGCCCCAGTTCGTCCGCCTTCTCGCGCGCCATTAACAGCAGCGCCGCCGCCCCGTCCGTAATCTGCGATGAGTTGCCCGCGTGGTGGATCCCGTTCGGCCGAAACGACGGCTGAAGCGAAGCCAGCTTCTCGAGCGACGTATCGCGGATGCCTTCGTCCGTCTTGATCGTCGCCGGCAGACCTTCAAGCTTAACGTCAATGGGCGCGATCTCCCGGTCGAAGCGGCCGTCATCGCGAGCCCGCTTCGCCTTCTCGTAGCTCTCAAGTGCGAACTCGTCCGCTTCGGGCCGCTCGATGCCCCACTTCTTCGCGATCTCTTCCGCTGAGATGCCCTGCGGCGTCAGCGGGTACTTCTCCATCAGCGGCATGTGGAACGGAGCCCCCGGCCCCTGCATGATGTTCACGCCCAGAGGCACGCGGGACATCGATTCCACGCCGCCCCCGATCGTGATGTCGCAAGTCCCCGCCTGGATCAGGTTCGCCGCGAAGTGGACCGCCTGCTGCCCGCTCCCGCATTGCCGGTCGACCGTCGTCGCGGGCACTTCATAAGGAAAGTCCGCCGTCAGAAGGACATTCCGGGCGACGTTCGCACCCTGCTCCCCGACCTGGTCCACGCACCCAAAGACGACGTCTTCAACCATCGACGACTCGATCCCCGTTCGCTTCACAACCTCGTCCAGCACATGCGCCCCGAGGTCATTCGGGTGCACGCCCGAAAGCGTCCCTCCCCGCCGTCCCATCGGCGTCCGCACGGCCTCAACGATCACTACTTCTCTCACTCGTTTCCTCCTTCGCTCTCTAACCCGATTCTAGCAGACACTAAGTGCCGATTCCTCCGTAGGGGCGCAGCACACGAATAGTCCGGATTGGCCTACCGTTAGCGGTCATCATTGGAACTCGGAAGGATTCTCGATTTCCCGTGTGCTGCGCCCCTACCCAGCGCGATCGAACACACCTCACGAGAAATCGATAAACGCCACCGGCACCCCGCAAGCCCCCGAATGGTGCACCGACACGATCCGCCCTCCCTGCAGCGCTGCGTGCGGCTCCCCCACCGGATACCCCTTCTCCCTGAGCGACTCGGCCAGCTCATCGATCCCTCGCACCTCGAACGCGAGGCCCGCAATGCGCCCCGATTCGGGATCGCCGCCATCGTTTGGGCCGATCACCTCAATGACCACATCGCCCGGTCGCAGAAAAGCGAATGACCGCGGCCCGCGTTCCATCCGCCGTTTCGTCGGCACGCCGAAGTACTCCTCGAAGCGCATGCAGGCCGCGTCTACGCTCGGCACGTGCAGTACCACGTGGTCGATACGAGTGATGCGCCATGTTGCCAACTGGTCACGCCAATCAGCCTGGCCATCTTCTTTCTTGCTCCTCCCTCCTTGTTCCTTCGGCGGCTCCACCACCTCGAGCAGCGCCCCATCGAACGCCAGCGGCGCAAGATAGCTCAGCCGCCCCGTAAACCCCTCGCGCGGCTCATGGTCCTCGAGCGGCACCGCCAGCTCGTTCAGCCGCGCCACTTGCGAGTCCACGTCATCGGCCAGCAATCCAATGTGGTGCAGCCCCGCGCCACGCTCCTTGATGTGCTTCTCGAACGGTGACCCCTCGTCTGTCGGCTGGATAAGTTCGAGGTAGCTTCCGCCCACCGCCAGTAGCGCAGCCTTCACGCCGCGCGAAGGCACGTCGGCCTCCTTAATGATTGGCAGCCCAAGCGCATCGCGATACAGGGCGTACGCCTCCGCCATGCCGCGGACAGCGATACCGACGTGGTGCACGTCTCGAATCATGCGCCGATTCTAGCAGCGCGGCATCAAGTCGTCAGCCGCTGAGCAGGGCTTCC
>VBJT01000131.1:0-5081 GCA_005880075.1 Chloroflexota bacterium
GCCGATTCCAGCGATCTCGACAACGATCACTACCTGCTCTTCAGTCTCGTAGATATCCACCGCCGGCTCCATGAACGGAAGGGAGAAGCTCGGGCGGCCGGGGGCGCCGATGACGCGCTGACGCGCTTGCTCCATGCGTGCGCGGATCTGTTCGAACTGCGGAGACGGCTGCGAGGCGCGCTTTGTCATCCTGCTCTTCACGGCGCCACTTCAACAATCATCTCGACTTCAACCGCTATATTCATCGGCAGCTCCGCCATGCCAACCGAACTCCGCGCGTGCTTGCCCCTTTCGCCGAATAGATCGAGCAACAGCGACGAAGCACCGTCCATGACCGCGTGCTGGTCGTTGAAACCAGGGGCACTATTCACGAAACCCAGCAACTTCACAACGCGGCCGACCTCCTCCAGTTCCCCGATCTCTTCTTGAAGCGCGCTCAGGCAATTGATCACGCAGAGCCTCGCGGCCGCCTGCGCCACACCGATGTCCACGTCGCCGCCGACCTTGCCGGTGACCGCGCCGTCCGCGCCAATCGGCCCGGCGCCGGACACGAAGACTAGATTTCCTGCGCGAACAGCACCCGCATACTTGCCGTAAGATCGCCTCGCCGGCAGCGTTATCCCAAGCTCTCGAAGTCGCTCGGCGACAGTCCCCATCGGCTGCTTATTCGCTCTTCTTCGGCCGCGGAGTTCTCTTTCTCACCTCGTCCGCCGCATCTCCTGGCTTGGGCTTGTCACCATCGTCAGCCACGGCGACCGTTGCGCCCGTCGGCAGGCCATCAGGCGTGTCGTACTCGCGCTGCATATCGATCACGGCAACAGCGGCGACGCGGTCGCGGTCGACATCCATTAGCGTGACGCCCTGCGTGGAACGAAGCTGTTTCGAGATGTGCTCGATTGGCGTACGAAGGACAATGCCCTCCTCCGAGATAAGCATCAGTTCGTGGCTCGGGCCCACCATTCGAGCCGCCATCAGCTCGCCGGTCTTGGGCGTCGTCTTGAACGTCCGCACGCCTTGCCCGCCGCGCCCGTGTCTCGGGTACTCGTCAACGTTTGTGCGCTTGCCGAACCCGAACTCGCTGACAACCAATAGTGCCTCTGCGGCGCTCGCGATTTCCATACCGACCATGCGGTCTCCGGAGGCGAGCCTCATCCCGCGGACACCTCCCGAGAGGCGGGAAGCGGAGCGAAGCAGTTTGACCGGGAAGCGGACAGACTGCCCGCGCGCGGACACGAGAATCGCGTCGTCGGCATCAACGGCCAGCTTGGCCGACACCAGCTCGTCGGCAGGCTCCAGGTCCATCGCGTTTAGCCCATCGCGTCGAACGTTGGCGAAGTTCTTCAGCGGGGTCTTCTTGACCTCGCCCAGCTTCGTCGCCACAACCATGTACTCGTGATCCAGGTCCGGTGGAATTCGTACGACTGCCGTAATGCGCTCCCTCTGGTCCAGCTGAAGTAGCTGCATTACCGATTCGCCGCGCGCTTGGCGGGACTCATCGGTGACTTCGTATGTCTTGACTTGAAAGCAGCGGCCGCGGTCGGTGAAGAAGATGAGCTTGTCGTGCGTATCGGCCACGACGAGGTGCCGGACGGCATCGTCCTCGCGCGTCTTCATGCCGATCACCCCGACGCCGCCCCGGCGCTGCGCGCGGTAGGTGCTCAGCGGCAACCGCTTGATGAAGCCGCGCTTCGAAATTGTGACCACGACCTCCTGGTGCGCCACCATGTCCTCTTCCGAGAACTCTTCCGGCTCCTGGTCCACGATGATCGTGCGGCGGTCGTCGCCGTAGGTCTTCTTTAGGTCGACCGCATCGTCTTTGATCAAAGAGTCGATCTTGCGGGGGTTAGCAAGCAGGTCCTCGAGGTACGAGATCAGCTCGATCAGCTCCTTGTACTCGTCCTGGATCTTGTCGCGCTCCAGCTTGGCCAGGCGGCGCAGCTGCATATCGAGGACCGCCTGCGCCTGGCGGTCGCTCAATTCGAATGGCGCGCGCATCAAACGGCCCTTCGCCTCCTCGGCTGAAGGAGACTGCCGAATCGTCTGGATGACCTGATCAAGCATGTCGATCGCTTTGAGCAACCCTTCCAGAACGTGCGCCCGGTCGCGGGCCTTCTCGAGGTCGAACTCCGACCGGCGGCGGATCACATCGCGCCGGTGGTCAATGTAGGACTCGAGCATCTTCTTGAGGCTCACTGTGCGCGGCTGCCGGTCCACCAGCGCGAGCATGTTGACCGCGAAGGCCGACTGCATGGCAGTGTGCTTGTAGAGCGCGTTCAGCAGTTGTCGTGGCTGCGCCTCACGCTTTAGCTCGATGACGATGCGCATGCCGTGGCGGTCCGACTCATCTCGCAGGTCCGCGATGCCGTCGATGCGCTTGGCGCGGGCCAGGTCGGCGATCTTCTCGACAAGCGTGGCCTTGTTTGTCTGATAAGGCAGTTCGGTGACGATGATCTGGTTCCGGTTCCCCTTCGCCATTTCTTCGATGTGCACGCGCGCCCTGGTGACGATGCGGCCTCGGCCCTCGAACGCGCCCCGGATGGCGTCCCTACGCTCGGATGTGGGGCCCTGGCCATTGGTTGCGGGCAGGCGCACAGTCTCGTAGCGGAAGATGACTCCGCCGGTGGGGAAGTCCGGCCCCCTTACGATTTCGGCCAGCTCCTCCATGGTCGCTTCGGGATGGTCGATCAAATGCGCGACAGCGTCGCATAGTTCCCCGAGGTTGTGCGGCGGTATGTTCGTGGCCATTCCGACGGCAATGCCGGACGCGCCGTTTGCCAGCAGGTTCGGCACCCGCGCCGGGAGCACAACCGGCTCCTTCAGCTCATCGTCAAAGTTCGGGGACATGTCGACGGTGTTCTTCTCGATGTCCGCCAGTAGTTCGGTCGCAATCCGCGTGAGACGCGCCTCCGTGTAGCGGTAGGCCGCCGGTGGGTCGCCATCTACGGATCCAAAGTTGCCCTGTCCATCCACCAGCGGATACCGCATCGAGAAGGTTTGGACCAAACGCACGAGCGCGTCGTACACGGGGGCGTCCCCGTGCGGGTGGTAGTTCTTGAGGACCTCACCGACAATACCGGCGCACTTTCGGTATTTCGTGCCCGGGTTCAACCCCATCTGCTGCATCGCATAG
This sequence comes from Chloroflexota bacterium, assembly GCA_005880075.1. Lineage (GTDB taxonomy): Bacteria > Chloroflexota > Dehalococcoidia > SM23-28-2 > RBG-16-64-32 > CF-163. The sequence goes on from VBJT01000131.1 coordinate 3,131, forward strand.
AGGATGCGGCGCTGGACCGGCTTCAGCCCGTCGCGGATGTCCGGCAGCGCGCGCTGGACAATGACGGACATCGCGTAGTCGAGATACGACGAGCGCATCTCCTCTTCGATCTTGATTGGGCGCACGCTCAGTGCGGGAATCGGCGGTGGTTCGAGGGTCATTTAATCTCCTTGGGGCGGGGCTCGGTGAGCATTTGCGGACGAGTCGGACGCTCAGCGCGACGACTCTTGAGACCGGAAAGCGGATCGTGGGTGGAGGTCTTCTGGCCTGCGGGGTACACCCTAAGGCCTCCATTCACGAGGACGCACAACGTCACGTATAAATTATACCTGAATTACCCATGGCGAGACAGCACGCAGAATCGTCGGTAGTAAGTCAGTTTGAATCGCCTAGCCGAAGATCCAGCGACCCAGGGCAATCGACCCAAGAATAATGCTGGCTATAAATGATGCAAGGCCAAGGACGATGATGATAAACACGTACGGCATGGTCGGTGCGCCCCAGTACAGCAGCCTCCCCCAAGCCTGCGTTATTGCCCGCCACATTCTAAGACCATCGTTGTAGCGCAGAGGCGGGCAGGCGTCAACGAGCGAGTTCCCTCTGGGGCTTGACAAAGACGAAGTTCGTTTGGCAGAATTGGCGTGAAAACGTTCTGGTTATTCTAAACGATGAGTACCTGGCGAGATCGGGTAACACAATCGCTGGGCGATGCCGCCAGCCGCTCCGGAGTGCTGTCGGAGACGGCCGGCAAGATCTTTGCCGTCCTATACCTGAACCCCGGTCCGCTCTCTCTGGATGAGATCTCGCGTGAAGTCGGCACGAGCAAGGGCAACACCAGCGTGCAGGTCCGTGAACTGCTAGACCTGGGGATGGTGCGGAAAGTCTGGGTACGGCGCAGCCGGCGCGACTACTACGAAGCGGTCACGGACCTCTGGTCGATTGCGGCGGAGGTCATCGGTCGCCGCCTCGAGCAGGAGGCGCGATCGCTGCTCGCGGCCGTCAGCGCTACCGAAAAAGAGCTGCCGGCTGCGGCGGGTGACCTGGTGATCGGCAGGGTGAAGTCGTTGCGCTTGTTCCTCGAGTTGGTGGCGGCAGGGATCGAAGGGTTTCGGCGCGGGGAGGTGATGAGCCCAACGGAATTGCGAAAGGTGGCGGGTTAGCCTCTTTTTTTTCGGGATATTGTTCCAAAATTTCTAAACTAAGTAAAGACAAGCGATGCGAAGCTCTATGACACGAAAGGCGCACCGTCAAAAGCGAGAAAGTAGGAGGTATGCGCAATGACACGAGGAGAGCAGGCACGCGAGTACCAGGGTCACAGGCTCCTAAGGTACGCTTGCCTTCTCTACGCTATAGGCCTCGTAGCCCACGGGGCGGATCATTTGCGCCGCGGCAGGGACGTTCTGACACCAGAAGTGGCTTGGGCAGGGATTCTAACGACGATCGTGGGGATGACTGTGATCGCCCTGGTCTTTAGCGGGCACCGCCTGGCGCCACTGGCGGCAGCTGCGTTCGGCTTCAGTAATGCGGCCGCCGTGGCGGCGGTCCACCTGCTCCCTCATTGGAGCGCCTTCAGCGATGCATTTCCGGGCGCAGGACTAGGAGTAGCAGCCACATCATGGGCCGCCGTCCTAATTGAGATCGCTGGTTTGCTCGCGCTTGGCGCGGCGGGCACGTATGTAATGAATGCCTCCCGCCGTCCCAAAACCAACTAGTGAAAGGAGCGCCAATGCTTCTCGATGACTTCCTTCCCGAGTACGACTTCCACGAGTGTCATGAAATCTTAGTACTAGCACCGAGGGAGTGCGTACGCAGGGCCGCAGACGCTTGGCGGCCCGGCTCTTCGCTGCTCTGGCGCTGGCTCGTGCGGCTCCGCGGCCTCGGCTCTCCAAAAGGGACGCTTCGGCAATTGGCAGACGAATACGGCTTCCTACGCCTGGCCGAAACGGACGAC
>VBJT01000131.1:5162-5633 GCA_005880075.1 Chloroflexota bacterium
ATGTCGTCGTTAAGCCCCGCCCATCAGGCCCGGGCACCCGCCTCTTCACGGAGACCCGCGTCCGCTGTCTTGGCGTGCCGTCGCGCCGCTGGTTTCGGCTGTACTGGCTCGTGATCCGGCCTTTCAGCGGGCTACTGCGCCGCTCCATGCTCCGCGGCATCAAGATAGATGCCATCAGGCAGGCGCACTGGACTGCGCTGGGGCCGGGCAGGTCTTGAGAAAGTCGAGGCCCCTGAGCTGAAACTGACCGCCGAGGATCTCAAACCATATGCGACAGGAGAGGATGCAATGAACGAACTGTTCCTTGTCACAGGAGCGCTGGCCGCCTTCGGCGGACTCGGGCACGGATATCTCGGCGAGCGGTTGATCCTGATCCCGCTCACCCGGCGAGCCGAACTCCCTTCCACGCGACTCGGCGGCGCGCGTCAAACAGCGATGATGCTGCGCTTCACCTGGCATTTCTTCACCGTA
>VBJT01000132.1 GCA_005880075.1 Chloroflexota bacterium
GGCCCGCTCCGAGAACATCTGCCACGGGCATTCGTGGACCAATACTTGTTTGGGCCGGGCGAGCGGGTTGTTTTGGAAGGAACGATGGAGCGGGTATGGCGGCGGGGCCGCTGGTTGTGGCCGTTCTTCTGGGTTGCGTCCTGGTCGGAAATGCTGTTTCCAGAATCCGGCGCGGACGTGCCGGTGACCGTCGACATCCGGGCGGCGAAAGAGCGGGCGCAATGCCACGTCTGGCGGCGCGATTTCCGCTTCCCGTCCGGGCGGAGGCGTCGCTTCACGAGTCGGATGGAGTATGACGAGCGACTGCGCCGGGTAATCGAGCTCATTGGCCCAGCAGGGACTCTGGCGATTGACTGGGACATGACATTCGAGCCGCCTTCCATGCTGCGTCTTGATGCAGCCGGCTGGGTGCTAAGACTCGGGCCATGGCGGCTCCACTTGCCCGAGTGGCTCCTCGGAAGCGGGCGGGCGATTGAGACGGCGGACCTGTCGCGTCCCGGCAACATTCGGATTCAGTTCACGGTGTCGCATCCGTTGCTGGGCGATGTCTTCGGATATGCCGGGGAGTTCCTCTTGCGGCGGCACCGACTGAGCGGTTAGCCCACAAGTGCAGTCATTATGAACGATCTGATCTCGTGGCCCGCGTTCGCTCTTTACTTGCGCGACGCCGCGGGGTTATGCGGCGGTTGGCGCGCATTTTTGACCCGGAGAATAATCCTACCCGACTTCCTCTCGTCCATCTGATAAAATCGTTCGCGGAAGGGCCCCGACGCGGTCGGGGCCCTTAAAGGCGTTGTGCATGGAACGGATTGATCTCTCAGACATCCTCCCGCGGCTGCGGCAAATGCCGTCGTTTGAGCGCGTCCAGGCGGCGCTGCATGCGGGCCGGCCGTCGATACTCGGCGTGGGCGATGCGGCCAAGCCCGCTGCCCTGGCAGCGTTAGCGGGCGAGCGGGAAGGTCCTGTCCTGATCATCACCACGCGATCGGACCGTGCCGAAGCGCTGGCGGAAGAGTTGTCGGCCTGGCTTGGGGCAGATGCCGAGGTCATGCTCTACCCTGAGCGGGACGCGCTCCCGTATGAGCGGCTGGCCGCGGCGCCGGATATCGTCCGCGACCGCCTGCGAGCAGCGTCCGCCTTGAGCGCGGGCGAGCGGATCATCCTCGTCGCCAGCGCGCTGGCGATCGCGCAGCGAACGCTGTCGCCGGGCGAGCTGGGCGGCGGCGTCCGGCGCCTGCGCAAGCGCGAGCGGCTCGAGATTGATGCGTTCCTAAGCGAACTTGCGGCGCTTGGCTACGGCATCGAGGCTGTGGTCGTGGAAGGGGGGCAGGCCAGCCGTCGCGGCGGCATCGTCGACGTCTTTCCGCCCGGCGCCGAACTGCCGGTGCGCATCGAGCTGCTCGGCCGCGAGATCGAGAGCCTGCGAGCGTTTGATCCGGCCACGCAAAGATCGGTCGGCCCGGTCGAGGCGGTAGAAATCGGTCCGGCGCGCGAGTTGGTCGCGCCCGATCTATCGCCTCTGCGTAATCTAGATTTCGCACGCTGCACGTCCGCGGCAAGGGAGCGGTTTGAGGAAGAGGTAGCCAATCTCGAGGCCGGCGCTGCGTTTGAGGGCGGAGACTTTTACGTGCCGCTATTGGCACAGGCGACGCTTCTGGACCACCTGCCCGACGACGCGCTGCTGGTCGTCGATGAACGCTCGGACATCGCGACGGTGCTCGATGAGGCTCACGAGGAGGCGGAGGCCGCGCGCCGGGAGCTAGAGGAGCAAGGAGAGGTGCCGCGTGGCCTGCCATCCGCTCTCGAGCGCTGGCCCGCTGTCGAGGAGCGACTGGCCAGCCGGCCGGGCGTGCTCACGCTGTCGCGCTGGGCGACGGAGGAAGCGGCACAGGAAGCGGCGGATGTCGTCCGGCTGCCGTTCGCCGCTCAGCGTGTGTACGGCGGCCAGCTAAGGAAGCTGGTGCTGGAGTCGATCGAAGAGACACGGGCCGGTCATCACCTGATCCTCATTTCGCAGCAGGCTCAGCGACTCTCCGAGTTGTTCGCAGAAGAAGACACGCCGGCCGCTGTAGGTGCGAGGGCCGCTGAGCCGCTGCCGCGGCTGACACTGCTGCAGGGCTCGCTCGCTGAAGGTTGGCGGTTCAGCGAGGACGGCCTCGAGCTGGGGATCGTCACGGACACCGAGGTGTTCGGGTTCGCGAAACAAAGGCGGGCGACACCGAGGCGGTCAGTCAACCGCGAGGCGTTCCTCGCGGAACTGACGCCCGGCGCGTACGTCGTGCACATCGACCACGGGATCGCACGGTTCTCGGGCGTCGTGCGAATGTCGGTCGACGGCCATGAGCGCGAGTACCTGGAGCTGCAATACGCCGAGAAGGACAAGCTATTCGTCCCGACGGACCAGCTCGACCGCGTCAGCCGCTACATCGGTCCGTCTGATCGCCAGCCGCATCTTACCCGGCTGGCAAGCGGGGAGTGGCAGCGGGCGAAGGCGCGAGTGCGGAAGGCCGTGCAGGCCCTCGCCAAGGATCTGCTGGCGCTTTACGCCGCACGCGAGGTGGTCCGTGGTCACTCATATTCCGCGGACTCGCCGTGGCAGATGGAGCTGGAGGCCTCGTTTCCTTATGTCGAAACGCCCGACCAAATGGCGGCCATCGCGGCGGTCAAGGAGGACATGGAGGCGGCGCGGCCGATGGACCGCCTAGTCTGCGGAGACGTCGGGTACGGCAAGACGGAAGTCGCGGTGCGGGCGGCATTCAAGACCGTGATGGAGGGCAGGCAGGTCGGCGTGCTCGTTCCGACGACGGTGCTGGCCCAGCAGCATTACCAGACGTTCCGCGAGCGGCTGGCGGCGTTCCCGGTGCGGGTGGAGATGCTCTCGCGCTTCCGGTCGGACGTGGAACAGCGGCAGGTGACCGAGGAGCTGGCGGCCGGGACGATCGATATCGTCATCGGCACGCACCGGCTGCTCCAGAAGGACGTAAGCTTCAAGGACCTCGGACTGGTCGTGATCGATGAGGAGCAGCGGTTCGGCGTGGCGCACAAGGAGCACCTGAAGAAGATGCGCCGCGAGGTCGACGTTCTAACCCTTTCGGCCACGCCAATCCCGCGCACCCTTTACATGGCGCTTGGCGCGCTGCGCGACATGTCGACGATGGAAACGCCGCCGGAGGAGCGCCTTCCGATCAAGACCTACGTCTCGGAGTTCGATGAACGCTTGGTGCGGGAAACAGTCGTGCGAGAAATCGAGCGGGGAGGGCAGGTGTACTTCGTCCACAACCGGGTACACAACATCGATATGGTCGCCGGGAAGCTCCAGGACACCGTGCCAGAGGCGAGGATCAGCGTCGGGCACGGGCAGATGGACGAACACGAGCTGGAGCAAGTGATGCGCGAGTTCGTGGGCGGAGCTACGGACGTGCTCGTCTGCACAACGATCATCGAGTCCGGGCTGGACATTCCGAACGTGAATACGATCATCATCAACCAGGCGGACAAGCTTGGCCTGGGGCAACTGTACCAGCTGCGCGGCCGCGTCGGGCGCGGGGCGCACCGCGCTTATGCGTATCTCTTCTACGACCGCAAGGCGAGGCTAACGGACACCGCCCGCCAGCGCTTGCAGACGATCTTCGAGGCAACTGAGCTGGGAGCAGGATTCCAAATTGCGCTCAGGGACCTGGAGATCCGCGGCGCCGGCAACCTGCTGGGAGCCGAACAGAGCGGATTCATGGCAGCTGTCGGTTTCGATCTTTACGTGAAGCTGCTGTCCGGCGCGGTCGAGCAACTGCGGGCCGCGATGCACGGGGAACCGCCGGCGCCGGAAGCAGAAGGAACGCCGCTAACCATCGACCTTCCGCTGTCGGCGCACCTGCCGCCCGCCTATGTTCCCGACCTGAACGTCCGACTCGCGCTCTACCAACGCTTGAGCGCGGCCGGCGAGCCGAGGGCAGTGGCCGCGATCGGCCAGGAGATGGTCGACCGCTTCGGTGAACCGCCGGCGGCGGCGCGCAACCTGCTGTACGTTATCTCGCTGCGGTCCCTGGCCGCCCAGGTGGAGGCGCAGTCGATCACGACGGAGGACGGGGTGGCTGTCGTGCGGATGAAGGAAGGGGAAGCGCTGGCCCGCGAGGCGCTCGAGGGGGTCGTCGCGAAGGGGGTGCAAGTTGGGCGCAACAGCCTGCGCGTCGAGCTGGACGGGAGCTGGCGGGAGCGACTGCGCCGAACGCTGGAGCAGGTAGCGGCGGTGAGAGACACTGATGGGGAGTGAGGGGCAACGAGAGGCGCTGGGCAACCACCTTAATCCACGATCTCGGGATATCGTTTGGTGGTAGCCGGTAGGCACGGTTGACAGCGTTTTGAGGGCCGTCTAGTCTATTCGCACGTGAAGCAATTCCCCCGGGTCCGGACGATGGACCGATTGCCGGACCGGGCGACTGACGTAGTTACCGGGACGATTAGCCGTTTCGACACCGTCTATGCGCTGTCGATCGTGTTCGCGCTGACGCTTACCCTTTTTCTCGCCGTAGAGCCAACGCAGAACTGGATCCTGCTGCTGCTTTGCGGACTCGTTACGATCGGGACTGACCACGTCGTCCGGACGCATCCCAAGGCGCGCTTCCAGCGGCTGGACGACACGGCGCTTTACCTGTTTGTGCCGGTTCTCTTTACGCTTGGTCTCGGGCTGTTCCTGGAAGAAGTCGCGGAGGGGCACTGGACGATCGGGGCGGGCCTTCTTTCGGGCGTGCCGTTCTGGGCGATCCTTCGGGCCGAATACGAGTCGGTCGACCGCGACTCCCCGAGCTATCAGAAGACGCGGCTGATCTTGAACCTGGCGACCTACGTCATCGCCCACCGCGTCGTTCACGGCCGGGATTGTGAGCTTCATGCTGGCCATCGAAGTGCTGCGGGAGGAGGCGATGGACACGTATCGCACGCTGGTATACGCGCTGGCGATTGGCGTGCTGCTGGGAGAGACGGCGTGGACGACGCATTTCCTGCCGCTTGAGGGAAGCTCGGCCGCGGTATTCTTGCTGCTCGCTCTCTACCTCATGACGGGAATGATGCATAACTACCTGGCGGAGCGGCTCAGCCTGCGGACGGCCAGCGAGTTCACGGTTGTTGCGCTGGGCGGGCTGCTGGCCGTTACGGTTTCGCACTCGTACCTCTAGCATCGGGCGCGCTTCCGTTCTTGTAGGGGATGGAGGCGAATGCTAGCATGGGCTTCGTCGGGGCGTAGCGCAGTCCGGTAGCGCACTTGAATGGGGTTCAAGAGGTCGCCGGTTCGAATCCGGCCGCCCCGACCAGCAGTCATTCTCTGGCGGTATCTGGCAGTACGCGCATTTCACAATCACACCGTTATCTCTTAATCGCTTCACGCTGCTGACAGATCCCATTTCTTCGACGGCGCAACGCGCGGGGGCGTAATCACGGGCGTCGAAGCGGTGCAATGCGGAAACGATGCTCTACCTACGAACAGGATTCTGTAGCCTTTGCCTGCCGGCCCCGCCAGCGACGTAATCCGCCGCTTTCCGACGGGTTGGATCGCGCCACTCAACAGGAAGATCCGAAGGCCATTCAGCGCAAGCGAAGTCAGGTGTCGGCTGTTGGCAAAGCCCGAATAATGCGCTGCGAAAGGATGGACCGGCGCCTGAACGACCCTCATAAAGAATTCGCAAAGCCAGCATAAGACGTGCCCGTCGTAATAGTCTCACCGCTTGACGGAATTCTCTCGCCCGGATGAGATTGATTGCGCTTTGGAGAAACCTATCTCAACGATCGGAGCGGGAACAGACGGGTCAATGCACCAAGTTAACGGGCACCGCCTGAACACGGTATTTCGCAAACCAGGTGCGCACGATCGGAAGGATCGAGCGCGTATTTGTGTCGTCGGAGCCGGGTACGTCGGCTTGGTGACGGCAGTCTGCCTGGCTCAGTTGGGTCACGCGGTCGTTTGCATCGAGACGGACCGGCCACGGCTGGCAGCCCTTCGTCGTGGCAGAGTTCCTTTTCGCGAGCCCGGGCTGAGCGAGCTGATGGCTGAAACCGTCGCCTCGGGTGCCCTCGAGTTTACCGACAAATTCATGGACGTCATTCCTCAGGCGCAATTCGCGTTTATCGCTGTTCATACGCCCCCTACCCCCAGTGGCAGTGCCGACACGAGCTTCGTCTTCAGCGCAACGCGCTCCGTTTTGCGATCGGCCTCGCCCGGACTAATCATCATCGTTAAGAGCACGGTTCCCCCAGGCACGGCGGACACGATGGCGGGAATGGCCGCAGCCAGCGGAGAGAACGTTGAAGTCATCTCTAATCCCGAGTTCTTGCGGGAAGGCTCTGCCTGCAAAGATTTTTTTCGCCCGGACCGAATCGTTATCGGCGCCGCTAGCGCACAGGCTAGCAGGAGCGTAGCGGCGCTCTATAAGGGAATCGATGCGCCCGTGGTGATCTGTGGTCGCCGGTCGGCAGAGTTCGCGAAGTATGCGTCGAATGCCCTGCTGGCCGCTCGTCTGTCGCTTGTGAATGAATTAGCTTCCATCTGTGAATGTGTAGGCGCCGACATAGACGAGGTGGTGGAAGCAGTGGCGCTGGACCGCCGCATCGGTGGCGAATTCCTGGAAGCCGGGCTCGGTTGGGGAGGCTCCTGCTTCCCCAAGGATCTCGCGGCGCTCATTTACACGGCCCAGAAACATAATTTGCTACCACTGGTCCTGAACTCCGCACGCGCCGCCAACGAAGCCCAACACGAACGGACCGTAAAACGTCTAAACGCTGCGCTCCCCCAGGTCGAAGATGCGACAATCGGCATTCTCGGTCTAGCCTTCAAACCGGGTACTGATGATATTCGAGGGTCGCCTTCGATTGATATCATCCGCCGCCTAACCAACGAGTATGATTTTGCGATTCGCGCGCACGATCCGCTCGCAATGGGTGGCGCCCGTAAAGTATTGCCGGATATTCGATATTGCCCGAATGCTTATGAGGTCGCTGCTGGATGCGATGCACTGGTGCTGGCGACTAAATGGCCTGAATACCTGGAGCTCGACTGGGCGTTGGTCCGCTCACAGATGCGAGGAAACATTGTACTGGACGGGCGAAACGCCCTGGACGGCAGTTCCCTCAGGCGCATCGGCTTTGCATACCTGTCGTTTGGGCGCTGCGTCGATGGCTTGCCGTTTACTGAAGCGGTCGATGCGAAGGCAAACACGAGCCTGATAGCCGAAATGGCCGCCTCATGATTGTTCTAGACGAGAAGCAATTCGTCCGCTTCGATTGGGGTCGAGATGTCGCAATCTAACTACGGTGATCTGGCGCTCTACCGTCGCCTGTTCCGTGACGCAATTCCTCTCTGGCCCCACTTCATCGGATTGCTCCTGGTTAGCCTCCTGTCAAGTCCCCTGGTTCTCCTGACGCCCGTACCGTTGAAGATTGCCGTCGACAGCGTCATCGGGTCTAAGCCACTGCCAGGCTTCCTGGACGCTCTGGTGCCACAATCTTTCAGCGATGACCGTGATCTCCTGCTCATCTTCGCGGTAGCCCTTCTGGTCGTCGTCTATTTGCTTAAACATGTGCAAGACGCGAGCCAGAGTATCCTCCAGACCTACGTTAGCGAACTGCTAGTTCTCAGATTTCGCGCAAAGCTGTGTCAATGCGCGCAGCGGCTCTCCCTTTCGTACCACCAGTTGCACGGGACGGCGGATGCCGTCTATCGGGTTCACCGCGACACCTCGGCACTCCCGGCGATACTCGTGGAAGGCGTCATACCACTGATGTCCTCCGGCGTAACGCTGCTTGCGATGATATTCGTAATTATCTCGCTGGATTGGCGTCTCGGGCTTGTGGCGCTCTCAATCTCGCCGATCTTATTTGCGCTATCCGCCTTCTATCGGGCGAGACTTCGTCGCCAGTCGAGAGAGGGCAAGCGCCTGGATTCAGCAGCCATGTCTGTCCTTCAAGAGGTTCTTAACGCACTCCCTGTCGTCAAGTCATTTGTTCAAGAGGACCGCGAAGCGAGCCGGTTTGTTCAACGTTCTCTTGACGGAATGAGGGCGCGCATCCGGGCGAGTCTCTCTGAGGGTGCCCTCGCTCTATTCATCGGCGCCACAATGGCGGCGGGGAGTGCCACGGTCCTTTTCGTGGGCACGCACCGCGTCCAGTCGGGATCTCTCACGCTCGGGGAATTGCTCCTGATCGTGGGCTACCTCGCGCAGCTTTACGACCCACTCAAAACGGCGAGTAAGAAAGTGGCTACACTCCAGGCCTCTCTGACCAGCGCGGAAAGAGTCTATTTCCTCCTAGACCAGCCGCATGACGTCGAAGACGCGCCTTCAGGCGCCCGACCGGTGCGTGCTCGAGGCGACATCGTTTTTGAGCACGTATCGTTTGGCTACGGCGATGGCCCACGTGTCCTCAACGACTTCTCGTTTGATGTCCCAGCGGGTGCGCGTGTGAGCGTTACCGGAATGACCGGCGTCGGTAAATCAACCTTAGTCAATCTTTTAATGCGCTTCTACGACCCACTAGAAGGCCGAATCCTGCTCGACGGAATCGACCTAAGGGACTACCAGCTGAGCGCCCTTCGGCGGCAGATCGCCGCGGCGTTGCAGGAACCCGTTCTCTTCTCAACTACGATCGTTGAGAATATCGCTTATGCGCGCCCGAACGCGTCCATGTCAGAAGTCATCGCCGCCGCCGAGGCAGCGCAAGCCGACGAATTTATTTGGAAGATGCCAGAGGGCTACGATACGGAAGTTGAGGATCGCGGAATGCGATTGTCGGTCGGGCAGCGCCAGCGGATCACACTGGCGCGGGCCTTTCTAAAAGATGCGCCCATATTGGTGCTGGACGAGCCGACCAGCGCGGTTGACGCGGAAACCGAGGCCTCGCTTGTCAACTCAGTCGAGCAGTTGATGCAAGGCCGGACGACCTTCATCATCTCGCACCGTCCGGCGGCGCTTGCGCGGTGCGATATCTTTCTGGACATGCGCAATGGGCGCTGCTCGAATGTCGAAACGATGCAGTTGGCCGCTGTTAGGTGATGATTGTTACGGAATTGAAATTGCAATTGCGACGCATTTGCATTTTCATAATGCTTGTTCGTTATGTAAGATGCGCCGGTAATCTCTTACCGGAGAGGTCACGTTTTTCGAAGAGGCTGCCTGTGCACCGACTTTTGGTTGCGACACTCGCCATTGGACTTGTGATCGCTGCCGGCTGGGTCTCCGTCCCACACGCAAGCGCTGACGGACCTCTAATCGCACCGGCAACCGGTCCGGTCACCAACACTGCCAACTCCGCCACAGACACGGCAAAGCCGATCACTGATACTGCCAAGCCAGTCGCCGGCACTACTAAGGCAGCCGCCGATACCACTGTTAGCGTCACCAAGCCAGCGACCAAGACTGTTGTGCCGGCAACTAAGTCCGCGGTCGAAACAGTCGCGCCGGTCACCAAGCCAGCGACCGAAACCGTTGCGCCGGTAACCAAGTCCGCTGCTGCAACTGTCGCGCCAGTCACAGCCAGCAGCCGAGACCGTTGCGCCGGTCACCAGGTCCGCTGCTGGAACTGTCGCGCCAGTCACCAAGGTGGTCGCCGCCATTGCGCCGGTCACTGAGCCAACAGCCGAGACCGTTGCGCCGGTAACCAAGTCCGCTGCCGGACCTGTCGCGCCAGTCACCAAACCCGCGGTCGCCGCCATTGCGCCGGTCACCCAGCCAGTGGCCGAGAGCATTGCGCCGGTCACTCAGCCTGTCGTCGTCGCTGTGGCGCCCGTAACAAAGTCCGTGACGAAAACCGTCGCACCCATCACTCAGCCTGTCGTCGCCACCGTAACGCCCGTAACCAAGCCCGTGACGAAAACCGTCGCCCCGGTCATCCAGCCTGTCGTCGCCGCTGTGTCGCCAGTAACCAAGCCTGTGACGAAAACCGTCGCGCCCATCACTCAGCCTGTCGTCGCTGCTGTATCGCCAGTAACCGAGCAGGTGACGAAAACCATCGCGCCGGTCATTCAGCCTACTGTGGCCGCCGTGGCACCCGTTGCCAAGCCGGTGACGAAAACCGTCGCGCCCATCACCCAGCCTGCCGTCGCCGTTGTGTCGCCAGTAACCAAGCCCGTGACGAAAACCGTCGCGCCGGTCATTCAGCCTGTTGTGGCCGCCGTGGCACCCGTTGCCAAGCCGGTGACGACGACCGGAACGTCCAGCCCTGACCCCGGCTACAAGCCGCCTGAGGCAGCGTACAGCCTGCCTGCCGACCCGCCCGCGATCGAGAGCCCCACGGCCGCCCCAGGCCCGGGAGCAGTGTCTGCCGAACCGACCACGCAAGGCACCCGCGAGAACCAATCAGGCACAGCGGTCCAATCATCGCCGAGTGCATCCCTGTTGACCAAGGTGGTGGTGATCCCGACCGGAACGGCTGACCCAGCCGCCGTTTTCAAGCTTCTCCGAAGCAACCGGTGGCGATCACCAGCGCCGGGATCCAGCATCTCGGTGGCCGCCACGGAGGACGGCTCGGGTTCGGCCAATGATGCCAGCGCCACCAGCATCATCCGTGGGACCGCCTCCAGCATCAGCGTTGGGAACTCAGGCTCCGGTTTGCCGAACGGGAGCACCGGTGCAACTTACGCCGCTGCACTGATCGGACTTCTAGGCCTGTTCGGCGCGCTTAACCTCCGACGATTGTTGACTGTCAGCGCTGTCTTATCTTCCGTCACCTACGCCCCATCACCGCTTCCAGGGTAGTCCTCCCACCTTCCGGCTGCGCCGGCCGGCATCTGTCTCGGGATAGCTTTATCGCCACCGCCTCCCGTTGCCGCTCTGCCGTGCCGCGCGCAGCCACCCGCCGAATGTCTCAACTTTCTTGAGCATTCCGGCACTGGGTGCCGGTGGGAGGAACTTTCTTGAACGAAATCATAAGCAGATCACGGCTTGCCGCGTTCGTGGTCCTGACCAGCCTGGGGATTGCTGCATTCGCAGCGTTCTCGCCGGTGGTCGCGAACGCGGAAGGCCGGGGGGAGTCGGAGGACGCGGATCGCCGCGAATCCGCAGCCGAACCGATCCGCCCCAAGGAGGCCGGTGACCACTCGCTCTCTTGCGAGAGCGAGAGCGAAAACGAGAGGCAGCCCGTGGTAAGCGATGCACCCACGAAGAGCAACCTCGATTGCCCCTCGCTAGCCCCGGCCGCGAGAGGGGAGACAGAGATCACTCCAACGGACCTTAGCTGCTGCGATGGCGTTGTGGCGAGCGCAGCGCAGCCGGAGACAGAGATAGAAAAGGACACGGAAGCGGAGGGGAATGGGGACGGCTCGTCCGCAACGGAAGACGAAGACAGCGAAGAAGGCGACCACGATGGGGAACGGGCAGAGGCCATTGTCCCAGCACTGGCTTCCGTTGATGTGCATCCTCAGGGTGAGGTCGCGCCCGCAGACGAGGCGGCGGGAGACCTTGTGCCCAACCGCGATGCCCCAGGCGCCGGAGGTGTTGTCTCGGGCAACAATGTGTTGCCAGCCCACCCGCCCACGATGCAGGAGCCCAGTGCCGCTCAGGCCTCGGCTCCCGAGCCCAATGCCGTTGAGCCGCCGGCTGTAAACCCCGCGCCTTCGCAGCCCAATGCCGTTGAGCCGTCGGCTGTAGTGGCCTCGCCTCCACAGCAGCCGAATTCGGCGCCTCTCGCAGTGGTTGCGAATCTTGGCTCGGGCGTGTCACCCGCGGCGCAGATCGTCGCGTACAATCCCAAGCCGCCGGCTGCTCTGACAACGCGGGAAGGGCCAAACGGAGCCGTCGCCACAGGAGTGAGCGATGAGGCTGCACCGGAACAACCTGGGGGCCAGGTCCCGAATGCCGCCGCCGCTGGCGAGAATACAGCCGCTAACCTCGGGCCTCAAGGACCCTCAGGCGACGGCCTGCCCAGCGCCAAGCCGGCGAACGGAGACGGACTATTCGCGCCGCCCTCACAATTCTCGATCCTGGCTCTGCCGGCTGGCCTGGGTGTCGTGTTGGGTGCCTTGTGGCTGGGCGTTTTCCGGCGACGAGGCCAATCGCCAGGCTTGATGCCCGGCGAGTTGAGGGACGGTACCTCAGACGGGACGAGCAGCCGATATCACGAAGCGGGCGCCTATTTCGCCGGCCCTAGCAACGGGACAAATGGTGACGGACAGAGCCTCGTCGTGCTTGCCGCAGACGGCGATCCAGCGACGCTAAGGGTGATCGAGAGAGAGCTGACAGCACACGGGTTTGCCGTAGTGCCAGTGCGCACCGGCAGCGAAGCGTTGCTGAATTTCGGTCAAAGCCGTCCCGATATAGTTCTGCTCGCCGAGACCATGCCCGACATCGACCGGGCGGCAGTAATGCAAACGCTGCAAGGTACAGGCGTTCCCGTCGTCCTTTTGATGGACGGCAACGACGCCGTAGAACGCGTGCGGGCCCTGGAACGCGGAGCGGATGATTGTCTCGCTAAACCGTTCGTCGTCCCGGAGCTTGCGGCTCGTCTGCGAGCGGTCCTTCGCCGCACGAACGGCGGGTACCGCTCAGCGCAGATATTTCGTATGCATGACCTGGAGATAAATCTGGCCAGGCATACGGTGAGGCGAAACGGCGATCTTCTGGAACTAACGCCAACTGAATGGCGCTTGCTTGAGCACTTGACCATGAACGCCGGCAGGCTCGTGCTCAAGGAGGAGATCCTCGACGCGGTCTGGGGTCCCGAATA
This sequence comes from Chloroflexota bacterium, assembly GCA_005880075.1. Taxonomy (GTDB): domain Bacteria; phylum Chloroflexota; class Dehalococcoidia; order SM23-28-2; family RBG-16-64-32; genus CF-163. Next base: position 12,700 of record VBJT01000132.1, read on the forward strand.
TCGCGACGCAAGCGACTACCTGCGAGTGTGGATCCCACTGCTGCGTCGCAGGCTGGGATCGCAAGCTGCTCAATCGATTAAGACGGTGCATGGCCTAGGCTACATGCTCAATCTGCCGTCTGCCGAAAGGAAGGCCAGACAGGGAGTGGATGGACATCCAGTATTGTCCGAAAGGGCCGAGAGTCCGGGATGAGCACAGTACACGGTCCCCGCCCGCCGCTACCAATTTTTGCAGAACCGTTACGTCCCTCGGCGATGGCGAGCAGCGCGCGCCTTGATCCGGCGAACGTGGACGCGGCGACCCGAACCAAGCCGCTTCCGCGACCGCCTCGACGTCATGCAGAACGCTCCTGCTTACATCGAAGCCGGAAACCGGCGCAGGAAGGACTCGCCGGAGCGATCACCGAACGCTCCTCGCAAATTCGCAAAAGCGGCTTGTCGCCTGACGGGCGCAATCGTGGCACTCAGTTGACGGATCCGGCCGACCGGCTGAGATTGACTAGAGCTTCGACGAGATCCATCTCGCTGGAGAGTGATAGGAGTAAGAGGACGTGACGCGCTTATTGATTTACAGCCAAGACGGACTCGGACTGGGACATTTGCGCCGCGCTCGCAACATCGCCCGAGAGGTCATCGATCGAGAGCCGGGCTGCGCGGTCCTTGTTGTAGCCGATTCGCCAGCGACACCCTTCTTCTCATCTCTCCCCGGTGTCGACTACCTAAAGCTCCCGACGATCCTAAAGCGCGATAGATCCGTCTGGCGCGCGGGTTCCCTCCCCTTCCAAACCAACGAGGTCGTAACTCTTCGAGCGAGGCTAATGCTGAGCATCATGGACCTCGGTGAGCTGAAACCGCTGCTCGACGCGGCAGCGCGCAGGAAGTCGCGGCCACGATTCGTTCTGGGCCTCCGCGACATACTCGACTCGCCGGATGTGATACACCAAGTCTGGACCGAGCTCGGCGCCTACGAGTACCTCCAGCTGTATGACGAGGTACTGATTTACGGTTGCAGGGAACTGTATGACGCCGAGCGGGCCTACGCCTTGTCAACTCATGCGCGAAAGATCAGGTATTGCGGGTATGTTGCTACCAAAGGCGACGGCGTCGAGTTCCCCCGCGCGGCAGACGAGCCGCTTGTGCTGGTCACCGGGGGCGGGGGAGGGGATGCCTTTCCTCTTGTGAGAGCGTTCCTCAAAGCGTTTCCGCGTCTTTCAAGAACCTTCAACTTGCGAGCCTTGATTCTGACGGGCCCTAATATGCCCGCCGCCGAGCGCGAAATGCTAATAGGAGAAGCCGCGGCATACCCGATAGAAGTGCGCTGCGAAGACGCGACGCCGTGGTTACCGCAGGCTTCCGCTGTCCTAACCATGGCGGGATACAACAGCCTGTGCGAGGTCCTCCGATGGCAAAAGAAGACGTTGGTCGTCCCCCGGGCAGGTCCCAGCGCCGAGCAGCGGATTCGGGCTGAGCTATTCGCTGAACGTCGCCTGATCCGAGTTATTGAACCGGCCCAGCTTGGGCATGAAATCCTGGCGCGGGAGCTGACGGGGCTCATGTCCGATGACATACCTGATCCGGCCACTATCCCTCCGCTCGACGGTGCGGAAGAGGCGGCCGGCGCGATCCTGGACATGACGGCCGTTTCTCCGCAAACAAGCCACGCGGGTAATCGAGCTGTACCCGCCCGGCGGCAACAGGTAATGGTAATTCCGGGTGCGCCGGCGTCACCATCACCGCGAGGACAGATAGCAGGGTAGAGCGCTATGCAGAACTGCGAACCCTCGCCGCAAGCTCCGAAGAGAGCGGAGCTGGGGTACATAATCCGGATGTTTCCCCAGACCTCCGAAACGTTCATTGCCAACGAGATCCTCGAGCTTGAGCGGTTGGGGCTGCCAATGCGAATCTTCTCTTATCGTCAGCCTTCAGAGCGCGTCCGCCACGACTGTGTGCGCCTCATTCAGACGCCCGTCGAGTACCTAGTTGACCCTCTCTGGCGAAACCCGCAAAGCCTCCTTCACGCGAGTTCGAACGTCGCCCGCCTTTATCCCAAGAGCTACCGGAAGGCCGTACGTTACGCGCTCGACCACTCGCTGAGGCAGCGCAAAGCGATCTACCTTGCAAGGCTTCTTCAGGCCGCCTACCTGGCGCGCGTTCTCGCAAATAGTGGCGTGGGGCATATACACGCGCATTTCGCCCGCGGGGCCACCGAGGTCGCAACACTCGTAAGCATGCTGACCAACATTCCGTTCAGCTTCAGCGCGCACGCCGGCGATATTTACACGGCCAAACAGGACAATCTGAGAGAAAGGATTGCCGCTGCCCGGTTCGTGGTCACCTGCACGCGGGCGAACCAGGACTACCTGCAGGCGCTCGTAAAACAGGACCAGCGCCACAAGATTCGGCTTAGCTACCACGGCGTGAATCTGGAGAAATTCGATTCGCATGTTGAGGTACGGCCCGAGGGGCCACCACTCATCCTGTCCGCCGGAAGGCTCGTGGAAAAGAAGGGATTCCGATATCTGCTCGACGCTTGTCGGATACTGAAGGAAAAAGGCCACGAATTTCGCTGCCTCATCGTGGGTGAGGGGCCTGGAAGGGCCGAGCTAGAGCGAGCGGTGGCCGCCCTCGGCCTGGATGGAGTGGTCGATCTGCCGGGCTCCTGCAGTCAAGAAGAGCTGCTGACGTTGTACCGGCAATCCATGGCTTTCGTGCTGAGCTGCGTGGTGGGCAGAAACGGCGATCGCGACGGCATTCCCAACGTGCTTCTGGAGGCTATGGCGGTGGGTCGGCCGGTGATTTCCACTCCGATATCAGGCATCCCTGAAGTCATCCGAGACGGCCATAACGGCTTGCTCACGCCTGAGCGCGATGCGCAGGCGCTGGCGTCAGTGATCGCAGCAGTATTAGAGGACGCGGCGTTGAGAGAGCGGCTCAGTTCCAACGCGCGGTCGACTGTCGTCGAAAGGTTTGACTCCATCAGAAACGTTGGGGTTTTTGCATCTCTATTCCATGACATGGGCATTCGCGAGTCTAAACGCGAGCTGCCGGTCACCCGAAGAGTGTAACGCCATGCGAGTTTTAGTTACCGGTGCAGCAGGCTTCATCGGGTCTCACCTGAGCGAGGCCCTCCTCGAGCGGGGTGCGGAAGTGGTGGCCACAGATTGCTTTACAGAGTACTACCCGCGCTGGCTGAAGGAACTAAACCTGTCGGAGGTCATTGGTCATCCGCGCTGCCGCTTCGTTGAGGGAGACCTAACAGAGCTGGACCTCGCCAGCCTGCTGAACAGGGTCGATTATATTTTCCACCAAGCAGCCCAGCCGGGCGTCAGAGCCAGCTGGGGCGCTACGTTCGAGTGCTACATTCACAACAATGTTCTGGCGACCCAGAGGCTATTGGAGGCGGCAAAGCACCACCCGATCCGGAAAGTGGTCTATGCCTCTTCATCCTCCGTGTACGGAAACGCCGAAACCTACCCGACGCCTGAGGGCGTGACCCCTCAGCCGGTCTCACCGTACGGTGTGACGAAACTTGCGGCGGAGCACCTCTGCTCGTTGTACTGGCGTGAGTTTTCCCTGCCGGTTGTGAGCCTGCGCTATTTCACCGCATATGGGCCTCGGCAGCGGCCGGATATGGCAATGAGCAGATTCATACGTGCGGCCCTTGACGGCTGCCCGATTGAGATCTACGGCGGCGGCCAGCAGAGCCGCGATTTTACCTATGTCGACGACATCGTGACGGCGAATCTGCTTGCAGCGGAGAAGGCTCCACCGGGCCGCATTTACAACATCGGCGGGGGCGTCGAAGTGACCGTGAACGAGATCGTCAGGACCCTCGAACGGCAGATCGGAACGCTGCGGACCCTTCGTCAGGAAGAAGGCCCGGGCGAAGCCAGGCGTACCTCCGCCGATACCTCGTTGGCCCGAAAAGAACTCGGCTATCGCCCGCGCGTCGGCCTGGAAGAGGGGCTCACGCGCCAACTCGGATCGGCCCACAGGCGTCTTCAACCAGAGCACGGGCTCGCCGCAGTCAGACTCGGTACCGGCGCGCCGTGAATACACGCACGAAGCGCATAGCCTATCTCTGTTTCGACTTCGGCGTCCCAATGTTTGGAACGAAGGGAGCCGCGGTCCATGTGCACGAGACCGTTCAATCCCTTCGACGCCTCGGCCACGACGTTATGGTGTACTCGCCCGTATCGGCTGAGATGGGTAGCTACTGCGAGGGCTACACCGCGTTGCCCGTCGATGGGTTCGCCGCGCGTGTGTTAGATAACCTGGCGCAGGAGCCTGTCGCTTCCTCGAGCCATTTGCCCAAGGAATGGCGTAGCTTGCTTTACGCTGAACACATCCAGAAGAGCCTTCGTTCCCGTCTCGTCGACTTCGGCGTCGACGTCATCTACGAACGCTACTCCCTCTTTGGCTACGCGGGAATTGAACTTGCGCGAAGTCTGGGTGTTCCCATCCTGCTCGAAGTGAATTCGCCCCTGTCGCTAGAGCAGGCTCGCTATCGCGACCTAGTGCTTACCCGCACGGCGGCGGAGCTGGAGCGACTTATTCTAACCTCCGCAGACGCAGTGATCGTCGTTTCCGATGACCTGGCAGGCTGGGTTCGTCAACTTGGTGTGCCGTCAGGGAGGATCGAAGTCCTTCCCAACGGAGTGAACCCAGAAGTCATGGACCCCTGCGTCGGCCGAGATAAGGTCCGGCTGCGTTATAGCCTAACGGGCAGGCGTCTAGTGGGGTTTGTTGGAAGCCTGAAACCCTGGCACGATCTGGACACCCTGCTGAACGCGGTTGCTCAGCTGCACGAGAAGGACGAACGCTACCACCTTCTGCTCGTCGGCGACGGCCCGCGGATGAAGCAGCTTCGAGCGCGGGGTGATCCCTACGTCACGTGGACCGGGGCAGTGCCGTACGACGAAGTGCCCAGTTACGTCGCCGCGACCGACGTTGTGACTGTCCCCCTGGGCGGCAGGGCCGACTCCTATTTCTCGCCGCTAAAACTATACGAGGCAATGGCGATGGCCAAGCCGGTGATCGGCGCTCGTGTAGGAGAAGTGAAAGCAGCCATCGCCGACCGAGAAAGCGGGCTCCTTTACGAGCCCGGGGACGCCCTAGACCTGGCCGGACGGATCGAGGAGGTATTCCAGATGCCGGACGGTGGCGCCGGTCTGGGTGCCTCAGCCCTTCGTTGGGTTCTCGCGAACAGGACCTGGGATCGAAACGCCCAACGAATCACGGAGATCGCCTCATCCCTACTGGCGAAACGGGCGGCGTGATTACCAACAGTCGCCCGATCCCCGCAGATCCCGTACTGGACGGGCTCTCGGAGTTCCTCTCAATTGATTCTCTGCCAGCTTTCGTGGCTGGGATGGTAGAACGTATCGGCGGCGAGGAGGTCGATGTTAAGAGCGGAAAGATCTCGTATCTTCGCTTCAAACCTACTAGAGATTGCGTGGCTCAGTGGACGTTCTCGTCGTCCACAGGTCGGGCTATCTTCGTTTCGGGCAAGTTGTTCTCCGACGAAACTGGGGCCGCAATTGCCAGCGACGCGTCGTTCCAGGAGCAGGCGGACAGGGCGAGGATCACGGCCAGCGTTCAAAGCGAGCTGTATGAATACTCTCCAGCCCGTAGGGTTCTCCTTCAAGCATTTCCGCTTGACGCCAAGCTATGTGGGCTGCCGCTCGCCGCCGACGCGGCTTCAGTGAGAGACATTTTCGCGCGTGCCCTGGGCGTGTGCCGCGACGTTATCCAACTCGTCGATACCATCCCGGTATCCTACATGGCGTGGCACCGATGCGTGCTGCGTTACACCGTCGATCTTGACGGTCGACAGGCGAACTACTTCGCGAAGTTATTTTCGGACGATCGCGGCTTGGCGATGGTTACACAGATCCGGGCGCTCAAGAGAAGGCTCGACGCTTGTGGTTCACCCTGGGTTATCCCGACGCCGGTAACCTATTCTCGCGAGGGGCGCATGCTGGTCCTGGAGGCTCTTGCCGATGCTTCCGAGCTGAGGGGCCTTTTTAGGGACGCGTCAGAGGATTCTTCTCTTATCCCCGAAATCAAACGGCAGTGCGCCGCCGCTGGAGCAGGCCTCTCCGCCTTCCAGGAGGTGCCGGTAGAGGGTCTGCCCATCGTAGCGCCGTCAGACTTGATCGATGGATTAGAACGGAAGACTCGGGGTCTCAGCGAGGTTGCCCCGGCCCTGGCCCGCCGCATCAGCCTCCTTCTTATGGGGCTAACGATTGAGGCGGCGCGTCTTCCGGCGGAGAAGATGGCGCTAACGCACGGCGCCTTCCGTCACACCCAGATGCTCGCCTGTGGGGATAGGCTGGGCCTGATAGACCTCGACAACCTCAGGATGTCTGGTGCGAGCGCCGACGCAGGTGAGTTTCTAGCCGGTCTCGACAGCGTTGTTGCAAGGCAACCCCATTTAGCGACCGTTGCCGGCGAGTGCGAGGAGGCTTTCCTCGATCGAATCAAGGCGCATCGGCGGCCGGGCCTCCGATGGCTGTTGTGGTACCGAGCGGCCGCAGACGCAAAACATGCACAGCGATGCTTCTTCTCGCTCCCGCCTCGATGGCCTGAGATCGTGGAGGCATTGCTTTCGTCGGCAGAACGCTGTCTGCACAGGAGCCGACGATGCTGAAAGCAGACCCTGCTCTTCCGTTCGTTGACGTCGCTCGTT
>VBJT01000281.1 GCA_005880075.1 Chloroflexota bacterium
CGTCAGCAGCAACGCGGAAGCGTTGTTGTTGACCGCGATCGCCGCCTCTGCGCCGCTAAGCCGCGTGAGCACCGACTCCAGGTGAGCATACCGCGAGCCGCGCTCGCCGGCCTCCAGGTCGAACTCCAGGTTCGAGTAACCGCGCGAGACGGCTCCCATCGCCGCGATGGCCTCGTCGGACAGCGGCGCGCGGCCGAGGTTCGTGTGGATGATCACGCCGGTCGCATTGATGACCGGCCGGAGCGAGGGCTGAAAGACGGCGGCTGCGAGACCCAGCACCCTCTCGATAAGCTGGTCCTCTGTCGGCGCCTCATGCCCGCCTGCGATAGCCTGCCGGGCGTTCTCGATCGCCTGGCGGACGATAGCCGTCGCGATGCCGGGCTCGCCGCCGTTCGCGAGCGCGCGCACCCGTTCGTCCAAAAGGAGACGGTCGACCGAGGGAAGCGAGCGGTAGGGATTTCTCGCGGCCATGGCGGCTCGATTTTAGCAGCTATCGCCTGTCACCTATAATCTGGCACTTGTAGAATCGGGGGCAGGAGGTGCTCATGGGCGAAAAGCGGCAAGAGCAACCGAGCGAAGGAAAGGGCCGTCCTCCGAGTGTGTTCGACCAGACATTCCTCACCGGCGTCTCAGGTGTCACCGAAGTGCTCCTGATCCGTCACGGCCAGCAAAAGATCGACGTGGACGCAGCCAAGATCGGAGACTGGGTCGACCCGCCCCTGAGCGAGCAGGGCCGCCTGCAAGCCCGTCTGCTGGGCGAAGCACTCTCGCTGAAGCGAATCGACGCCGTCTTCGCCAGCAATCTGCATCGAGCGGCGGAGACCGCCGCCGAAATCGCCCGCCACCAGGACATCGCCGTCGAACGCGTCGAGGACCTGCGGGAGGTCGAGGTCTTTCGCGATATCCCGCCCCACAAGACCGCGCTGGAGTTCCTCGGCAAGGAGCTGCTCGACGCGGTCCGCGAGCGCATGCTCAACGAGCGTAACTGGGACGTCTACCCGCATTCAGAGTCGAGCTACGATTTTAAGAAGCGCGCGATCAACGCGATCGAAAGAACGCCTACGTCGGGCACATCATCGGCTCGCGCTACGACATGTTCTTCCGCCCGGCCCACGCCTCCGTTAGCATCGTCGCCTCAGGCGAGGGGCGCCGCATCCTGCGCCTCCTCAACGACACCCACCACCTGACGACCGCCGAGGGTGACTTCGCGACATACTAGGCAAACGGGACACGCGGGACAAGCGGCACGAACGATGGAGCGCTTTCAGGCCTCGCCCGAAGGCCGTCCGATCCGCTCACTGAGCGCCCGTTCGGCTTCCGCCGATTCGTGACGCTGCTGCTGCGCCAGCCGCTCTCGCTTATCCAGTAGCCAAATCGCGCCTCCAATCGACGCGATTACGCCAGTCCCACCCAAGAGCAGAAGTATGACTCCCATACTTCGATAGACGCACGGCGCCAAGCAAGGATTACATTTGCCCCCGCGCTTTCTGCCGAAGCCTGGTGTCCTCCGGAACTCGGCTTCGGCGCACAGGTCCCTCTCCCTGCGCGCGTTCTTTTCCACGTTTCCTGTGGACAATACGACTTTGGTTTACTCTCGCCTAAACCATTGTCCAGCCGGAAATAGCCCCCTGGGCAGAAGACCGCATAGCCACGGTATGCTCTCATATTGACGAGCAGTGGAACCCAGCGTCGCCGAACGGAGCGGATAATTCCGGCGGCGCCGACGACGAGGCGGCGAATCGAGTAGGATCCGCGATTCGCCGCCTCTCGTCTTTCGGGACCAACGAATCAGCGGCGAGCCCTGCTTGACATCACTACCTGACGTCTTATACTGCAATCGCTCGATGTTGGGGGCTGGCCCATGGGTCTCACGTGAGCGAGCGCCGGGCCCTCGCCGGAAGGTCTCGCGCTCCGTTTTTCCGGCTCCAACAGGAGGTGCCAGATGACGCTCTTTTCCCCATTCCTTTCCGCCCGGCGCTGCGCTGGCCGCGTCGGTATTGATTGCCGCCCTCGCGGCGTTTCTGATCGGCCCCTTCAACTCGCGCGCCGTCCAGGCTCCCGTTATGAGCCTGGATATGGTGCCCGGCGATAACACCTACGACGAGACGACGAACACCATGACCGTTGCTTTCAACCCTAACACCGATTTCTGCCTGGCGTCCGCGACCGCCAATCCGGTCACGCACATTCATCAGAGCCACCTCATCATGCAGAATGTCGAGGACCTCGTCGGCTGGCAGGTGCGCCTTAACTATGACGGCGGCAAGATGCGGCCACAGAACCAGAATGTAACCCCTTTTACCGACAACAATACGGCGCAGGGCGTGGGCTTCACGAACCTGCCGATTGACTTGGTCGCCTCCGTCCATCGCGACGTCACCTCGGCCGCCTCCATCCCGCCCCAGGCCTCAGGGCCGCAGACGGCGCTCCTCGGCGCGACCTACAACGGCGACCAGAACGCGCCAATCTCTCCGGATACGCCGGCCAAATCCACTCCGGACGACACGTCCTACAGCGCCCCGAACGGCGGTGTTCTCTCACAGATCAACCTTCAGGTAGTAGGCGATCAGACCGGTCAGACACTGTTTATGGACCTAGACGACAACAGCCCAAATTCAGCCGGCAGTGCGGCCGTCGTTTTTAAAGGCGCGGGTATCGACACACTGCAATTTGCGGAGACGGACTTGGGCGACGGCGCTCACGCCGAAGGCGCTGCGTGCCCGGGCATAACGCCTCGCCCGACGCCCCCGCCAACTCCGACTGCAACTCCGGAACCGAGCCCAACACCCACGGCCGGGGGCGGAACGCCGGTCCCAACCCCTCCTCCCGGCGGCCCGGCCGCGTGCAAGTGCTTCAAACCGGAGCTCAACGCCACGTATTGTAGGAGCGGCAGCGGTGATATCGACAACCAACAAATGACTGTTCGCTGCGA
>VBJT01000133.1 GCA_005880075.1 Chloroflexota bacterium
CAGACCGAAGAGGAGATGGTCCAGCAGGCGAGGCAGACACTGCTGCACGAGATTGGGCACTATCTGGGCATCGATGAAAGGCGCCTGCGCGAGCTTGGCGTCGGCTAAGGAGGCGACCATGTCTGAGTTGCCGGGCACGAGCGAAACGGGCGATTACCGGTATGAGAAGTCGCTGGGCGATAACGCGTTCCTCCAGTTCGTCCAGCAGCCGCGCATCCTCCTGATCCTTCTCGCCGCCTGGGAGATCGTTGGGTTCCTCACGGAATTCTTCACCAGCAACGCGCTCTTCCTCGAGAATCATGCGCCCGGCGAGTTGGCGCTCGATGGAGCGCTTGCCGGCCGCGCCCTCGGCTGGGAGGCGATTCCGCTCGCCGTGCTCTATATCTACTGTGCCCGCAACCCGGGCCGTTATCCCCGTATTTTCTGGCTCGCGATGATCGAGCAAGCGGCGGCGACCGCCGCTAATCTCTACCATTGGCTGATTACGCACGACTTCAGCTTCGAAAGCGTCTTTATCCCAATGGCCGTTGCGGCCGGTCTCGGAGTGTTGTCCTTCTTGAACGTCTTTCAGCCGCGCGAGCAAGAGCCGAGGCCGGCCTAACCGAACTCTGCCCGGTCGGATGCCGCCGCGCTGGTGTCGACCTCTCGTATACGCCGCCAGCCCGCCAGCGCCCGCTCGACGGTAAGCGAGAGGGTGTCGGCGGGGCGCGCCATCGCATCCTCCGCCGTAATCACGCTACCGACAACCGGCTCGATCCCGTCCACGTACTCGAGAACCGCCTCCCAGCCCGGCGCCAGCATCCCGGGCACGATAAGCGCGTGGACCCCCCATTCTGCCGCCAGCCGCACCACACCGGCTACGGCCTTTCCGTACCCCGTCTGCGCGTCAAGCCGCCCTTCGCCTGTCAATAACAGGTCCGCGCCTGCTAGCCGCTCTCGCACCCGAACCGCTTCCGAGACGACTTCGAACCCCGGCCGTACCTCCGCACCTGCGAACGCGATCAGCCCGGCGCCCAGGCCACCCGCGGCACCGGCCCCCGGCGCTGTAAGAACAGGCACACCAGCATCTCGCTCAATGATATCGGCGTACCTGAAGAGAGCGGCATCGAGTTCCACCGCCACCTCTTGACTCGCCCCCTTCTGTGGTCCGTACATCAGCGACGCGCCTTCCGGCCCGCAAAGAGGGTTCGTAACATCAGCGGCCGCCAAGACGCTAGCGGCGGCGAGCCTCGGATCGAGTCCAGCGATGTCGATCGTCTCAAGCGCAGCGAGCGCCGCACCCCCAGTGGGCAAATCGTTGCCATCAGCGTCCAGAAATCGCGCGCCCAGGGCCGCCACCATTCCGGCGCCGCCGTCGTTTGTCGCGCTCCCGCCCAGGCCGACGATAATCCGTCCGCAACCATGCTCGAGCGCCGACTGTATGAGTTGTCCCACGCCATAGCTTGTCGTAACCCGCGGGTCGCGCTCAGCTTCTTTCAAAAGGGTTAGCCCCGTCGCTTTGGCAGACTCGAGCAACGCCGTTCCGTCTTCGAGCCGCAGCCAGCGGGCTTCGATCAGTCGGCCGAGCGGGTCTTGCACGATCGCCTTAACTATCGTTCCGCCGCGCGAAGCCTGGATCACCTCGATCAACCCTGGCCCGCCGTCGGAAAGGGGGATGGCATCGATAGTAGCTTCCGGAATCGCCCGTCGAGCGCCCGCTGCCATCGCTTCTGCCGCTTGACCGGCAGTGAGCGTCCCCTTGTATTCTTGCGGTGCGACCACAATACGCATTTCGAACAATGCTCCGAAGCGGCCCGTCTCTAGCATACGCTCGGCGAGGAATTTTAGCTCGTGACAATTCGTTCTTGACGTTTAGAACAGATGTGCTATCCTTTAATAGCACAACTGTTCTATCGCCCCGAGGTGATGACCATGGCTACTTCTACAAAGGTCGCGACACAGCTTCGACTCCAACTGTTCCACGCCACGCGCTGCCCTGATTGCGGCGGGCCGCTCGTCCACGGCGAAGGCTGCGCCTCCTGCCCGGTCTGCGGCTACTCTCACTGCGGCAATTAACATCTCGGCTCATCCTTTCGCGGAACCCGGCTGTTTCCCGTTCCGCGTTCGCTGTCCTATGATGGCGGGTGATGTTGCGCCAAAAGACTCCCACGATCTCCGTCCTTACTCTCGGCTGCAAGCTGAACCAGGCCGACTCCGAAGTCATCGCCCGCCGACTCGCGGCAAACGGCGTCCGCGTACTCGATCGGGCCGTCCCCGGCGCCGCTGCCTTCGTAATCAACTCCTGCTCCGTCACACACGTCGCGGACCGCAAGGCCAGGCATCTCGTTCGTATGGCGCGCCGGCTCTCGCCCAACGCCGACATCGTCCTTACCGGCTGTTACGCGGAAACTGGGCCGGCTGATATTGCCGAACAAACCGGCGCCGACGCCGTCCTTCCCAACGCCGCCAAGGCGTGGATCCCCGACCGCCTCCTTGCACGCCTTCGCGAGCGAGGCGATCCGTCAGCCGGCTGCCCAACTTTCATTCGCGGCGACCTCCGCACGCGCGCCTTTATCAAGATCCAGGAAGGCTGCAACGAGCTGTGCGCTTTCTGCATTGTCCCCTACACGCGGGGCCGCGAAACCAGCGTTCCGATCGACCGAATCGTGGCCGAAGTGCGCGCCCGGGAGGCAGACGGCGTTCAGGAAGTCGTCCTCACCGGTACTCAGCTCGGCAACTATGGCCGCGATACCGAAGAGCCAGAGCAAGGGCCCCGCCGGCTTCTCGAAGCCCTGCTCGAGCGTACCTCCGTCCCGCGCATCCGCCTCTCATCCCTTCAAGCGCAGGATATCTCGCCCGCGCTGCTCGACCTCTGGACGGACCTTCGCCTCTGTCCTCACTTCCATCTTCCCCTCCAGAGCGGGTCGGACCCGGTGCTCAAGCGCATGCGCCGCCGCTATACCGGCGACGATTATCGGCGCGCGGTTGCCCTCGTCCGCGGGCGTGTCCCCGACGTTGCCATCACCACGGATGTGATCGCCGGCTTTCCGGGCGAAAGCACATCCGATTTCGAGGCGACCATCGGCCTCTGCCGAGAAATCGGATTCGCGGCCATCCACGCCTTTCCGTATTCTCGCCGGCCCCACACCTCAGCGGCCCTCATGCGCGGTCACCTGTCCGCACCAGTGCGCCGTGCCCGCGTGGAGACACTCCTGCAGCTCGGGTGCGAGAGTTCGCTAGCCTTCCGGCGCCATTTCTTGGACCGCACTATGCAGGTCCTCTGGGAGGAACGTCGCCGCGGCCGATGGCAAGGCCTGACCGGTAACTACATTCGTGTATACAGCTCTGATCCCGGGAACCTCTCGAACCGCCTTCTTCCCACGCAGCTCGCGGCCGTCGAAGACGAGGGCATGGCCGGGCTTACCGGCGTCCTGGCGGGAACCTTATGAACGAAGCTAACCGCACCGCTATCGTCGTCCTCGCCGCCGCCTGGATCGTGATGATGGCGATCGTAATCTTCCTCACCTGGGCCGCCCCGGGCGACGTCATCGAAGCGCTGGGAGACCTCGTCCAGGACATGGACAAGAACAACGATACGGCCGGTCGGCTTATCGTCACGCTCGGCGCGCTGGCGCTCGCCGTGCTCGGCCTGCTCGTGATCATCCTCGAGCTGGCGCCCGAAGATGAAGAGCGTGAGCTTCGTGTCCGGCAGGCCGGCTCGACCACCATCGTCCCGGCGCGGGCGCTCAAGGCGCGCCTCGAGGAGGCGCTTTCCAATCTTCCTGAGGTCAACACTGCCGGGGCCCGCGTCTACACGAAAGACAACGGCATTGCCACAAACCTGGACCTCGGCCTGAAGCCGCGCTCGAGCGTCGGGCACGCTACTCAAGAAGCGTCTCGCGTCGTAGTCGATATCATCCAAGCTGAATTGGGCCTGCCCGTCGCCGGCCTGCCTAACGTCCGTATCGGCTTCGGCGATGGCAAGCCGCTGCCGGTTACCAAGGCGGCAAAAAACGACGCTGTCGCCGCCTCGTCCGTTGTTCAGCCACCACCCATCAGGCCCGAAACACGGCCCCAGGAAACGCCGGGCACCGTCGCAAGCGCTCCCTCGCCCGGGCAAGCCGCCACCGAAACCCCGGAGCGGACGTCTGAATCGCCAAGTGCACAGCCGCCCACGACGCCGGCAGAAGCGCCCGACGAGCCGTCACTGAGGTCCCGTCTGTACGGGAGTGAAGAGGGCGGCCCCGGGGACCAGCCGCCCGGCGAGCCGCGGCCCTAGCAAACCTTCGGCACATGACTTTCCCCGGTGGCAATCGCCTCAAGCTCATCGTCGAGAGCATCCTCTTCGTCGCCGACGAGCCGGTGGAGGTCGCCGCCCTCGCCCGCATTTCCGGCCAGAGCGAAGCCTCCGTGCTCGACATCGTCGACGCCATCGCGGCGGAGTTCCAGGGCCGTGGGCTGCGCATCCAGCAAAGCGCCGACGCCGTTCAGATGGTGACCGCGCCCGAGGCCGCCGCTTATGTCGAACAGTTCCTTGGCGTCGAGGAAGACCACCGCATCTCGCACGCCGCCCTCGAGACTCTCGCCATCATCGCTTACAAGCAGCCCGTCAGCCGCACGGTCATCGAAGCTATTCGCGGAGTCAATTGCGACCGAGCTCTGGCCTCGCTAAGAGCCCGCGGCCTCGTGACTGAGGTCGGCCGCGCTGCCGCAGCCGGCCGTCCCTATCTCTACGGCACTACCTTTCGCTTCCTCGAGCACTTCGGCCTCGAAAAGCCAGAAGACCTCCCGCCTCTTCCCGAAATCCTCGAAGAGCAAGCCGCGGCGACCGAAGAGCTAGATGAGCAATAGCGCTCCCGCAGGCCTCTTCACTGCTTCCTGCTTCCTCCTTCTTCCTTCCCTTCCGTTATGTCCCTGACCATCGGTATCTGCCGCGTACACTTGCGGCTGCCGGAGAACCATTCGCTCAAGGGGAAGCGGCAGGTGCTAAAGTCCCTCGTCGCCCGCCTTCACAACAAATTCAATGTCTCCGCCGCCGAATTCGACGACCACGACTCGTGGCAGATCGCCTCCCTCGGGCTCACCTACGCTTCGAACGATGAGCGCCACGCCGCAAGCGTTCTCGCCGCCGTCATCTCCTTTATCGAGCGCGAACGCCTGGACGCAGAGATCATCGACTATGAGACCGAGTTCGTTCGCGGCTAGCAGGCTCACCCTGCGCCAGTGCAGCGACCGTCGCCGCGGAACTAGGTGGTGGTTAACTCGCCGAAGAATTACTGACTGACGATTAGCGTCACTACGTCGCCGGGCCCTACTGCCGCACCGGGCCCCGGCTGGTGGTTGACGATCTGGCCAACGGGGACGTCTCCCTGCTTTACGTAGATGATCGAGACCGAAGCGCCGGTCTCCTGCACTATCGAGACCGCATCGTCAACACTCTGGCCGGCCAGGTCGGGCAAGGCCGAGGCCGGACCCGCCGCATTAGCGGGGGCATTCGATTTCTGTTCCGGCGGTACGATTACGTTCTGCGAGCTGTTCCCAGTAATGGCAGCAGGCTCCTGTGACCGGAGTGCCGGGCTCGTATCCTCATGCCCTACGCTGTAGAGCGCTACTACTAGCAGGATCAGTAGTCCTACCACGCCAATCGCCAGCACCCCGTTCATGTTCCAGGTGCGCGGCTGATCCACCTCGGGCAGTGGGTCGAGCTTCGGCTCCTCTACATGACCGACGGGGAAGAACGGCATTAGCTGGCCGGGGTCGAGTCCCAAGTACCCCGCATAAGACCGCAAGAAGCCGCGTGCGTAAACGGGGGCCGGAAGCTTCGTGAAGTCTTCTCGCTCGAGTGCTTCCAGGTACTCGCGCCGGATGCGGGTCACGCGCTCGGCATCCTCGAAGGTCACGTTCTTGGAGAGCCTTGCGCGGCGGAGGGTCTCCCCCAGCGGGGACGACATGGTAGCCTCCTCCAACTGCATCGGGTGCCAGTATACGAAATCGCGCCCACGGCCAGTCAACCCCTTACCGATAACGTGTGCGATTGCGAGGCAGATTTAACGAGTTCTAGCGAGAACAGTTGGTACAATCGGGATAGCGGGCACTTGGATTGCGACCCGAGGAGAAACGTATGTTCCGCTTCGTCAAGACGCTTTTCCAGCGTTCGGCGGCCGAATATGTGCGGGATGACTGCGGGCAGCTCGCCGCGAGCATCTCCTACTACACGCTCTTTTCGCTGTTCCCGCTGCTCATTTTCGCGGTCGCCATGGCGGGCCTCCTGATACAGGACCGCGGTGTTCAGCAGGACATCGTCGACGAAGTCCTCAAGAACATCCCCCTGAGCGATGGTGAGGGCAAGAATTCCGTTGCGAACGCCGTGCGCGATGTGGCGGGGAACACCACCGGGGCACTGGGCATCATAGGCCTCGTCGGCATGGCCTGGGCCGGCAGCAGCCTCTTTGGCGCCCTCCGCAAGGCTCTGAACACCGCTTTCGACGACCGAGAGTCCAAGCGCCCCTTCTTCCAACAGAAGGCGATTGATCTCGCTCTTGTCATCGCCGTCGCTGCCTTTTTCCTCGCGTCCATCGGTTCCACGGCGTTCCTCCGCATAGTGCGCACGAACAGCTCCAGGCTCGGCGCACTCGGCGACGTCGCGGATAGCGTCGGGCCACTCTGGGACCTCGCCTCCTACGCTATCCCACTCGTGTTTTCCGTCATCGCCTTCACTGCCCTTTACTGCCTCGTCCCCAGCCGCGTGCGATCGCCTCGAGACATTTGGCCGGGCGCGGTCGTCGCCGCTCTCGTGTTCGAAGTAGCAAAGCTCGGCTTCAGCATCTACATTGAGAACTTCACCCACTACGACCTGGTGATGGGTTCGCTCGGTGCGGTGGCCGTCTTTCTCCTCTGGATCTACCTGAGCGCCAACATCATGCTCTTCGGCGCGGAGATCGCTTCAGAATACCGTCAGGTACCGGACGCCGGGCATCAACAGCCGGCCATGGCTGGCCTGAAGGCCCCTCTTACCCAACGCGCCTGGGAGGCCTTTCGTGGCCTCTTCGTCCGCACTCGCAGGACCGACGCTCGCGCGTCGGACGACGAGCCCTCCCCGGAGGTCGAGTCCGTCTCGACTACGACGCGCGGCGCACCGCGAGGGTAACCGTCTCACCTTCCAGCGCTTGCTCCTCCACGTATGCCCCGTCTGGCGCTCGCGCACGTAGTCACCGTATTCGGAGAAGATGTCGCGCAACCTCTGAGCATCGCTGTAATACAGCGCGATCCGGTCTGTGATCTCAAACCCCGCCGCCTTCCGCATGTTCTGAATGCGGTGCACCAGCTCTCGGGCGAGCCCTTCGTCGGCCAGCTCCAGCGTGATGGACGTGTCCATCCCGACGGCGTAGCCGGCCTCGTCTTCTGCCAGCGTGGCGCCAGCCGGGAGAAGGGCAAGGAGGTCCTTCGGGTGTTCGACCGCATTTCGGCCCTTGAACGCCGCGGCCGTATCGATTACTTCCAGCCGCTTGACGTTCAGCTCCTCAATCACCTGTGCTTCAAGACGCCTTAGTCCGTCCGCCTGGGCGGCGTTGTGAACGAAGGCCGTCGCGGCGGCGAGGGGCTGCCTAACCTTGATCCCAGCCTTGCTCCGCGCCGCGCGCCCGAGGCTCACCGCACGCATCACGAGCCTCGTGTCGTAGATGAGTTGTTCGTCGACCAGCGCCGCGTCGCTTTCGGGCCACGCCGCGAGGTGCACGCTCTCCGGCGCTTCGCCATCGACCGAGCGAACCAGGTTTTGGTACATCGCCTCGGCCAGGAACGGCGTGAACGGCGCGAGCAGTTTCGCAAGCGTTACCAAGCACGTGTACAGCGTTCGGTACGCCGCCAGCTTGTCCTCGTCCGCCCCGGACTTCCAGAATCGCCGCCTGCTTCGCCGAACGTACCAGTTCGAGAGATCGTCCGCGAACTGCTGGATCGCCCGGCCCGCGGTGGTCGGGTTGTACTGCTCGAGATTCTCGGTGACCTTCTGAACGAGCACATATAGCTCAGATAGCGCCCAGCGGTCCAGCTCCAACGGTTGTTCGCCGTCTGCAGAGCTGGTTCCGAAGCGGTCCAGGTTGGCGTACGTGACAAAGAAGCTATAAGTATTCCATAGGGTCAACAGAAACCGCCTCAACGACTCGGCTACGAGCTTCTGCGAGAACCGCCGGGGCGCCCAGGCCGGCGAGGCGGTGAACATGTACCAGCGCACGGCGTCCGCGCCGTGGGCCTCGATCACCGGCGCTGGCTCGACGATATTGCCCTTAGACTTGCTCATCTTCTCGCCCTTGTCGTCGAGGATTAGCTCCAGGCAAAGGACATTCCGGTAACAGATGCTCTCCGGCAGCGCCCCGGCGGCATGCAGGAGAGTCGATTCAGCGTGCAACGTGTAGAACCAGCCGCGCGTCTGGTCCACACCCTCGCAGATGAAGTCGGCCGGGAAGCTTCGCTCAAACTGCTCCCGGTTCTCGAATGGGTAGTGCCACTGCGCGTAGGGCATCGCCCCCGAGTCGAACCAGACATCGATCAGCTCAGGTACTCGGCTCATAGCGCCACCGCACTGGCAGCGCAGCTCGATCTCGTCAATGAACGGCCGGTGGAGGTCCGTCAACGCCTCAACCTGCGCCCCGTCCACCGCCTTGCCGGCCAGCTCGTGCAGTGAACCGATGCACTCGTAAGTGTTGCACGAGCCGCATTGCCACACCGGCAGCGCCGTGCCCCAGTAACGCTCGCGGCTGAGCGCCCAGTCCACGTTGTTGCGCAGCCAATCCCCGAAACGGCCCTGCTTGATGTGCTCCGGGTACCAGTTGATCCGATCGTTTCCCTCCAGGAGACTCTGCTTCACGGCGGTCGTGCGGACATACCACGTGGGTTTTGCGTAGTACAGCAGCGGCGTGCCGCAGCGCCAGCAGAACGGGTAGGTGTGGCGGATCATGCCGCGCCTAATGAGCAGCCCGCGCGCTTCGAGGTCGTCCATGATGCCCACGTCCGCGACCTTCACGAAGGCCCCTGGCCACGGCGAACCCTCCGGCAGGCGACCGCGCAGGTCTACCGGCTGCAGGAACAACAGCCCGTGCTCTTTCCCCAGTTCGAAGTCCTCACCCCCGAACGCCGGCGCAATGTGCACCACGCCGCTCCCGTCCTCGAGCGATACGAAATCTTCGCCGAGGACCGTGTACGCCCTCTTAACCCCGGCGATGCCGCCGGCCGCTACCAGCCGCCCATTACGGAAGGTCATCGCCTGAATACCCCATTCCGTCGGGTCGTACAGCGGCTCGTACTTCAGACCAACCAAGTCCTCTCCCCGCAACGTAGTGATCGGCTCGACCGCCTCTCCCAGCGCCGGCTGGACCAGCGGCGCGGCCAGGATCACCCCCTCCCCGTCGCGTTCCACGACCGCGTACTGGGCCGCAGGTTGGACCGCCAGCGCCGTATTCCCCGGCAGCGTCCAGGGCGTCGTCGTCCAAGCGACCACTGCAATCGGAGCATCGGTGGGTAGCGAAGCGTGCTTCGCCCTCAGCGCAGCCACCGACTCGGCCATCAGCCGGAACTTCACGTAGACGCTCGGGTCGGGCGTGTCCTCTCGATAGCCCTGCGCCACCTCGTGGTCTGACAGCGAAGTGCCGCAGCGCGGGCAGTGGGGAGTCGAGCGGTAATCCAGGTACACCAGCCCGCTGTCCCACAGCTGCTTGATGATCCACCAGACGCTCTCGATATATTCGCTCCGGAACGTTACGTAGGCGTTCTCAAGATCCTCCCAGAAGGCGATCCGTTCGGTAAGCGCCTCATGATCTCTCAGGTAGCGCATCACGTTCTCGCGACAACGCCGGTTGAACTCCTCGATGCCAACCCGCTCTTCGATCTCCGCCTTGTTCCTAATGCCCAGCTCGCGTTCCACCTCGAGCTCACTTGTAGCGGACGATTACGTCCTTAAATACGCGGGGCAAGATGTGGTGCACACCCGGAGCCGCGTTCGCGTAGGGCGGTCCTTCGTAGAAGGTGAACTGCCGGTCCGCGGGCCGCTGCTCTACGCTCTTGCGGAAGATGTCGTTCTCCTTCCAGAAGCGGATTGTCTCTTCCTCCAGCTTCGGGAAGCTCTGCTTCGTATCGACTGGTCTGAACATGCGCGTCTCCTCTTCGCATCCCGCTGGCGCACATCAAAAAACCCGTCCCAAACGGGACGGGCCTATCGGCTCGCGGTACCACCCATCTTGTCGCCCGCGGCGACCGCTCATCTCGGGGTACGGCCCGACGCCTAGGGATTATACCCCTGCCTCTGCTAACGGTGGCTTCCGGCCGGGCCTACTCCCCCGACTCGTCGGGGTTTCGGTCGGCGGCTCAGGAGTGATGTTCAGGCCCCGATTCCGTGTCCCCTCACACCCTCTGGGACTCGCTCGCCGGCCTCCGCTGCCCTACTCGTCTCCGTCTTCGCCTTGATGTTTGGTTGTGTGGCCAGTGTAATGGCGGCTCGCAAAAACTGTCAAACGAGTGTCTGTCGGACGCTAACCTAGGGGCCCGCGGGCGCCCCTTGCGCCGCCGGAGCTTGTGGCGGAGGCGCTTGCGGCGGGGGTGCCTGTGGCGGAGGCTGCGCCGGAGCCTGCGCTTCCGCCGGCGGCGACGCCTGCACCTCCGGCGGTGTCCCGTCGTCTGCCCACGGCCTGAACCAGACCATAACCGCAAGGAAGGCCGCGGCGAAAACAAACACGCCCAGCAGCACGACTGACGAAGGCGAGATGCCGGACGGTTCCTCGCGCCAGCTATAACGAAGGTCGTCTACGAGGAAGCCTACCTTGTTGCGATGGTTGGGCATATCAAGAAATATGACGCGGACTGGTTCGAAATCATATCAGAGAACCGGCCCAATTTATTGCAGTCGCCTAAATAAAACATCAACCGCCGGCCAAGCCCGGCGGATAGTGCCATTACCGGTCGGGGTTGCGATCGTTTATGCTCAGTAGCCCGCAGGGCGTCTCGAGGCATCCAGTAGACAGCCCGCGCTCAACCGCTCACCCACTTCTCGTATCGCTCCGCCGAGCGCGCCACTACGCCCATCCCGTCCTCCGACACATCGTTTTGCCACCAGCCGCCGTAAATCCGCTCGAATTGATAAGGCCGCACCGCCTCCACGATTCCGCGTACCGCCTGTGCCGGCAGGGGAATGTAGTTCGGATAGCTGCGCATGAACGTCACCCATCGCCGGTCCGCTACTACCGAGATCGTGTCGCCGGTCAGCAGCGCGCCTTGACCGCCGGCCCCTTCCGCCCAGTGAAGCACCGCACTCCCGTCAAAATGCCCGCCGCATTGAACGAGCCTTATCCCTGGCAGGACCTCTCGCGCTCCCTCATACCACTCGATGGCAGCATCCGGGCGGGCCACCCACTCTTTGTCAGCGTTCGGGATGTATACGGGAGCGCCGCCGAACGCGTGGCTCCATTCGATGACTGACCCGTAGAAGTGCGGGTGCGAGACCGACAAACCGTGCAGCCCGCCCAGCTCTTGCACCCGCTGCACCGTCTCCTCGTCGATATAGGTGATACAGTCCCAGAGAAGGTTGCCGCCCGCCGTCTGCACGAGCAGAGCTGGCCGATCCCGAATCGCGGCCTCGTGTCGATGCTCCACAGCGACTCCTCTCCCTCGACCTTGCGCACACGGTTCTCGTATCCGCCCGCCTTCATCTCCGCCAGCGTCGTCCACTGCTGTCCTGCCCAGCCGATGTATTGACGTTCGTCGTTGCAGATCAAACACCGCTGCGGAGGAGCCGCTCTCTCCGCATGTTGAACTCCGCAGGTCTTACAAATGCAGGCCACATTAGCGGTCATAGGCGCAATCTTACCAAGAGCTGGTCGAGTTCCAGATAGCAGAAAGCCGCCTCGCACGTGGCGAAGGCGGCTTTCCCGTGGCTGCCCGGGCTAGTCGGTTAGCTGCGTCGCGTTAGGCCGTAGCTCGCCGCCAGCACACCACCCGTGGCGGCTACCGCACCTAGCGCAATGGCTAGGATCAGCAGCAGGTTCGGCGAACCGTCGGACGGATTGCCTCCTGTTACCGGAACGGCGGCCGGCTGCGCCCGCGGCGTCGCGGTAGCGGTACCGCTGCCGGTGCTTACGGTGGCGGCAACCGAGGCCGACGCGCTCACCGTTGCGGTGGCGCTAACGCTCGGAGCCGCCGTAGCGGTCGCGGACACTGAAGCTACGGGCGTCTCTGTTGGGGTAACTGATTGCGCCTGGCTCTGGGCGCTGTACCCCACGAACGCCACCGCCCCTAAGATCAGGACAGCAAGTCCTGCGATCAAAACTCTTCCCATACTCCTCCTCCTTTCTCTCTAGAAAATTACTGGCAGCCATAGTCCAAAACGAGGCTAGTCCGAAATTGTCCCGTGTGATGTGTAACAAAACCATTGCAACCAGCAGACATAACGCCTTTTTCCGCCCGCCTTTCCCCCACATTTCCCTTAAATGGCCGTCACAGGCGGCAGAAAGCGTCAACTAGCCGGCGAACGCTACCCAGCTGAAGCGACGCTAAAGCTCGTCGGGAAGCACGCTCTCGGAGCCCCGCGCCCAGCGCTCGATGCCGTTGAAGCGCACCCGCCGGAACTCCTCGCCGTAGGCGAACCCGGCCTTCCGCCCAACCGAGGCGGCCCAAGCCTTGATCTGCGCCTCAATCACCGGCCGGTAGTCCTTTCGGTCTGCCTCGCGCAGGAAGGGAATCTCGAGCCCGGAGGCTGTGAGCTGCACCTGCAGGTCCGCTACCGTCATCTCCATCTGGCAGACATGCTCGCAGAGCGCCTCGATCTTGCGCTCGATGTAGTCGCTGATGTCGACCGTCTTGTTCGCATCGCGCGGCGACTTCGCGAAGAAGTAGCGCTCGCCCACGTAGTGCGGCTCCAGCCCCTCATCCCGGTGCTCCTGGTGGTACAGCGGGAAATGCGCGAACATCGCCGCCTCCGTCGCCGCCCAGGCAACCGCGCGGTGGTCCTGGTGGTCCTCGTACGGCGCGTGCGCATCCCAGGTGAAGAGCACGTCCGGCTTATGCCGGCGGATTGCCCGCATGCAGCGCTCGCGCAACTCGTTTAGCGGCGTCTCGCTCAGCCGCCCGTCCTCGTAGCCGAGAAACTCGATCTCCGGGTCGACGCCCAGCACCTTCGCCCCGCGCCGCGCCTCCTCCCGCCTCGCTTCCGCCGTGAACGATGTGCTCCAGTCGGGCTCCAGCGTCCCCCGCTCGTTGTTCGTCGCGATCACTTCGCGGATCGTGAACCCGAGGTCCGCCATCTTCGCGATCGTCCCGCCCGCCATAAACTCCATATCGTCCGCATGCGCAACGATGACGAGAACACGCTTCACCCTCATGCCGCCCGGCGCGTCGCTTCTTCTTCGCAGACCGCCTTCAGCCGGCCCATCGCGCCCCGCATCTCCTTGTTCACCATCGCGACGATGATCGGGCGCATCAGGTGCGATACCAGGGGAACCGCTTCCTTGAGCCTCATATGGAAGTACACGTGCGAGGCGCCGCCGGGCAGTGGGTCCGCGCCCATCGTGAAATAGACGTCCTTCACCAGCCGCGTCGGAAACGCCCGCATCGTGAACCGGTGGCCCTCCTCGTCGAACGCGGTCATCACCTCCACGCTCGTCTTGCCGTCACCGTGGACGCAGCGATGGACCTCGCCGATCTTCCCGCCCCGCGCCGGCGGCAGCTCCGTGATCTCCTCCTGGCCGAGCACGTACGTGCGCTTCTCCCGGTCGTTCATCGTCCACCACACCAGCTCCGGCGGCGCCTGGATGTCGATCGTCTGGACGACCGCAGCCTCGCTCTCGCTGACGAAGAAACGCCGCCTCGCGTCCACTTCCTCGCGCACCGGCCGCAGATCGATGTAGCGGTACTCGACCGGACCCACATCGCCGAAGTCATCTCGCCCTTCTCGGAATGGTGCGCCGGTCACGGCGCTCTCGCCAGAGTACTCTCGTGTAAGCAGCGTGTACTCCGACAACGGCACGCTGTTTTTGAGCAGGCGGTGGGCCAACACGACGTCCCGCCCGATCAACTCCTCGCGGTTCGCGATCTTCTGCCTGTCGAACTCGCCCGCGTGAACGATGAACTTTAGCGAAAGCTCGTTCGTCCGTGAGCAGGCCCCGCAGGGGCACGAGGCCCGCACGGCGATATCGAGCGTGCGGTCGCAGAAGTCCTCGTAGAGCGCGCGGACGTGCTCGAGTAGCTCCTCCGGCGGCTCGCGGCCCTCGCGGTAGAGGAAGAGACAGTCCCCCTCGACGTTCGCGAGCTTCCAGCGGCCGCTGTTGCACTTCAGCAGCGAGTTCAGGAGATGGCTCGTGATCTCCTTCGCGTGCTCAATTCCGACGCCGGTAAGAAAACCGGTATAGCCCCCGATATCAGCGAGCACGAACGTACCATCTGAAGCCATGATCGGCTCCGATTATACCGAGCCGCCGTCGCGGCGATTAGAGCGCGGGACGCCTACTCGAAATAGCCGACGACGTCGAAGACTACATGTACCTGGCCGGCGGCATTGTAGATTTTCACCCTGCCATCCGTCCCGACCTTCACCATCACCAGGTTTGGAACTGTCTGGCCGGGGACAAAGTTCAGGTTTGACGCGGTCGGTTGTGGCGCGTTCGACGGCCAGACCGTGATATAGCCTGCCGCCGTCGGTTCAGTTACCGTCGCATTGACCACAACCGCCTTAGCGGTGGCGGGTACGCCCCCAATATTCGTTACGCTCACGCTGGCTGTGCCGTTGTGACCGAGCTTTCCGCCCCACCCGAGACCCGTGCGAGTATCCATGATCCGCGCCGGCGACAGTGACCTGAAGAGGGTCCCGTCAGTCCCTAACCCACCGTACCAGCCCACCACGTCGAAGATTACGTGCGTCTGGCCGCAGCAGTTGTATATATCTACCTTAATTCAGGTTGGATGCGAGCGGTCGCGACGCGTTCGACGGATACGCGGTCAGATAGCTTGCTGCAGTCGCCTCTGTGACAGTCACGTTCAGCACCACCGCCGTCACGCCGGCCGCAACCGGCGGCACACCGCCGATGTTGGTCACCGGCACATCGACGGTCGCATTCGTCCCCACTTTGCCAGTGAAGCCTTGGACACCGAAACGAGTATCAAGGATGCGCGAAGGCGGCAGGGCGTGGTAATAGCCATAACCGCCCGCCGGCGGAGGAGTCGCCGCTGCTGTAGGTGTAGGGGTCGCCGCCGCTGTGGGTGCAGGAGTCGCCGAAGGCGTTGCGATCGGCGTCGCAGTAGCGCTCTCCGTCGATGCAGGTGTAGCGGTGTCGGATGTCGGAGACGTTGGACTGGGCGACGAAGAGGGCGTAGCTGTTGGAGATGCGGTTGGGGTCGGCGTCGCCGTCGCGGTCGGCGAGGCGGTCGCAGTTGGCGAGGCCGTCACTGAGGGAGTCGGCGTGAATGGTGACGCATCGGGCGCGTCGCCGTACCAGCCCACGACATCAAAGATTACCTGCGTCTGCCCGGCCGCGTTGTAGATATCTACCTTCCCACCCGCCCCTACCTTCACCGTCACGAGGTTCGGTACCGTCTGGCCCGCCACGAAATTCAGGTTCGATGCGAGTGGCCGCGCTATGCCTGACGGATAGACAGTCAGATAGCTCGGAGCACTAACTTCAGTGACCGTCGTATTCATAACGACCGCCGTTACGCCTGAAGCCGGAACGCCACCCACTCCCGTCACCTGAACACTCGCATGACAGCCCTGCCCGATTTTGCTCGGGAAACCTCCCGTGCCGGTTCTTGTGTCGAGAATCCGTGCCGGCGTTACCGGATGGTAGTACGCGGGGCTGCCCACCGGCGCTGGTCCTGAAGAGGGCGCGTCGACGCACATGCACGCTCCTAACGCGTTGGCCCGTCCCGCTCCATAGACGTTGTCCATTCCGACCGCGCCGAGGTCCGTCGCACTGTTTAGCAAGGCATTCCTCATCGCTGTCCTGTCGCTAGCCGGGTTGTCGCCTAGCTCTCCCGTCTTCAACTGCGGTTGACACGCCAGTACTAGCGCCGCGATTGCCCCAATATGAGGAGCAGCCGCGGAAGTCCCGTAGAACGGGTTCGGAAAGCCGCCCGCACCCGTTATCGAGACGCCGTCGATACCCGTAATGTCCGGCTTAGTTCGCCCATCGTTCGTGGGGCCGAGGCTGCTGTAGGAAGTGATATTGTCATTTCCCGGTTCCGAAGCGTTAATTGTTCCCGCGGTCACTACGCCCCCTCCGGCGTCACTGTTGGCTGGCACGCTACTACTGGCGGTGTTGAAGTTGTGCTGGGCGTTGTTGGAGTAGGTGGCGCAACCGAAACAAAGGACGAACATATCGAACGTGCGGGCGGATCCACTGAATTGGCCGATAACCGCGGCGTAGCTCTGGGTTATGCCCGAACTATTGACCCAGACGACCTGCTCAATCGGGTCTTGAAAGCCCGACTGAGAGTCTGAACTCGCTGTCAAGAAGGCGCCGGTGCTCTTATCAAAGAGGATCAGATCGTAGTCATTGGCGGACGCGCCGAAGGCGTCGTTCCATTGGAGATAGATGACGACAGCCCCGCCGTTCACCACCGTCACCGTATCCCCGCAGTACACGGGCGAATTAGAGGAGCAACGAAATCCAAAACCTCCGTCGCTCGTGTTTGCTGAGGCCTGAAACCTGTGTATCCGCTCCGATGCATACGTAAAGCCCGAGTCAGCGAACGGCTCCTGGTAGTGTTGCCCGGCAAAATTACCGACAGCATTCGCATACGCGCGGATTCTGTTCGTCGGGCGGTTCAGTTCTGTGCTTGTGTTTGCCGAAACCACGCTCGTGCCATCGTACGGCCCCACGTTAAACCACGCGATGTCGTCAACGACCACGTCTGTATTCGCCGCCAGACAATCCACCGCCGCGTTGAAGTCGAGGTCGGTCCCCAGATCAAAGTCCCCAAACCACAGCTCCGCGCCGGGAGCCAGGTCGTGGACGATCTCTAGCATCGCGGTCCCTTCTGCTCCGTTGGATTGAGGATCCCCGGGTCCTATGTTGCACGTCGTTGTGTTCACGAAGCCTAGGTCGCCGCTCGCCTGGCTGCTTGCCAGCCCGCCGACGCCGTCAGAGATGACCCCGACTCTCACTCCGGTACCATCCACACCAAGTGAAGCGCGGGCCAAATTGGCTTTCAGGATCGCATCGCCCTGTGTCGTGACACTTCCCGCCTCCTTAACACCGTAGTCAGGGAGACGAATCAGCTGTACTGCGGAATCCGCACTTAGAGCCCGTAGTGCGCCGATCGGGACACGCGCTTGAACAATGCGCGCCTCACTGTCCGAACGCTCGACACTCCCCCCAGCGGCGCCAACGGCGTCAACTGCCCCCTCGAGCGAAGCCAACGGCTGAACGTACACTTGGACGCCGCCTCGATCGTCGAGACGAAGAAGATGCGCATCTACTGCCGCGCGGAGGTCGTCCGGGAGCATCCCCGTAGAACCCGCGGTAATAGCGCCACCCCGAGACCTTACTTGCTGTTCGGCCGTAGCCAGTTTCAATAGTTCTGAAGAGAGCTTAGGGTCCTTTGCAGTTGCACCTGCCGCTCGCAACGCATCTGCCGTGTCCCCCGATTCGAGCGAACGCAACCCGGGGGTAATCGCATTTGGGACCGTATTTCCTTCGACACTCGGGTTCGTAGACAGCAAGAAGCAGATCCCAGCCGCGGCCAGGATAAAGAGAAGTCGGATCCAGCCCCCAGAGATCAGCCGGCGCACCTTAGTCCACTCTCAGAGGGCTATCATGCGCCCTAGCGAAACAATTGTCTATAGATTCAGGATTTGCTTTTCGTTCGATTTTCTGCCTGAACAGATCTCGGAGGACGAACCCGGGGACGCAACAACCGGATATAGCGCAGCGCCTTCAGCCCTCGAGGGCGCTTCTCTGCCGGATCGTATGTAGCCCGGTGCCCTTCAGGCGCCGTTTCTTGAAGCACCAAGCCCGTCTACTCAAAGTAGCCGACGACGTCGAAGATCAGATGGACCTGTCCGGCAGCGTTATAAATGCCTACGCTGCCGCCTGCCCCCACTTTCACCATTACTAAGTTCGCGACTGTCTGACCGGGTATAAAGTTCAGGGTCGACGCCGTAGGCCGCGTCGCATCGGAAGGCCAAATGGTGAGGTAGCCCGCCGCTGTTCCCTCCGTCACCGTCGCGTTCAATACCA
>VBJT01000134.1 GCA_005880075.1 Chloroflexota bacterium
CGCGCACGGCTTACTTGCGCTCTAAATTGACGTCTACATCTTGGGGGGAAATCGAGCGCGTCTCGAGGTTACTCGGGGCCGTCACCTTCACGCTAATCTTGTGGGTGCCGGCGTCCTTGCCGTCAAGATCGATGCTCGCTTTAATGTCGTCCGGATTCACCTTAAGAAGGTCTGTCATAGGCCCAAAAAGGAATACCTGAACAGGTGCGAGAGTTCCCGCGATCTTCAGATTGTCCGCGAGGCCGTTCACTGTTATCGGCACCGCGAATGCCTGCTGCCCGGTCACCGCAATGATCTTTACTTTAACGGTGACATTTATGCCGCCCTTAACGCTCGTCCCCGTCGGTAGATTAAGCGAAACCGTCCGGGAAATATCGCTCGTCGCGTCGTCAATGTCTACGGGTTGAGTCAGTATCGCCACTGCCTGCTCGACGAATGTTTGCGATCCGAATACGGTAACCACCGCCGGTTCCACTGAGACGCCGAGGTAAACATATCCGTCGCGGGGGGTGCCCTTGAGTTGCGGACTCACGGCAAGTGCTCGACTGAACGACTTCTGGTCGATCCCGATACTTACGTCGACCACTGCCGGATTTGCTTCCACGTCCGGTTCGAGCACCCCACTTTGATTTCGAGCTTCGAGACGAACAGCCGCGTCGAAGGACTCCGTCCTGCCCTCAATGTCGACCGAGGCAACAGCCCTGGTAACGGTAGCGACTGCATCTTGCCGCCCGGCCACGATAGCCGTCTCAACCCCCAACCTGGTATGGCTCAATTCAAAGTCTGACGGTGGCGAATTACGCGTCTCCAGTTCAACCGGCACCGGTTTGCTGATGAGCTGGAAGAGTTGGACCTTTATCTGATCATTGTCGTTCAGGATATCGACAATCCGCAGGTTGCCACGGTCTGTAAGCGCTTTCACGTCTATCTTCACATCCCAGACCCCGACAGTAAGTCCTGTGAGGTCGGCGGTAGCCTCGAAATCCTGCTTGGTTAGGCTTTCGAAAATCTTGTCCTCGACCCTTACCTCCACCCGGGCGTTGCCCACTTCTTTTGGCACCCAAACATCGGCCGGGACGTTCACAGGCCGCACCGGTATGTCGAAGTCGGGTCGGCGCGTCTGCTCCGGGTTCTCCGCGTCCGTAACGAAGATCCACAAGCCAAACGCCAGGATCACAGAAAGAACCGCAAGGCCGCTATTCTCGCGCACCGACTTTGCCGCCGGCCTTAGGAGCGCGCCGATTACAACGGCCGCCTCCCAGATGAGCATGCGGATCTGATCCATAGAATCCTATCGGGTAAGCCGCGGCAAGCGCCTGCCGATTGGTTTATCCAGATCTGCGGCCGGGAGAAGTAGGCTGCGCAAGATGCCACGCAACCTCGGTCCGTCGAGGTTCGAAATCATCCGGGCGTTGGCTGCGATCGAAATCTGCCCCGTCTCCTCCGAAACAACGACCGCGATAGCGTCGGTCCGCTCCGTTACGCCCAGCGCGGCCCGGTGTCGGGTTCCGTGAAACGCGGCATCCGTCCGATCGGAAAGCGGCAACGTGCAACTCGCCGCGACGGCACGGTCTTCCCGCACGATAACGGCTCCGTCATGCAGCGCTGAGTTCGGATAGAAGACGCTCATTAACAACTGCGCGGAACACTGAGCGTCAAGCTTGACGCCGCTATCGATGTAGTCTTCAAGGCCCGTCTCCCGCTCGAGAACGACGATGGCGCCGTGTCGCTTTTCTGCAAGGGTCAGACTCGCATCGGCGATCGTGTCGACCACTCCCTCGTACAGTGCGCGGCCGGGCCATGGCCACCGGCTCGTTCGCCCCAGCCGCTCGAGGAATCGCCGGATCTCCGACTGAAAGATGATGGGAATCGCGATAAATATGGCCGGTAACGAGTAGCGGATCAGCCAGTCGAGCACCGTAAGATTCAGAAGCTGCGCGAGGATGACCACCCCGACCACGACCATCACAATTCCGCGAAGCAACGACATGGCTGTCGTGCCCTTGAGGAGCAACAGCGCCAGGTATATCAACACCGCGATGACGAGGATGTCGATAATACTCGCCGGCCGGAAGGTGTCCAGCGCTCCCCGAATCGAGTCCCAGATTGCCATCAGGCAGCGTTCTCATCGCCCAGAACGAGGGCGAGCAGCGCTTTCTGCGCGTGAAGCCGGTTCTCGGCTTGGTCGAACACCACGGACTGGGGGCCATCGATAACTTCATCCGCAACTTCCTCACCGCGGTGCGCAGGCAGGTCGTGCATGAAGATCGCGTCTGGTCTCGCCTCAGCCATGAGTCTTGCGTCGACCATGTATCCGGCGAAATACTCTTTGCGCTGAGATGCCTCGTGTTCTTGCCCCATGCTCGTCCATACATCGGTATAGACGACATCCGCGTCGGCGACCGCCTCGCCGGGATCGTGCATCACCCTGACACTGCCACCGGAAGCCTTCGCCAATTCCTCGGCCCTTACCCGGACATCTTGCGGCAAGCCATACTCCTCGGGCGAAGCGATGCGGAAATGCATGCCGGACACCGCGGCCGCCAGGCTGAGCGAATTTGCGACGTTATTGCCGTCGCCGATGAATGCAATCGTGACCCCGCGCAGCCTACCCTTCTTCTCGCGCACCGTCAGCATGTCCGCCAGCGCCTGGCAGGGATGCTCCCTGTCCGAGAGTGCATTGATTACCGGCACACTCGCGTGCGCGGCCAATTCCGACAGGGTCTCCGTCTTGAATGTGCGCGCTGCAACGCAATCGACGTACCGGCTAAGGACGCGGGCGACGTCCGCGGGCGTCTCGCGTTCGCCGAGACCAACCTCGGGCGGCGACAGGTAGATGCAGTCGCCTCCCAGATGTCGCATCGCCACATGAAAGGAAACGCGGGTACGTAGGGAAGGTTTCTCGAATACGAGTGCCAGCGTCTTCCCGACTAAAAGCGTCTGCCTGCCCCTGTCCTTGAGGCCGAGGGCTGTTTGCAGGATATCTTCGAGTTCCTCCGACGCTATGTCAGTGATGGAGATGAGGTCACGGCCGCGCACGGCGATCCTCCTATGGGGGATGGAGTCAGTATAGCACCGGCCAGACGATCTACTGGTGTTATACGCTGCCGTCGTCGGCGCCCCGCTCGCCTCGCATGACCATCGAAGCTGTTATCGCCCTCGTCTCCCGGACAACACGCCGACTGCCCGGACCAGCCCGCCCTCACGCTCCGCGCACGCCGTCCGCAAAGTCGCCGGCACGTGGACCGTCACCTGCCGCGACTACGTCTGGACGGTAGGCGAAGACGCAGAGTCCGTGCGGCCGATCGGCGACGCTCTTCCCGCCCGCGCCGATGACGCCTTGACTCCTGTCTTGCCCACGACTATATTTCGGCCAGCAATTCCCGCGCCGAGAGGTGCCCACACTTGACTGAACAGCTCGAACGCTATCATTGGTTGATCGTCGCGTTGCTGGCGTTGCCGCTTTCCGGCGGAATCTTCCTTCTCGCCAGAGACCGCCTTAGCGGTCCTGCGGAACTTCAGATCACAAACACCGAGGCCGTTCCAGCAGATATCCGCATCTACATCAGCGGCGCAGTCCAGAATCCGGGCGTCTATCCGCTTAAGGATGGCGATCGCTGGATCGATGCGCTTGAGGTCGCGGGCGGCCCTGCCGAAAATGCCGACCTCAATGCTGTAAATCTTTCCAAGAGAGTTAAGGACGAGGACCAGATCTTCGTCCCCACGCAAGGCGGCGGGTCGTCAGCCGTTAATGGGCAGAAGCCACTTATCAACATCAACAGCGCCGGTGAGACCGAGCTTCAAGCGTTACCCGGCATCGGCGAAGTTCGCGCACGAAGCATAGTCCAGTCACGTACGAGTCAGGGGCCGTTCGCCTCCGTTGAAGACCTCGTTGCGCGCAAAATCGTTCCGCAATCCGTAATCGCAGACATCGAACCTCTCATTACAGTTCAATGAAATGATCCCGGCGTTCCTCGCGATCGCCTGGCTCCTCGGAATCGCCGCTGCGTCCTTTACTGGCGCCGATACCTCTGCCTCACTGGCCGCCGTCGGCCTTCTCGGCGTCATTTCATTCGCTGTCAGGCCCCGCTGGAGCACGCTCGCCCTCATCGCCGCTGGTTCTGCGCTTATATTCGTGGCGACCTGGCGCTACGAATCAACTATCCCAGAAACTTCTCCCATCGCCCGTTTTAACGACGGGGAGTCAGTCCGTCTCCGCGGGGTTGTCAACGCCGAGCCCGAGGACCGAAGCTCTTCCCGCCTCTACCGCCTCGACGTCCAAGAGTCCTATTCGAAAGGCCGTTGGCAACCCGATTCCGGTGGCATCCTTGTGCGTGCATCCCTATTCCCGAAGTACGAGTACGGAGACCTACTCAATATCCGCGGAAAGCTGGAGACCCCGCCCTCCTTCGAGGACTTCGACTACCGCGCTTACCTCTTCCGCCGCGGGATCGACTCCATCGGCTCGTATCCCAACATCCGAGTATTAGACCACGATCGCGCCGACCCGCTGCGAGCGGCCCTCCTCCACGTCCGCAGCGAATTTTCGGACGCACTCTCAAAGATACTCACTGACCCAGAAGCCACTCTCGCGACCGGCATCTTATTCGGCGCCCGCTCCAACATTCCCAAGGACCTTAACGATGATATGCAGACGACCGGAACCTCTCACCTAGTTGCCGTCAG
>VBJT01000135.1 GCA_005880075.1 Chloroflexota bacterium
TCGACCAGAACTCTTCGACGGTCTGTCCGATCGGGGTGACGCAGCCGAGGCCGGTGACGACCGCGCGCACCATCAGCGGCTGCACCCTTCGATGCCCGGCACGTGGGTCAGGCGCCAGCTATCGCCGGCCGAGACAAACGTCCACTCGGCCTCAACCTCTTTCGTTCCAGCCCCGTCTTGCACGCGCTGGACGATCTTTGCCCGGGCGGTGTCGCCGTCAAAATTGACGCTGGATGTGCGGACGAACCCTTCGGGGACCGGCTGACTGGCAAGGGCGGCGGCGAGCCCCTGCTTCGAGCAGTTTGCGATGACTTCGGGAGCCAGATAGTCGTACAGACCGTTTGCGCCAGCGGCCGCATAAGCGCCGGCGGCCAGTTCGGCCACACCGCCAACCTGCCGCGCCCGTTCATCCTCCGTCACGTCGTTGCCGCCTCCGCAGGCAATTGCGATCGCCAGCGGTGCGACAGTCGCCGACACCCAGGCGAACCTCAGCGTATCGCGACCTCCGCCTCGCCGGAAATGAGCATATCGCCGGGCTCGTTCTGGCACTCCACCTCGCAAGTCGTCTTGCCGCCTTTGATGCGGACGACCCGGCCGGACGCCGTCACCGTATCGCCGGGGCGAGCTGGCCCACGGAAGCGTACCTTCAACCGGCCGCCTGTCACCCACGTCTCGCCGAACGCAGCGGTCATCATTTCGGAGATATAGGCCAGGACGAGCATACCGTGCGCAATCGTGCCGCCGAACTGCGTTGTCGCAGCAAACGCGGGGTCTTGGTGCAGTGGATTGTGATCGCCGCTGGCGTGTGCGTATTGATTGATCTTCTCCTGCGTTATCGTCTTCGTGACCACGGGCAGTGAGTCGTTCTCGCTGTAAGTCCGCACCTCCTCTGTCCGCTGGCTCATGCGGATGCCTGGCTGTTTGTTGGAAAGGTAATCGTGGCGCGGCCCGACATCATCGCTGTGCCGCCATTCGTCTCGACGCGCAGGTCGATTCCCATTAAGACCCAGCCTTGCCGCTCGCCGCGGCTCGCAATGTGCGCCCGCGCGACAAGTTCACTCTCGGTCTCGCTGCTAAGCGAAAAGTTGAGCTCCTGCCCGACGTGGATCGCGCCTTCGGGCAAGGCTGCCTGCTCCAGCAGCGCGCGGACCGAGCAAGTGGCGAGCGCCAGCGGAGGATACGGGTGCCCGGCCATCGCGCCAATCGCGTCATCCTCGACCGCCCCCACGTATTCGGCGACCCACTGCGGAGTGAGCTTGAGCCGCGTCGCTGCGAACTCGTGCCCCTTCGGCAGGTCCGCCAGGCTGACGGTCATGAGGACTTCGGAGCGCCGGCGAAGCGGGTGAGGTCGATCACGCGACGTTCGTGTATCCCTTCGCCGATCTTGGTGCCGCCCTCGTTGTACGCCTCCACCTCGAACATCACTTTGCGCCCGTCCTGCTCCTTGACCCGTCCCTTGATCGTGACCTTCTGCCCAATCGGCGTTGGTGCCATGTGCCGAACGTCCACCCGGTAACCCACGGAGCTTTCCCCGGGGTCCTGATAGGGGATCAGCATCTTCAGGCACAGCCCCTCAACGTGGCCAACCATAGCCGGCGTGGAGTACATCGGCATCGGCAGGTGCCGGACGCCCATCTCCGGCGTCGTCTCGATTACCATCTCCTCAGTTGTATCTGCGGGGATCTCTTTCATGGATGCGTGCCGAGTCTGACACCTAACACCCAGCACCTAACACCCAATGCTAGACTGAGTAGTGGGCCACCAATGCCTAAAATCACGATCCTGCCGCTCGAGTGGGTCATCGAAGCAACCGACGGCGCGACGATTATGGATGCGGCCCATGAACACGGCCTCTACTGGCCCACCACCTGCGGCGGCGAGGGAATCTGCACCTCCTGCGCCTGCACGATCGACGAAGGTGCGACCAACCTCGAGCCGATCGGCCGCGGCGAGTTGAAGACGCTCTCCGAGGAGTTGGGCGAAGCCGCCGTCCTCGCGCGCCACCTTCGCCTAGCCTGCCAGGCCCGCGTCCACGGCGACGTGACCGTCACCAAGCGAGGTGTGAGGCCGACCGAAGCATCACTCCCAACACCGGAGTAGCTGCCCGCTTGTGGCCCTTACCCATGCCGGATAGAATTGTCGGGCGAGCCTCGACAATATGACCTACGTCATCACAGAACCCTGCCTCGGCGTCAAGGACGCCTCTTGTGTCGACGTCTGCCCCGTCGATTGTATTCATAGCACCGAAGAAGACCCGCAGTACTACATCAACCCTGACACCTGCATCGACTGCGCCGCCTGCGAGACGGTTTGCCCCGTGAACGCCATCTTCTTCGAGGACGACACGCCGGACCAGTGGAAGGGCTACGTCGACATCAACTCCGACTGGTTCAAGACCCACGATGTCGGCACCGGCTTCCGCGCTCGCACCGAACGCCACTGATTCTGATCTCTGACTTCTGACGTCTTCCTTCTCCGTACTCGCTGCCCCTTCTTGACTACCGTTTGTGCCACTCGTATTCTATTCATGCCCGCTATAGGCACGATTAATAGCTCCACGAGGTTCTTCCCTTTGGATTTCGGCCAGGTTGAGGCCTTCGCCCAGGTCGCCAACACCCACTCCTTCAGCCGCGCCGCCGAGGCGCTTCAGCTCACCCAGCCGTCAATCACCGCGCGCATCCAGACCCTCGAGCGCGAGCTCGGCGAGGAGTTGTTCGAGCGCGGTAGCCGGGGGGTTCGGCTGACGGACGCCGGTAGCGCCTTTCTCCCTTATGTCGAGCGGCTCCTCCAAACACTCCAGGAAGGCCGTGACGCGGTGGGCGACGTCAAGAACGTGCAAGCCGGCTCGCTGCGGCTCGGCTCCGCGCCGACCATTTCGACCTACGTCCTGCCTCGCATCCTGAACGCCTTCTGCCGCCAGTACCCAGGCGTCGACGTCGTAATCCGTACGGGCCGCTCGGAGCAGGTGATGAATATGCTCCTTGCCGACGAAGTTCAAGTCGGCCTCGTTCGCTCTCTCTCCAACTCCGACGTCGAGACTATCGATTTGTACGAAGACGAGATCGTGCTCGCCGCCCCGCCCGGTCACACCTTTGCCAAGTACGGGCATGCGTCGGTCAATGAAGCCGCCGCTGAGCCGATCGTCCTCTTCGACCGCGGCTCTTCCTACTACGGCCTGATCAACAATTTCTTCCGTCAGGCCGGCGTAATTCCCAACGTCGCGATGGAGTTGGACTCGCTGGAGGCAACGAAGCGCATGGTCGAGGAAGGGCTGGGCATCGCTTTGGTGCCGCTTGTCACGATCGAGCGAGAGCTTCAGGCGGGAACGCTCGTCCGCATCGACCTCGAGGACGCCGACCCGATCAAGCGCCCCATCTCTCTAATCCACCGCCGTCATCGCAAGCGTCCGCGCACTGTGCAGGCCTTCATCGACACCATGGCGAAGATCTACCGGAACGGGCGCGGCTAGCTCTTTACGCCGACTCCGGCCCGCAGCGACTTCAGAATTTCGACGTTGTCCTTGTCCGGCCCGTGGTCGTCGATGCCGGGCACTTCAAGGAGGAACGGGACCTCGGCCAGAGCCGGGTGCAAGAGCAGGTTCTCGAAACCGTCGCGCCCAATGTGGCCGTCCCCAATATTCGCGTGACGGTCGATGCCGCCCCCGAGCGGGCACTTCGAGTCGTTGGCATGAATTGCGACCAGCCGGTCCAGCCCTACCTCGCGTTCGAACTCGTCGAGCATCTTGTCGAGACCGGCGCGCGTCTTCACGTCGTGCCCGGCGGCGAACGCGTGCTGGACGTCGACGCATACCTTCACGCGGTCGCTCCCCGACTCACGGATGATCGTCCCCAACTCCACGAACTTGGAGCCGATAGCGCCGCCCATGCCCGCCGCATTCTCGAGGATCAGCCATGCGTCGACGGTCTCCTCGATGACCTTCTGGCAGTACTCGACTACCTGGCGAAAGCAGCTCTCGTAGCCGGCGCCCTTGTGGCTGCCGAGATGAAAGATCACGCCCTTTGCTTCGATCAGGGTCGCCGCTTTCATGTCGCCGACAAGCGCGTCAAGAGAGCGCGCGAGCAGCGCATCGTCCGACGACGCCAGGTTCACGAGATAGAGGCCGTGAATGAAGGCAGGCTCGATGCCGGTCTCTTCGACCCTCTTCTTGTACGCCTCGACCTCTGCTTCGCTGTATTTCTTGCGTTTCCAGGCATATGGCGCGCCGGAGAAAATCTGGATCGTCTCCGCGCCCATCGCCACCGCGTTGTCGATCGCGTTCTGCACCCCACCGCCGCTACGGACGTGGGCGCCGATCTTCGGATGGAGCGGCCCGGCAGTCCTCATAACGGGGCGTAGTATAGCAGGCGCTCTCGCCCGACGATTCGTTTATTCGCTCGCGATTCGCCGACTACAACGCCTCCGCTGCCTGCTTCAGTTCCGCCCGGAAGTTGGGATGCGCGACGGCGGTAAGTTCCCGTGCCCGCTGCCGGTGGTTCTTGCCCCACAGCCGCGCGATCCCGTACTCCGTGACTACCGTATCGGCGAAGTAGCGCGGCACCGTGATCATCGAACCCGCCTCGTGCTGAGCGACGACGCGTGAAACCGCCCCATCCAGCGCCGTCGACGGCAGCAGAGTGATTCCCTCCGCGACCCGAACACGCTCTCGGCGTTGATCTGACCGGTCAGGTCCACCGAAAGCGCGTTGTTCATCGCGTAGAAGTCGTCGTTGAGAGCGATCGTCCGCAGGTCAAGAACATACTCCGGGTCCCGCACCTCGAACTTTGGGTTGTTCGTGACGATCTTCAGGTCCTCGATGTCCGACCCGGACCACGCCGAAGCGATCGCCAGGTTCGGGTGAAGCGTCTTCCGCCCGCCGCTGATCACCCCGCACTCCACAAGCCTTGCGATGCCGGGCGCCGCCATCTCTGTATGCAGGCCGAGGTCGTGCTTGCCCTCGAACGCGCCGGCCCGCGCCAGATACATACTTGGCTCGCCCGCCCCGATCTGGATCGTCGCCCCGTCCGGCACCAGCTCGCACACGTACCCCGCGATCCTCTTCGCGTCTTGCGGCGGCTGGGCAAGCCCGAGCAGGCGCCGCAACTGCGCGGCGGGCAGCCGCGTCATCACCGGCCCGACGACGATCAGCCGGTCGAGGTCCTCGCCCAGCTCGTCGACGATGCCCATGTACGCCTCCCGCGCGGCGTCGTCCTCCACGCGGCGTAGCCACGCCTCGACGAGTCCGCGCGTTATCTCCACCGGCGGTATCTCGACGAACGAGTCGATCTCGCTGACATGGACTTTGTTGTCGCCGCAGACCGGCCTCAATCCGGAGTCGACCTCTGCGATGACCTTCCGCGCCCGCCGTACGTGAGAGCGCTTGTTCCAGTTGTGCGCTCCGAACGAAACGTGTCCCTCATCGTCCGGCGGCGTCACCGAAACGAGAAAGACGTCGACGGGCCGGCTCTCCTCCCGCTTTTCGTCGACATCCTTGAAGTTGAGCGAGAACAGATTCGGCAGGTAGGTCGCCCGCCCTTCGTCCATCGTTGGGCGGGCGAAATCGCCGATGAACAGCTCGAACTCGACGCGGAACGTCTCTTCGTGGCCCGCCCGAAACCAGCCGGGGTCAGTTAGAGGCGCGGCGACGCGGAGGTCGATCGCGACGCCGTTTTCCGTACAGTGGCGAAAGAGCGCCCCCGGCAGGACGCGCGGCCCCGCGATCGGAATCATCACCAGATCGCCCGCCTTGACGAGCTTCATAGCCTCATCCCCGGAGGCGAGCCGTCGCTTGTATTCTTCGCGCCAGTCCATGGGGTCGCGGCCCCATTATGCTGAGTGCGGCTTGCGCTGCCAAGTGATAAGGCTCGTTAAGGCGCTGGACGCGTATCCCTTGCAGGGATAAAATGTTGTGCGCGATACGCCCTGAGAGAGGCCCAGATGCCCGACCGCATTCAGCAAGAGATAGAGGAGTTACTCGCCCGGCTGGAGACATTCCCGCCCAAGCGCCCTTTCTCGTCGCGGATCAAGTACGCGATCAGCGGTTTCTTTCACAGCGCCGGCAACGCCGTCTCGAGTCTCCCCGTACCCCACCTGACCGCCGGTCACCTTCTGCTGATCGCCATCGCGATGATCGTGATCGCTTTCATGATCGGGGGCAGCTCCGGCCTGATCCGCTGGGTGATAATCGGCGGCTTCGTCCTCTTCATCGCGGCTTTCGTCCTCTCGCTGCGGCGTCAATCGCGGCCTCAAGAGAAGCTCTGGCGCGGAAAGCCCTTGGACCTCAACGGTCCCGGCGTCGGCGAACGGCTCCGTTCCTGGTGGCGGAGGCGGAGCAGGCGATAACGCATCCTTCAGCACTAATCTCGCGTCCCCTTGCATTCCTCGCCGCGCTTGCTTTCTGCGCGATCCTCCTCACCAGCTGCGGCGGCGGCAACAACGGCACGCCTGCCCCAACCGCCACGCAATCCCCGGCCACCCCGGCACCGAGCACGCCGACGCCTACCCCGGGGCTCGGCAGCCCGCAGTTCGAGGCGGCTCGCGCGCTCCAACACGTTCATGCCCTCGCGGTGGACATTGGCATCCGCGCCGCCGGCACAGACGGCGAGAAGCGCGCAGCGGACTATATCCGCGCCGAGCTAGCGAAGGACGGCTACGACACTTCTCTCCAGCCTTTCCCTATCCAGTCGTTCGTCGATGTCAAGACGTCACTCGATCTGCTCTCGCCCCAGCAGCGCTCCGTGGACGCTGCCGCCCTTGGCGGCAGCACAAGTGGCTCGATCGAAGGTGCGCTCGTAGCGGCAGGACGTGGCTTTCCCCAGGAGTTCCCTTCGGGCACTACTGGCAGCGTCGTCCTCATCGAACGGGGCGACATAGAATTCTCGGACAAGGTGGCCAACGCCACAGCGGCGGGCGCTGCGGGCGTAATCATCTACAACAATGATCCCGGCTCGTTCACGGGCCAGCTGACCGGTGGCGGCCGCATTCCCGTCGCCGCAATCTCCCGCGAAGACGGTCAGGTGCTGCTCGATCTCATCAATACCGGCGCGACCACGGTCCGGCTCACAGTCGAGACGCGAACGGATACTCATGACTCGCAAAACGTCGTCGCGAAGCCGCCGGGAAAGCAATGCCGCGTCGTAGTAGGCGGCCATTACGACTCTGTACCGGCCGGCCCTGGAGCGAACGACAATGCCTCCGGTAGCGCGACATCGATCGAGATGGCCCGAGCGATGGCCGCCGACGGCGTGTATGATCCCGTCTGCTTTGTGCTGTTTGGGTCCGAGGAGCTGGGTCTTCTGGGCAGCGCGGCCTATGTCCGATCGCTGTTGCCTGACGACATGGCTGCTCTCAAAGCGATGCTGAACTTCGACATGCTCGCCGTAGGTGACGCCTGGCCACTGGCCGGGTCGCAGTCCGTCGTGACTGTCGCCGCGCAGGAGGCAGACCGCCTCTCGATCCCGCACAGCATCGACTACAGCAGGTTCGCGACCGGCGGCAGTGATCATGCCAGTTTCATCAACCAGGGTATTCCGGCGATGATCTTCAACTGCTTCTGTGACACGAACTATCATTCGGCGGGCGACCGCTTTGAGTTCGTCCGCGAAGATCGTTTGGCGCAGGCCGGTGGCCTCGGCATGGCGACCGTGCAGGCGCTACTCGCGCAGTAAGCCGTCGCTTCCCGGGCATTTACACTGCACCCGCTCGCTTGCCCGACGCAAAGCGCTTACGATACGATGCGCCCGACGATAATGAGACCGCTCAGGGCCTTTCTTCCCGTTTGCTTTCTCTTTATCTGCCTTCTGCTCGCGTTGTTGGCAGCATGCGGCGGAGGTGATAGCGGAAACGCCGAGATTGGCAAGCTGTCCGACCCGGCGACGGTGCCGACGGCGCCGCCCTGGGACAAGCCGCCGGACGTCGCGGTCCTGGATCCCAACGCGATCGCTCCGGTCGGCGGCGCGCCGCCGACC
The DNA here is from genome assembly GCA_005880075.1 of Chloroflexota bacterium. Classification (GTDB taxonomy): domain Bacteria; phylum Chloroflexota; class Dehalococcoidia; order SM23-28-2; family RBG-16-64-32; genus CF-163. The sequence continues at coordinate 7,965 of VBJT01000135.1, forward strand.
GCAACGCCCGCACCGGAAGGAGCCTCCGGCGTATGCGGGGCGAAGTACACGATCGAGTCCGGCGATACGTTCTCCAGCATCGCCACTAAGTGTGGGACGACAACGCAGGCAATGAAGGACGCTAACCCTGGCGTCGACCCGACGACGATCAAACCCGGGCAGCAGGTCAACGTACCGGCCGCCCCGCAGCCGAGCCCCTAGCCATGGCAATCGAAGAGAAGCGCACGGCCGCCGAAGACGGCATCGGCGAGCTCCAGCGCTTGAAAGAACTCAGCCGCCAGGGCGGCGGCACGGAACGCATTGAGGCCCAGCACAAACGCGGCAAGCTCACCGCCCGTGAGCGCATCGACATCCTCTTGGACGATGGCGCCTTCGAGGAGATGGACGCTCTCGCCACCCACCGCTCGACCGAGTTCGGGCTCGACAAGCAGAAGTACTACGGAGACGCGGTCGTCACCGGCTTCGGGAAGATCGATGGGCGGCTCGTGTACGTTTTCTCGCAGGACTTTACGGTCTTCGGCGGCTCACTCTCGGAGATCGCCGGCGAGAAGATCTGCAAGGTGATGGACCTGGCGATGAAAAACGGCGCACCGCTGATCGGAATCAATGACGGCGGCGGTGCCCGCATTCAGGAGGGTGTCGTCTCCCTCAAGGGCTACGGCGAGATCTTCACCCGCAACGTACTCGCCTCGGGCGTCGTCCCCCAGATCTCGGTGGTCATGGGTCCGAGCGCCGGCGGCGCCGTCTACTCCCCCGCGATCACCGACTTCATTTTCATGAAGCAGGGCAGCGGCCAGATGTACATCACCGGCCCCGACGTCGTCCGCGCGGTCACCCAGGAAGACGTCACGCACGAAGAGCTAGGCGGCGCGCAGGTGCACAGCACGCGCTCCGGCGTCGCCCACTTCGCGCTGGAGGGCGAGGAAGACTGCCTGAACGAAGTGCGCCGCCTGATCTCCTTTATCCCATCGAACAACATGGAGGACCCGCCCTACCTGGAGCCAGGCGACGTGCCTGACCGCCTCTGCGACGAGCTGGCTGGTGTTGTGCCTGCGGATCCGATGAAGCCTTATGACGTCCATCTCGTGATCGAATCCGTCCTTGACGACGGCGATTTCATGGAAGTGCATTCCGGCTGGGCGCGCAGCATCACCGTCGGTTTCGGCCGCGTGAACGGCCGCGTCGTCGGCGTCGTCGCCAACAACCCCGCCCACATGGCCGGCGTCCTTGACGTCGATTCCTCGCGCAAGGGCGCGCGCTTTGTCCGTTTCTGCGATGCCTTCAACATC
>VBJT01000136.1:0-1188 GCA_005880075.1 Chloroflexota bacterium
CGCGACGTCGGTGTCGTTCCAGCCGTGCGAGTTCGCCTCGGGACTGCGGCTGCCGTTGATTACAGGGGATGTCTCGTCGATGTTGATGCCGCCAACTGTTGCTGAGGAAGCGGCGTTGCCGGCGTTGTCGATGCAGTTGCCGCTGTTGGTGAAAGACTGAGCGGCGCCTTCGCCGCTGAGCGTCCCACCGACTACTGTATCCGTGGCGATGCCCGACTGGACCAAGCCCGAGTCCGCGCAGCTGAAGGAGACGGCGACGTCAGTGTTGTTCCAGCCGTGGGAGTTCGCCTGTGGACTGCGGCTGCCGCTGATTGCCGGAGCTGTTTTGTCGATGTTGATGCCGCCAACCGTCGATGGGGACGCGGCGTTGCCGGCGTAGTCGATGCAGTCACCGCTGTTGGTCACGGACTGACCGGCGCCTTCGCCGCCGACCGTGGCACCGGCTACGGTGTCGGTCGCGATACCGGATTGGACCACACCCGTGTCCGCGCAACCGAAGGAGACGGAAACCCCGCTGTTGTTCCAGCCGTGGGCGTTCGCCTCTGGGTCGCGGCTGCCGGCGATCAGCGGCGATGTCTTGTCGATGTTGATGCCATCCACGGTTGCTGAGGTGGCAGCGTTGCCGGCGTTGTCGATGCAGTCGCCGCTGTTGGTGACAGACTGATCGACGCCTTCGCTGGTCACAGTGACACCGGCCACTGTATCGGTCGCGATGCCGGACTGGACCACGCCCGTGTCCGCGCAGCTGAAGGAGACGGCGACGTCGCTGTTGTTCCAGTCACTCGCGTTCGCCTCGGGGTCGCGGCTGCCGCTGATTGCTGGGGCCGTCTTGTCGATGTTGATGCCGCCCACTGTAGCCGGAGAGGCGGCGTTGCCGGCGTTGTCGATGCAGTCTCCGCTGTTGGTGAGGGACTGGCCGGCGCCTTCGCCGCTGATGATGCCACCAACCACCGTGTCAGTCGCGACACCTGATTGGACCGAGCCGGCTTCGGCGCAGCCGAAAGTAACCGCGACGTCGGTGTCGTTCCAGCCGTGCGAGTTCGCCTCGGGACTGCGGCTGCCGTTGATTACAGGGGATGTCTCGTCGATGTTGATGCCGCCAACTGTTGCTGAGGAAGCGGCGTTGCCGGCGTTGTCGATGCAGTTGCCGCTGTTGGTGAAAGACTGAGCGGCGCCTTCGCCGCTGAG
>VBJT01000136.1:1309-6613 GCA_005880075.1 Chloroflexota bacterium
TTGTCGATGCAGGTGCCTGTGTTCGTAAGGGACTGGCCGCTGCCTTCACCGCTTACGGTCCCGCCAGCCACGGTGTCGGTCGCAATGCCGGACCGAACCGCGCCCGTGTCCGCGCAGCTGAAGGAGACGCCGACGTCAGTGTTGTTCCAGCCGTGGGAGTTCGCCCGTGGACTGCGCCTACCGCTGATTACGGGGGATGTCTTGTCGATGTTGATACCGTCTAGGGTCGTCGGAGAAGCGGCGTTGCCGGCGTTGTCGATGCAGGTGCCTGTGTTCGTAAGCGACTGGCCGCTGCCTTCGCTGGTCACAGTGACACCGGCCACTGTATCGGTCGCGATGCCGGACTGGACCGCGCCGGTGTCCGCGCAGTCGAACGAGACGGCGACGTCGCTGTTGTTCCAGCCACTCGCATTCGCCTCTGGGTCGCGGCTGCCGGCGATCACCGGCGATGTCTTGTCGATGTTGATGCCATCTACGATTGCTGAGGTGGCAGCGTTGCCGGCCTTGTCGATGCAGCCGCCGCTGTTGGTGACAGACTGATCGGCGCCTTCGCTGGTCACAGTGACACCGGCCACTGTATCGGTCGCGATGCCGGACTGGACCACGCCCGTGTCCGCGCAACTGAAGGAGACGGCGACGTCGCCGTTGTTCCAGCCGTGGGCGTTTGCCTGGGGGCTGCGGCTGCCGACGATCTGCGGTGCAGTCTTGTCGATGTTGATACTGCCGACCGTCGCCGGGAAAGCGGCGTTCCCGGCGTTGTCCGTGCAGTCCCCGCTGCTAGTGAGGGACTGACCGGCGCCTTCGCCGCTGAGCGTCCCACCGACGACCGTATCCGTCGCGATGCCCGACTGGACCAACCCGGCATCGGCGCAGTTGAAGTAGACGGCAATGTCGGTGTTGTTCCAGCCCTGGGCGTTCGCCTCTGGATCGCGGCTGCCGCTGATTGCCGGTGCGGTCTTGTCGATGTTGATGCCGTCAACCGTACGGGGCAACGCGGCGTTGCCGGCGTTGTCGATGCAGTCCCCGCTATTGGTGAGCGATTGCCCGGCGCCTTCGGCGCTGACGGTACCACCAGCAACTGTATCGGTCGCGACACCTGATTGGACAGAGCCGGCTTCGGCGCAGCCGAAAGTAACCGCGACGTCGGTGTCGTTCCAGCCGTGGGAGTTCGCCTCGGGACTGCGACTGCCACTGATTAGTGGAAATGTCTTATCGATGTTGATGCCGCCAACCGTAAGGGACAAAGCGGCATTGCCGGCGTTGTCGATGCAGTCGCCGCTGTTGGTGACCGACTGACCGGCGCCTTCGGCGCTCGCTGTGGCTCCGGCTATCGAATCGGTGGCGACGCCCGACTGGACCGAGCCGGACTCTACGCAACTGAAAGAGACCGCAACGTTGCTGTTGTTCCAGCCGTGCACGTTCGCCTCGGGGTCACGGCTGCCGCCGATTACCGGCGATGTCTTGTCGATGTTGATGCCACCCACGGTTGCTGGGAAAGCGGCGTTGCCGGCGTTGTCAATGCAGTCGCCGGTATTCTGAACGGACTGACCAGCGCCTTCGCCGCTAACGGTGGCACCGACGACGGTGGCCTTCGCGATGCCGGACTGGACCGTGCCGGAGTCTACGCAACTGAAAGAGACTGCGACATCGCTGTTGTTCCATCCACTCGCGTTCGCTTCGGGGTCGCGGCTGCCGCTGATTGCCGGGGCCGTCTTGTCGATGTTGATGCCGCCCACGGTCGCCGGAGAAGCAGCGTTGCCGGCTTTGTCGGTGCAGGCGCCGGTGTTCGTGACGGACTGGCCGCTGCCTTCACCGCTTACAGCCCCACCAGCCACGGTGTTGGCCGCAATGCCGGACTGAACTGCGCCGGTTTCGGTGCAGCTGAAGGAGACCGAGACTTCGCTGTTGTCCCAGCCGTGGGCGTTTGCTAGCGGGCTGCGGCTGCCGGTGATTAAAGGAGCTGTTTTGTCGATGCTGATGCCGCCAACTGTTGCGGGGGAAGCGGCGTTACCGGCGTTATCGAAGCAGTTGCCGCTGTTGGTCACAGACTGACCGATGCCTTCGCTGGTTAAGGTGGCACCGACCAGCGTGTTGGTGGCGATGCCGGAGACCACAGAGCCCGTATCGGCGCAGTTGAAGGTGACGTTGACGTCGCTGTTGTTCCAGCCGTTGGCGTTCGCCCCAGGGCTGCGGCTGCCAGCGACCACGGGCGCTGTCTTGTCGATGTTAATGCCACCCACGGTAGCGGAAGAAGCGGCGTTGCCGGCCTTGTCTGAGCAGGCGCCGCTGTTAGTGACAGACTGGCCTGTCCCTTGATTGCTCAGGGTTGCCCCAGCGACGTTGTTGGCGGCAATTCCGGACTGCACAGAGCCGACGTCCGCACAGACGAAGGAGACCGCCACGTCAGTGTTGTTCCAGCCACTGGCGTTCGCTCCGGGTGTGCGGCTGCCGCTAATTGCGGGCGCCGTCTTGTCGATGTTGATGCCACCTACTGTGGCAGAGGAAGCGGCGTTGCCAGCCTTATCGACGCAGGCGCCGCCGTTCGTTAGGGATTGACCGGAACCTTCGCTGCTGACGTTCCCGCCGGTGACGGTGTTCGTTGCGATGCCGGACTGGACTGTGCCGGCATCTGCACAAGTGAAGGAGACGGCAACGTCGTTGTTGTTCCAGCCACTGGCGTTCGCGCCGGGGCTGCGGCTGCCGCTGATTGCGGGCGCCGTCCTGTCGATTCGAATAGTGACGGACTGGCTGGCCGTACCGCCCGAACTGGTGGCCGTGCAGGTAAGGGTCTGTCCGGCCGTTTCGCCAGTGAGAGTGGAGGGACCGCAACCGCTGGACGAGGTAATGGTCGATTCGGAGTCGCCCACAGACCAGCTGACCGAGACGTCGCCGTTGTTCCAGCCGCTGGCGTTCGGCGAGGGAGATACACTCGGCACGATAACCGGAGGAGTTGTGTCGGCGGGAGGTGCGGTCACATGGAAGATCAGGTTCGTAGCTGTGGTGTCGTCCAGCTTGCCGCCATTCGAGTTGGGGTTGGTGACCGAGACGCGGCCTGAGGCGGAGCTGAGGGCGACGGTGTAGTTGCCAACCGGCGTCGAGCTGCCGACCGACACCGAAGCCGAAACGGACTGTGCCTGAAGTCCGGGAGTAGCGGGCTCGGGGTCAGTCCAGGTGATCGGGCAGTTGCCGCTGCCGGAGCCGGAGGCGTAGAAGTTCAGGGCGCCGGAGAACGTGGAGCTGGTGACAGCGCCAGCATTGCTTACCGAGTAGCTTGTGTGAACTTTCGCCGTGGACGGGTTTGCGGAGGTGTTGCCGCAGTTGATCGAGCCGGTTGCGCTGACGTAGATGGTGAACGACGTTGTGGCACCGCGCTGAACATTGACATCTATCGGCACGCTCCCGTCGACCTCGGCGGTCACCAGCTCGGCGGCAGGTGCGGACCATAAAGCCGTCGCCAGCGCGATGGCAACGGCGCAGACCGATATGAACGGCCATTTGATGCTAATCATTTAGAGCCTCTCTGTTCTCGAAGTACGCGTCTCATTCACGATAAATATGACCAGCGGACGGTGAACCGGCGGGTTAACGCGAAGTCAACGAAAGTTAAGTTGCGGTGAAGAAAGGGCTGATGCCTGCGGTTGCGCTCAGCTGTCTGCTATATGCCTTTAACAGTCGGGCGCGTGCGCTTTACGTATTCTTGAACGCCGGTTGACGATCATGGGCAATAGGAGGTCTAGAAATGCGAAGTCTACTTCTAACCATCTTTGCTGTTCTTTGGGCGATAGTGCTTGTTCTGGTAGGCGGGCGGTTCGTTGCTCTGTTAGCAGGCGCGAACCAGGACAGCGAGCTGATTCAGAACCTCTATGACTGGAGCGAGTTCTGGGTAAAGCCGTTCTTCAATATGTTCGGCCTCGCTAACAAGGGGGTGGAGAATACGGGCGGCACCTTCGAGCCTGCTTCACTGCTTGCTTTCGCCGTGTACCTGATAGTCGGAGCCTTTGTCTGGATGATCCTCAGCGGTGCGGCTTTCACGCGGTTCCGCCATGCGTAGGCTGACGGGGATGCTCGGCTGGGCGCTGACGACGTTGCTGGTGGGATACGCGTTGATGGCCGCCGTGGTGGGCGCGCTGGCAGGGAGATAGGGTCCGACGACATCGGGGTCAGGAGCAAGGAGGATAAGATGGCTGATCTGGAGACTGAGGGAAGGTTCGATCGGATTAAGGGCCGAGCACGCGCCATGTGGGGAGACCTTACCGACGACGATTTCGATAAGGCACAGGGGAACACTGAGAACTTGATCGGGCGGATCAAGGAGAAGACGGGGGCGGCGAGCGAGGACATCCGGCGCAAGTTGAACGAGCTATTCGCCGAAGAGGAAGGCCGCGGCAAGCAGCCGCAGGAAACGCGCGAATCCGGCGAGACTGGCAGCGAATATCATTAGCGCCGGGCGCAACACAAGCCGAAGAAGAGGCCGGGTTTTGATTCCGGCCTCTTTACGTTTTACGGGCGGCAAATGTTGCAATGTCTGCGCAATGCAGAGAATCGCGAATGTTATTCGAAACGAGCCGCGCTCCACTTAAAGTTAATGGCACGGAACGTGAAGTAAGGAGGTTTCAATGCATCACGACGTACACGGACACGACTCCAGCGCCGAAGCTGCCGGAGCAGCCTCATGGCTCGTGGCAATGGTGTTGTTCGTGTTCTTGATGGTCCTGCTCGTCGTCGCGCTGTTTGCCTGGGCGCCGTGGGATCACAACGGTGTTTTCAGGAGCAGCGGCGGGACAACCAACCAGCGGAACGTCAACCCGAATAATCCAAACAGCACGACTCAGCCGCAGCAGCCTCAAGCGAGCCCCTAAGCGGCGGGTCTAGACGGAGGAAAATAAATGCTCGCTCTTATACTTCTGGCGCTACTCCTAATCCTCCTGTTCGGGGGACTTGGGGTCGCGGTATCACCACTGTTCTTCATACTACTACTAGTGGTGCTGATCTTGGCGCTATCCAGCGGGTTCTACGGACGCAACAAGAGAGGCCGGGCCGAAGGGTCCGGCCTTTTGCTCTAACAGAAAAGCAGGACAAACGGGGACTAGTGGAGGCCTGAAAGGCCCCTCCGCTACACTCACGTGTCCGGTTTTTGACCTGGGGCACGGAGGGTGGTACGAGCCCAATTCTCTGCGAGAATAATCGGACAAGCACGACCAAACGGAGATCGGCGGCGGATGGGAGTGTCAGCCGGGCTGGCCGTATAGCTTTCGTAGCTCTGTCTTGAGGACTTTGCCCAGGTAGTTGCGCGGCAGGTCATCG
>VBJT01000109.1 GCA_005880075.1 Chloroflexota bacterium
GAACAGCTGCATGGGCTACCTCCGTCGGTTCTACGATATCACTTCGGGCAACGGATTGGCCTCACCCTACCGCCGCGGGGCCGAGCCGTCAACCGAGGCGATGCTAGCATTTCGTGGCCAGCACTACGCCGGTCGCGACCAGCGCATCACATCCCTCGGCCGCCGCGCAGTCCGGCGGCGCGCACACCCGCAACCGCGTGCCGAGTGCCCGCAACTCCACCGCGAATCCCACCATCTTTTCGACGGCCCCGCGCGACCCATACGTCAATAACAAGACACGCATTTCGCTACTCCCCTTCGCCGCAGGTTCTTGGCTCGGCCAGCGATTATGCGGCACGACCCGGGGCTTGCCGCAAGCCCCTCTGTGCGGTATAGGTACCCCGGTGCGACGCGGCGGCGCGGCGCGCCCGGCGGCACCAATGGCCGGAGAAGATTTCGCGTCGGCCTCCGGATGCAGCCGCCGAACGAGGAGTTCTTCACCCTCATCAGCAAAGCCGGCTCGAACATCGTCGCCATGATCGATGAGATCGGTGCGACGGTCCGGTTGTACCGACTAAACCAACGAGAAAGGAACCGGGACCATGAAACTGACGACCACCACGAACGTCTCTGTCGACGGCGTGATGCAGGGACTCGGCACGCCGGATGAGGACCGCAGGGGCGGATTCGAGCGCGGCGGATGGGCCCCGCCGCTGTTCGACAACGAGGCCGCGACGTTCCTCAACCAGGTCTACCAGCGCGCCGATGCCTTCCTGTTCGGCTGGCGGACCTACGAGATCTTCGCCGGCTCCTGGGGAACCGGCTCCTGGGGGGCAAATCAGGGCAACAACCCGATCTCAGTGGCGTTGAACACGCGGCCCAAGTACGTGGCATCGACCACGCTCACCGACCCGCAATGGGCGAACACGACCGTCCTCTCCGGAGACGTCGCGGCGGCCATCGGCGAGCTGAAAGCCAAGCCGGGAGGCGAGCTGCAGGTGCACGGCAGCGGCAGTCTGGTCCGCTGGCTGTTCGACAACGGGCTTGTCGACGAGATCACCCTGCTCACCTATCCCCTGGTCGTCGGCCAGGGCACACGGCTATTCCCCGACATCGGCCCGGACACCGCGCTTGACCTGGTCGACTCGCGAGCCACCCCCAGCGGGGTGACGATCCAGGTCTACCGGCCCACCGGGCGCCCGCAATATGCAACCTCCACGGCCGACTGAAGCACGTGAGAGAGATACCGCATCGAGGGGCCGGACGACCGCAGTGACTACGGACCCTGTCCAATGGGGCCGCCAGCGGTGCCGCCGCGTCGACTCAAGACCGAGCAGAAGGCATCCATAAATCGGTACATGGTTCCATCTGCGTGGACGGCTCGCCCCTACGCAGGGATCTCCATCACCACCCGGAAGCCGTAATCGTTGTACCGGTACTCCGGCGGGATGCTGCTTCTCGCCGCGCACCGGCTCACCTTGACCGCGTGCCGCCAGGCGCCTCCGCGCGATGCCTTCCGCTCCGGCAAATGCGGCGCTGGCACCGCGCCCTTCGGCGGCCCCTGCGGGTCAACCTCTGCCGAGACCGCATAGTACCCCGGGTCGTACCAGTCCGAGCACCACTCGTGGACGTTGAAGCCGATGTCGATCAGCCCATACCCGTTCGGCGGCGCGGCCCCGACTTGCCACGGCGCGTCCTGAGCGAACCGTCCGCCGTTGCCGTCGAACGGCGCGTCGCCCCATGGGTACTTCGCCCCATCGATGCCGCCCAGCGCCGCCTTCTCCCATTCCGCCTCCGTCGGCAGTCGAAACCGAGCGTCAGGCGCTACGCTCAGCCAATTGCAATAGGCGACCGCGTCGGACCAGCTCACACCTACGACCGGCTGCCGCGGATGGTTGAACGCCGGGTCGTTCCAGAAGCGGGGCAACTCGTGGCCGGTGGCCGCGAGGAAGGCTGCGTACTCCTCATTCGTGACCGGAAGCGCCGCCATCCGGAACTCCGACAGCGTCACGCGATGTGCTGGCCTTTCGTCGGGGCGCCCGTCGTCATTGCCCATTCTGAAGAGACCTGCGGGAATGAGTACCGTCTCGATCTGGCGTACCGGAGTCGTCACACCGCGATTGTACGCCTGAGGGCGGGTGGCCGAGCGCCTGAAAGTCAATGGGCGACGTACCTTATAATCGGTACGCGAACTGTCTTGATGGTGGTTCGCGCTCCCCCGTAATCTGCCAACTTAACAGGCGAAGCGAGGGTGGGGGGTGTAACCGCGAGTCTGAATTTGCGGCAGACTTGCGGGCGGCCTTGCTTCCCCTAAATTTTTTTATCCGCCAACTACTCGGCGATCATGTCCGTTTCCACACCCGGTAGATCTGTCCGAGGATCGTGTTCTCTTCGTCCGGCGCAGCCGCCCAGACATGGCTCACCGGCTGGCTCTCGCTGAAGCGCTTCGCAGCCCACCATGCCGGCGCCTGGTCCTTCGGATCGACGAACGCCGTGCACTCCTCGCACATTTCGCAGCGCTCCACCGCGTCCGGGCAGGGCGTCTCGCAGTATGGAAAGCACTCCTCTAGCGCACGGTCCCGGCGGCCATGCGAAGCATAGAAGCAGTGCCACACGAACGGGTGCCCGCAATCGCAAACACAGTGACCGAACAGCCGCGCCGGAACAAAGAGGGAACTTGCGCTCGCCCGCTGCTCGGCGAGGGTGCGTCGCGGGAAAGTCCCAACACGCATCGCGAAGGTAAGGACGCATCCAGCCGCGTTTTCTTGCGTAGATCATTATCTCGGTGCTGTTCCAATGATCGGTTAAATGCGGCGGAACACCGACCGAGCGCTCGCTCCGTTTTCTACATAACACGCGAGAAATTATCACCCGCCTCTTCACAGCCGCGCCGAAAACCGTTAGGTTCGAGCCGTGAGCATCCCGCTACACCGCCGGAAGCCGGTTGCGACTCTCCCACGGAGCCACCCATTCCGCGGTTCCGTTCGCAGGCATGCGTCGTCAGGGCGTCCGACAATCGACAGGCTCGTCAAGGAAGCGGCAGGACTCCTCGCTTCCTGTTCCTTCGACATGCCCCGCACTGACCTCGAAGCGGCGATGGACTACCTGACTTTCCGAGAGGACTACATGGCCCTCCTCGATCTCCGCGCCGAGTCGCTCTTGCGCCGCCGTTCCGCAGGCTCAGAAGACGCGGCGTTCCAAGCGATCATGGTCGATGCCCTCACGTTACTTCAGCAGCGTCTCGCAGATGTGGTCCCGGCCTCGTCCCAAGACTTCGCCCACGGGCTGCGCGACAACTAATTGCTCACGAACTGTCAGATCGCGGATCATCTCGCCGTCCGCTTGCCCCTTCATGGCATAATTTCATCGACAACTCATAACCTCAACAGACGACATCTAAATTGCGACCCCTCGAGCCCACTGATGCCCTTCGCCTCCTGAATGGCGGCCCGGTAGCTCTGCTCACCACCCGCTTTCGCAATGAGACTAACGTAATGCCCGCCATCTGGACAGTTCCACTTTCGCGCCGCCCGCCCTTTATCGGCGTCGCCGTGAATCACGCGCGCCACACGCACGACATGGTCCGCTTCGCCGAGGAGTTCGCCTTGAACTTCCCCGGCCGCGACCTCCTCAATCACACACACTACTTCGGCGCCGTCTCCGGCTCGAACGTCGGCAAGCTCGAGCTCGCGAAGCTGGCCACCTTTAAGGCGTCGAAGATCAGCGCCCCGCTCATCGAGAACTGTCTGGCATACGTTGAGTGCTCCCTCGAAGACGCCCTCCGCATCGGCGATCATAGCCTCTTCGTCGGCCGCATCCTCGTGGTCCAAGCAGAGCCCGAAGCCTTCGACGGAACGTGGCTAATCGACAATCCCGAGTACCGACCGCTCAACTATCTCGGGATCGACCGCTACGCCGTCCTCGGCGAGCGCCTCATTGCTGAACTGCGCACGACCGAAGAGGGTGCAATCGAAGTGGCCGAGTCGGCCGAGGAACGAGAGCGCCGCGAGGAAGAAGAGGCGAAGGAGACCGAACGGCGTCGTCGCGAAGGCGAAGACGGGCGTTAGATGCTAGACGACGGGCGGCAGGTGCTAGACGAGCGGGCCGTGCCGCCGTTCATGACGCACGTTCCCTGACCGGCCTTCCTGCAGTCGTCACGTCTGGTCGCTCATGCCGCGGCTGGTAAACGCCGAGCTTCCCACCACCCGGCAGCCTCAGTTGGGTGAGCAAGCCCCAGCCTTCGTCGGTAACCGGGTCGCAGATGATGCTGTGCTTGTCCATCTCCGCGACGAACGCCTTGACGTCGTCGCACATTAGATAGAGCTCGTGAACATCGTTCTGCTCGGACGGATGCACTGCAACCTCCGCAGGCGGCAATCCAAAGATCAGCCATCCTTCGCCCACATCGACGTTCTGCAGCTTGAGGACATCGCGCAAGAAAGCACGGTCGGCGTCAGGACTGGTGCTATAGATAATTGAATGGGCACCGATGATCATAGTAGGTCCTCCCCGTCATCTAAGCTATCCGTAAGGCTCGGCCTTCGACGGCTCCTCGTCCGATCCCTGAGCGTCCTCCTCGACGGCCATGCCGGCGAACTTGAATAGCTCGCCGCGCAGGTCCTGAAGCGCCTGCACCGCGTTTCCGTTGTAGGTGGAGCCGTGGTGACCTGCCAGCAACTTCGGTTCCAGGCCGACAAGCCGATCGAACACAGCGCCCGTGTGCGGGCCAACCGGTAGGTAGCCGATTGCTCGACGACGTCGCTCTCGGTGATAGGCTGCGGCTTGCCGAAGACAGTAAACAGGTCGCTGCAAAACAAGGCCCGCGTCGTCTCCTCGAAAACAAGGATTGCGTCCCAGGCGTGCGGGACATGCGGCGTGATGAGGAAACGCAGTTTCTTCTCCCCAAGATCCAGGACTTCATTGTCTCCGAAACCGCGGACGGGCCGATCGAAGAAGTCGTCGATGCTGAGCATGATTCCGATTTGCCCGTGGACCGGCTGAGCGTTCCGTGCGACTGACAGAAAGTCGTTAAGTGCGCCGCACTCGTCGGACTCCAGGTGCGACCAGCTGATGTACGAGAGCGAGGCCGGGTCGAGCACCTTCTTCACGGCTTCGAGGGTATCCGGGAATAACGCTTTGGCGCCCGTATGAAAGAGCAAGGGCCGTTCGTCCTTGATCAAGAACTGACTGAACTCGACCGGAGCATGGTTCCCATCGAAATGGGAAATCCGGTAGATTCCGTCGGCGATTTCGTGCACTTCGGACATGGCAATCCTCCTTGCTGAGCACTGGGATTGTAGAGGAACGCCGCCCAAGTTGCCAACAGGCCCCTTACGGCTTGACTTTTACGTGAAGGTTGGTATCCTCCCCGCTAGGAGGGGCAGATTCCCGGGCCTCGCAGAAGGAGGTTCCGAATGACGGCGTCCAAAGCCGAACTGTTGGACAAGCTCCGCACCAGCGGTGACCAGATCGTTACCAAACTGCGCGCCCTTGCACCCGGGAGCTTCGAACAGGGCCGCTACGAAAGCGGCTGGAATGGCCGCCAGATCCTCGCCCACATCGCCTCCATCGAGTGGTCGTATCCCCGGCTAATCGACGTCGCTCGTGAGGCCCAATCACGGAAACCCGCCGAAGCGCCGAAAGAAGCGTCCACCGAACCCGCTTCTCGCCCGGCCCGCGGCGGCATCGATGACTACAACGCCCGCCAGGTCGAGAAACGCGCTCATATGAGCGTCTCCGAGCTCATCGACGAATTCGCGAAGAACCGCGCGACCACGATCGCGGCATTCGAGCAGGCGGACGAGTCGCTCTTCACCCAGCCCATCCGTTCCGCCGGTGGCATCACCGGTCCGCTCGCGGACGTCGTCTCCACGATCGCTGTCGCGCACGTCGACCAGCACGCCCGCGACATCGCCGGAGCATAGCATGGCGGGGACGAACAGCGCCGCCGCCGCCATGCAGGAGCGCCTGAAAGGCCTCTTCGCCGAC
>VBJT01000110.1:0-405 GCA_005880075.1 Chloroflexota bacterium
CGACACAACCCGGACTCGACTATTCCCTTCTCGACAACCGGTCATGCAAATATCTGGAATTGGCAATGCGACTTCGGCAACCCCAAGATCTTTCGGTCAAATGTACAACGTGGATGCAGCGGGGTTTATCCCTAATTTCTGGCGCCTCGTAGGGCGGAGCTGACGCGGCGGCCCGGTGACGACAACGGCGCCGCGAGAACGTCGCCGGCTTCTCGAGCGCCCTTGAAATACTAGATTTCGGGTATTGACGGGCCGGTAGGCAGACCATAGACTCGCGAATAAGTAAGGTAAAGAAGCTGCTGGGGACGGCACTCATACCGGGCGGAGCCCGGTTGCGGGCTGACGATGCGAGCGGGGCAGAGACGCGCTTGAGTTCCGGCCGCAAACGGCCGACTGGTTCTAGTT
>VBJT01000110.1:481-5226 GCA_005880075.1 Chloroflexota bacterium
TGGATTCATGGGCAGCCCGTCCTCGACGCCTCGTATTGGGGATTTGTTTCTACAAGGTCGAACGAGGACTTCTCGGATCCGACGTTGCGGCCCGGGCAGCTTGACCCGGTAAATCTCGTGTTCGTGGCTGACAACGCGTCCAGTGCTGTGGACCGGGCAAAAGCAGCGCTCCAATCGTCTGGATGGAAAACAAGTAACCCTTGCCCGTTGTCTGACACCCTGTATGCATACTTTGATACAGGATCCGGGCCGATAGCCAAGGCGGAGTCAGCCGATTTGTTCAAGCCGGTAAACGAGTGTCTTGAGAAGTACCACGTTCGCATATTTGCCCCGGACGCAGGTACCTACGCAATAGCGGCGACACATCACGAATGCAACAATGGCTATCCACCGGGCGGAAATCCGGGTTGCAACTACCCTTTTGACCATGTTATTGGGTGGGAGGACGCCGAGTCGTTGGCGCGGGATGATGTCCTGGCTGGCAGTCGGATCGCGAGGCAATATAGCGTCGATTTGGCCAACACCAATGGAGGCGTGTGGCGCGGGGTAAACAACGACGGCAGCGCCCAAGTTCTCGAGTTCGCGAACCATTGCGGAACGGTTGCAGCGGACGCGGTTTGGGCTTCAGGAACTGTAGACCATGTGGTCGATTGCAATATAACGGTCCCAACTAGGGTTACTCTAACGCTCCAAGCAGGTGCGGTCGTCAAATTCGCGAATTCAAACTCCATAGACGTTGACGGAACTCTGCGGATTGATGGGGAGCCGAATAACCGAATAACGATCACCTCTGTTGCGGATTCGGCAGCAGGTCAGTGGGGCAGGCTACGCATCCCGTCCTCGGGTGGCTCGATCAGCATAGACAACGCCGACATCCGCGACGGGGGCAATTCCGCTGCAGGAGCAATGATCGTCAACGAGAGTGAGGCGGGGACGCTCTCAGTGGTTGACAGCACGCTGCACAACAGCGCGAATAACCCCGTCGTCCTGGATAACCTACGGAGCGGATCGAATTTCACTTGCAGCGGCACGACCGCAAGCAACAACGCACAGATTGGCGTCAAGCTTCAAAGAATGTCCACAGCAAACGTCGGCCTCGTTTCGCTTCCGCGCTGTGATTCGAGCTTGCCGTACTTGGTTGATGGGCTGCTCACCGTGTATGGGACCCTTACGTTTAATCCCGGCACAACCGTCAAGTTCGCTAATTCGAGCTCGATGGATGTTCAGGGAACTCTACGGGTGGACGGCGAGCCGACTAACCGAATAACGATCACTTCTGTTGCGGATTCGGCAGCAGGTCAGTGGGGCAGGCTACGCATCCCGTCCTCGGGTGGCTCGATCAACATCGACAACGCCGACATCCGCAATGGGGGCAATTCCGCTGCAGGCGCAATGATCGTCAACGAAAGTAGCAGCGGTTCCGTGTTGGTTCGCGATAGCAATATTAGCGCTAGCGCTACCACAGCGGTTGTCAATGATTCGAACGCTGGACCGGCTGACGCCAGATATAACTGGTGGGGTGCTGCGAGTGGCCCTGCGAATGGCGGAACACAATCGTGTAACCCCCTCCCCAGGCCAAGCGGCTCCGGGCTGCCGATTTCATGCAATGTGCTGTTCGACCCGTGGTTCCGGTGCACCCTCGGTCAACTCTGTCAGTCCGATGCTGATGGGCTGGATGACAACACCGAAACCGCCTGTGGGTCCAATCCCTTGAATCCCAATTCCCGCCCCGAACGCCTAGACGGTGCTTACGCAAACCAAGATGACGACTTGGATGGAGCAATCGACGAGCCACTTCCGGTAGGCGGCGAGGCGTACGACTGCGATGGCGATGGGTTTTCCGGCGGGGTCGAACAGTATGTCTTCTCGGCGGCGAGCCCTGTGAGCGACCAGAAACGCTGCGGTATCGATGCTTGGCCGGCCGATATGAACAATAACGGATTCTCAGATATCAGCGACATAGCTCTACTAACAGGAGTATTCGGCCAATCCTTGCCGCCTGCTCCCATCCGCTACGACATAGCTCCAGATCCGCCACCGCCACCCGGCGGTCGTTTCGTGGATATCTCTGATATCAGCAAGATTGTCAATTACTTTGGGAAGCACTGCTCCCAGCCATGAGAGCAGCAGCCAGGAGACGAACGTTACCTAACCAAAGAAGCCGCTGACGTTGCTTCTCGGGCTGGCGGTGTTGGGAGTGCTGTGGTGGGTGCCAAAGAGCGCCTGTCCGTATCCGCATCGGCGCTGCTCTGTTTTCCAAAATCGGATGGCACTCTTTTTTTTCGAGTTAGCGCCACGATCGTGAGGAGGTAAAGCGAAACCTTATTCTAGAACCACCATGTAAACCTAACCTCCAAAAACGAGAAACGAAATGCCCTTCTTACATAACGCTTGCGGGGTTCATACGCTGGCGCAGCGGGCGGGGGCTAGGATGCGAGCTGGGGTCATGGGAATGAAATGCGCGTCCGGACGTCTAAGACCGCGCGCGACGGCGGTGCTGAAGGGCGTGGTCGCGCTGTCGGTCATCATGCTCGCGTTGCAGGCGCGTGGGGCGTCAGCGGCGACGACGGTGAGCACGTTCACGGACCGCGAGGCTTCGGCCGTTCTTGTGTCGGACGTTCGCGGGCCGCAGACTTCGATCGATATCGTCGTCAGCGAGACGGAGCGGACTTCCGACGCGAACGTGAGCACCTTTACAGATGGCATGCTTATCTGGCGCCTGGTGGGTGCAATCCCCATAGGATCGCCAATGCCATCTCCCTCTTCTAGGTCTCCGTTCGGTTACGGTACCCTTAATCGAGATGCCATACACGCCAATTCTCCGGCGCAGGGGCCTTCGCCCGTACAACAGTTCGGGTCAACGGAAAATATACATGCTGTATGTATAAAATAACCCCGAAATTGCCAAACGAATTTAATCTGTCAAGTAGCAGCGACGGCTGACATGGCTGCCTTACGAGAAGAAGTGCGACCCCCGCAAGTACGCGGCTTCGTGCGGGAGCAGGCGGCATTCGGGCGTGCCGAAGTACCAGTAGCCGGCCATCGGGCTGAGCCACGCCTCCGGGCCGTGCTCCTCCTCCGTCGGGTGCTGGACGCCGAGGCAGTGCAGCATCTCGTGCAGCGTCGCGCCGCGCACGGTGGCCAGCGGCTGCGAAGGCGGCGCGACCTGCTGCCGGCAGTCGTCCTCGCTGATGCGGCCGGCGATCAGCTCCATCGCCCAGCCGCTCGGGCCGCCGGCGCGGCCCGGCCCCCACGGCTCGAGCGGGTTGGCTGGGTCAGGAGGGCAGCCGAAGACGCTGCGGCCGGCCATGTTTTCGAGCTTCGCCTCGCCGGTTGCGTAGAGCACGTAGAGGCGGCGCGGGTTGCAGAAGTCGACCGGCTCGCCGTCTGCATCGAAGCGCGGGGGCTGAGCGCGAAGCTGCCCGGCGATGTCGAAGTAGATGTTGCCGGCCGCGTGCTGCTCGGCCGTCTTCAGGCTGTCGATGCGCACCGCCGGGACGGTCCGCCAGGTCTTCGCGACCTGCCCGAGGAGCCACTCCTGGAGGGCGGCCATGTCCTCGTCCGCGCCCGAGAGGTAGCGCGCGTCGAACTCCCAGCCCGCCGTGATAATGACGAGCGGGCAGACGGCGTAGGGGTTGGGCGTCGCGAAGATCCTATCCGGGCCCGGCGCCCGCCTTGAGGTGGTAGGTCATCGCCTGGAGCGCGAGGACGGGGTCGATGTGGCGGACGTGGACGCCGTCCGGGACATTGGGAAAGGCGGGCGCGTAGTTAAGGATAGCGCGAACGCCGCAGCGCACGAGCGAGTCGATCACCGACTGCGCGGTCTCGGCGGGCGTCGCGACGATGCCGATGTCGGCTCCGCCGTCGCACAGCTCCTTCTCGAGGTCGGCGACCGGCTTCACGGTGAGGCCGTTGATGCGCGTGCCGATGAGCGAGGGGTCGGAATCGAAGGCGGCGACGATGCGGAAGCCCTGGGGCGAGAAGCCCTCGTAGCCGAGGATCGCCCTGCCGAGCCGGCCGACGCCGACGAGCGCCATCTTCCACTGGCGGTTGAGCCCTACGATGCGGCGGAGCTCGTCGAGGAGCATCTGGACGTTGTAGCCGCGGCCCTGCTTGCCGAAGCGCCCGAAGTAGCTGAGGTCCTTGCGGATCTGCGCGTGTGTGATGTTGAGCCGCACGCCCAGCTCCTGCGAACTGACGACGTCGCGGCCCTCGGCCTCGAGCTGCCCGAGCGCGCGGGCGTACTTGGGCAGGCGGTCGATTACCCCTTCGGGAATATCCATAGTGCTATCTATGCGCTGTTATTGATCTGATTAATGCCCGGGCTTGCCCCGCATGTCGGTTTTTATACATCGGGGATTCGGACAGCGTCAAATATCGCTGCTGAGTGCCACGTCCACCGCTCGAATTCCCGGCGATGACGGTAACGGTTGATTCGTGGGGCGCGTCTTAGCATTGAAGGCTCAAAGTGAGCCGATTATTAGACCGCTATCCCGCCTACAGCGAGGCAGCGGCCGTGAGGTTCATGCGATGACGGATCAGGCAGAGAAGGGGACCGACGAGCGAGGGACCAGGCACGGAGCAAACGGGCCGGAGCGCGACGCTCTTCGTCCAACGACAAGAGCGCCGGGGACCAGCGGCGACCCGGAGTTCCGCGCACCGCCACGGCCGCGAGACCCAGGAGAACTGCAGGCGACCGGGCTGGTGGACCCCGCGGTGGAAGAGGAGGAGGAAGAGGAGCGGCA
>VBJT01000111.1 GCA_005880075.1 Chloroflexota bacterium
CAGACCTCATCTATATGGCCGAGGACGCCCAGATCGGCTATCCGCCGGCGCGGGTCTGGGGAGAGCCGACGTCGGTGATGTGGGTCTACCGCTTGGGCCTCGAGCACGCCAAGCGGCTGATGCTCTCCGGCGAATCGTTGTCGGGCGCCGAAGCGGAGCGCATCGGCCTCGCTTCGAAGGCTGTCCCGGCCGGGGACTTGCCTTCGGTCGTCGAGGAGATGGCGCGGAAGCTGGCATCGATCCCGGCTAACCAGCTCGCGATGAACAAGCTGCTGGTCAACCAGGCCTACGAAAACATGGGGCTCCG
>VBJT01000112.1 GCA_005880075.1 Chloroflexota bacterium
ATGCGGAAGACGGGGTGGTCTGGCGCGATGCGCTGGAATTCGTCGCTAGGCGCGTCGGGCTCGATGCCGAACTCGCGCTTGGTGACTCGCGCTGTCTTCTTGAGGTAGGCCTGGATGATCGGAGCGCGCTGTTCGACGGGTACTTCCTGCAGGCGCACTTGTTCGCTCTTGCGGCGCTTGAGGACCACCTGGCCGCCGGCGGCTTTGACGTTGCGGACCCACTCGGTGTTGCCGCGCGGCGCGACAAGGTAACGCTGGCCGTCGTGGTCGACCCAGCTGACGGCGGTCGAGCGGGTCTGGCCGGAGCGGCGTCCCTTCACCTGAAGCAACGCCGTCCCGCCGGGAATCAGTCCCCAGGAGGCGAGGCGGCCGACGAATGCGTTCATCGCCTTCACAAAGGCCGAGGGCGGGTGGTACATCGTCATCTCGTCGCTCCTTTCGCGGGCATCATGTGAGATTGCTTCGGCCAGTGGTCTTTGCGGATGGCGTTGGCTGATAGCCTACAGGCGGTGAGGTGGAAACGCTAGTCTGCGACTTCGGCTGGGCGCAGATCCTTCACGCGCAGCTCTAGCCCGCCGTTGCCGCCGCGGTCCGGGCAGAAGCTGTAGACGACATCGAACCGCCCGCCTTCTTGCACGGCGGACCCGGCGAAGCCTCCGATGGAGGCGCTCGCGCTGGCGAAAGCGATGGCGGGCCAGGTTACAGCGCCATCGCGCAGGCGAAGGCGCAGGTGCGCGCCGTCCTCACCGAGCGACTTCACGTCCGCAATTTCGATGTTGCGGCTGAGAAAGACCGGCTCCGGGTTGGCGCAACCGAACGGCGCGAGCTGCGAGAGCATACCGATGAGCTTGCCGTTCATGTGGCGGAGATCGAGGGCCGCGTCGATATCGATAGCGGGCGCAAGTTCGACGCCTGCGAGGTGGACTTCCGCCTGTCGCAGCAGCGCTTCTTTCAGGGCAGGCAGCTTGTCGTTCTCGGCGGTGAAGCCGGCGGCGGCGCGGTGCCCGCCGAATCGCACCATCAGCTCCGGGCAGGTGCGTAGCGCGCCGGTAATATCGAATTCGGGGATGCTGCGGCAGCTCGCCCGGCTGGTCGGCTGGCCTCGCTCGTAAACGACGGCCGGGCGGTGGTACTCCTCTGCGAGCCGTCCGGCGACAAGACCGACGATGCCGGAGGGGATGTCCGCGTGGCCGATGAAGATGAGCGGCGCGTCCGGATCTTCCTTCGAGAGCAGGTCGCGAGCCAGCTCCATCGCCGAAGCGGTCTCTTGTTGGCGCCGGGCGTTCAGCGCGCTCAGCTTCAGAGCCTGCTGCATGGCGCGCTCGGCGTCGTTCTCGAGGAGCAAGTCGAGCGCCAGACGCGCGTGGGCGAGGCGGCCGGCGGCGTTCAGGCGCGGGCCGAGCGCGTAGCCGATGGAATCGGTGTCGAGGCAGGCGTCTTTGAGGCCGGAAGTCTCGAGCAGCGCGCGCAGGCCGGGGCGCTGCGTGCGCTCGAGGGCCGCGAGCCCGCGCCGGACGAGGGTGCGATTCTCGTTCTGGAGCGGCGCGACGTCACAGACGGTACTTAGCGCGACGAGGTCGATGTACCGCTCCGGATCCCAGGCGCGGCCCATTGATTCGCAGAGCGCGGCCATCACCTTGAAGGCGAGGCCGCCGGAGGCGAGTTCCGGCTCGGGGTAACGGTTCTCCGCGCGTTTCGGGTTGACGAGAGAGACGGCGGCGGGCAGCTCAGGCGGGATCGTGTGATGATCGAGGATGATTGTGTCGATGCCGAGCTTGCGGGCGTGGGCAACTTCGGGGATCGAACTCGTGCCGCAGTCGGCGGTGACGATAAGCGTGACACCCTGGGCGTGAAGCGAGTCGATGGCGGCGATGTTGACGCCGTAACCCTCCGAAAACCGGTCTGGGAGGTACGGCACGACCTGACCACCGAGGTCCCGCAGGCCCTCGATCAGGATCGTGGAGGCCGTGACGCCGTCGACGTCGAAATCGCCGTAGACGGCGATGATTTCGCCCTCGTTGACGGCGCGTCGCAGGCGGTCGAGGGCCGGTCCGATGTCCGGCAGCAGGAGCGGGTCGTGCTCGACGGGAACGCCGTCCATGAAGGCCGCGGCCTCGTCGGGGGTACGGACGCCGCGGTGCCAGAGCAGGTGGCGGATGAGCGGCGGGTAGGAGGCGTTCGCGAGATCGCCCTCCGGCTGGCGGCCACGCAGGCGCCAGCGGCGGAGTGGGGCGATGGGCAATTGGCGATCGGCAATTAGCGCCGGAGTGGCCGCGAGGTCAGATGTCAATGGCTTCTCTGCGCTTATTGTCGGCGGTGGCCGCGCGAGAAGCGAGAGGCGGGCGTCACTACTTTGTGGATTGTCGCGTGCTGTCAGACCTGTCTAATCATGGAGGCGACGAGTCTTTGTGAGGCTTCTCGCATTTCTGGATCTACCTCAGGTGACTGAAATTCTCTTTCGGCTGCTTCGTTGTCATTCGCATCTTCCTCGTCCAGAGCAACCTCAGTAGCCTGCTCCTCGCTTGCGACCGTTCGGTGGTAGGAAAGGCGATAGAACACCGGCCCGATTTGCCACGTCATCGAAAGCTCCGCCCAAGCATCCGTTAGCTGCCTTTCGCGTCTATGCACCTCAACGCCGCCAATCCTCTCTTGAGTTGCCGTCTCTTTGTCGAACTCGACTTCGTCTTCGCCCAGCTCTTGGGTGGTCTCGTCGATAAAAAGCTGGTCATCGAGTTCTTCGTAATAGCGCAAGGTCACCGTATCATCGTCGGGATATACTATCGCGTCGGGCAGGGGGTCAAAGTTCAGCGGAAGATCCTCGGGCAGGATCGCTCGAAAGCGCAACTGTTTTGCCTTGTCCGCCACATATTGCTTGGCGAATCGCACCGAACCGGCACGGCCTTCGGCGCTTCGGATGAACTCGTAAAATGCGTACCCTTCGGCCTCGCCTTGGTCCGTTAGCTGGAGAATCGTCTCCTCGCGGTGCAGCTTTCGCAAGTGGGGATTGGCAATCTGGCGCAAATTGCCGTGATCGTCATATCGCCAGGCAGTCAGATACCCGTCGTCGAGTAACTCTTGCGTCGGCTCGATAGCCGGCTCCCGGTTGGGCTCTTCTCTGGCCACAAAGCAATCCCGCTCCCAGGAATGCTCAGGTGCTCCCTTGGGTGAGTAGTTCGAGAGCCAGTAAAGGATTAGCCGTTGCAACGTGCTAACAGTAGCCATCACCCCTCAAGCTCCTTAATCGCCCGCGGCAGGGCGACCGCGACATCGCCCGCCAGCATGCCGGCGTCCCCCAGCTCTCGGCGGACGAGCTCCGCGGCGAAGCCGTGGAGGTAGACGCCCAGCGACGCGGCCTCGAAAGGCTCGAGGCCCTGGGCGATGAGGCCGGTAATCGCTCCGGCGAGGACGTCGCCCGTGCCGCCGGAAGCGAGGCCCGGGTTCGCGAAGGGGCTGAGGCGCGCGCGGCCGTCAGGGGCGGCGATGATTGTGTTCGCGCCTTTGAGGACGATCGTCAGGCCCCACTGCGAGGCGCAGTTGCGCCCGGCAGCTAGGCGGTCGCGCTGAATCTCGGCTGTGTCGACGCCGGCGAGGCGAGATAGCTCGCCCGGGTGCGGGGTGATGATGGTGGGAACGATTAGCATCTCCCACCAGCGGTCAACCTTCGCGATGTTGTTCAGGCCGTCGGCGTCGATTACCACTGCTTTCACGTCGTCCGCCGTGAGCATCGGTAGCAGCGCGCGGATGAAGGCGACGACGTAGCTGTGCTGGGCCAGGCCCGGCCCGACAAGGAGCGCCTCGTAGCCGCGCGAGAGAGCGCGCCGCACAGTATAGGCCTCTTCGGCGGAGAGGAAGCCCTCCTTGTCGTCCAGCGGCTCGAAGGTGGTCTCCGTGAGCTTGCTGGCGAGCATCGGGTAGACGGAGCGGGCGCAAGCGAGGGTGACGATGCCGGGGCCGACGCGCAGGGCGCCGGTGCAGGAGAGCGCTGCGGCACCGACGTACTGCGGGGAGCCGGCGACGATTAACGCGCTGCCGAACGTGCCCTTGTGCGCGCCGGGCGGTCGTTCTGGCAGGACAGAGCGCGCCCAGGATGCCGTCAGCAGCTCTGTTTTGATCGAGGCGCCGTGCTCGGGGGCGATGCCAATGTCGACAACCTCGACGCGGCCGGCGTACTGGGCGCCGGGGAGCGTGTGCAGGCCAACCTTGCTCCAGCCGAGCGCGACCGTCTGATCGGCGGCAACGGTGTGGGGGTCGACGGAGCCTGTATCGGCGTCCAGGCCTGTGGGAAGGTCGACGGCGAGCAGGCGCGGCGCCAGGCGG
>VBJT01000113.1 GCA_005880075.1 Chloroflexota bacterium
ATGAACGGCTGAAGGCGGCCGGTGTCCCCGCCGAAGAGCTATCCCGTATCACGAACGCGTCCAGTGACCGGCTCACGCCTCTAATCGAGCCGATCATCCTCTATTTCCACCGGCTGGCGTTGCAGCGGGTCATACGCGAGAACATGGTGATGCACCTCGCGGAGGAGGCCGGGCTGGCAGAGGCGCCCGAAGCGCCAGCGCAGATGTGGGTGGCAATAGCCTTCGTTGACCTCTCGAGCTTCACGGCGTTGACGGCAGCGATGGGTGACGTCGCGGCTGCCGAAGTCCTGAACCGGTTCTCGGGAATGGTGCGCGAGTCCGCAAACCGTTGGGAGGGCCGTGTGGTCAAGCAGATTGGGGACGCCTTCATGCTCGTCTTCCCCGAACCGCGGCTGGCCGTCGCCTGCGCCTTGGAGATCGAGCAGCGCACGGCAAGCGAGTCGCAGTTCTCGGCCGTGAGGAGCGGCATACATTGGGGGCCGGTCCTCTACCGAGAGGGCGACTACGTTGGCTCCAATGTGAACGTAGCCGCACGGCTGGCCGGAGCAGCGAAGAGGCACGAGGTGCTTGTCACCGGCGCCGTTTCAGAGGGAGTGAAGGACGGACTCCCGGAGGGGGCGGAGACCGTATCCCTCGGAAAGAAAAGGCTGAAGGGACTGCCGGAAGAAGTGGAGCTTTTCGAAGTGCGCACGCCGGAATCCGCGAGCGAGAAGGTCCAGGACCCGGTCTGCGGCATGGAATTGGAGCCCGCGGAGGTGGCAGCGACGCTCACCCTTGAAAACAAAGAGCTGTCGTTTTGCGCCGACGAATGCCTGCGCCGGTTCGTGGTCGCTCCCGAGCGGTACTCGACCTAATGGGTGCGGACAGCTACCAGGCGATCGTCATAGGCGCTGGCCCAGGGGGCCTTGCCACTGCGGCGATGCTTACACGGCGGAAGGTCGACACGGTCATCGTTGAGCAAGCCGAGTCCGTCGGCGCTAGCTGGCGATCTCGCTACGACAATCTTCATCTGAACACAGTCCGCTGGCTCTCGCATCTGCCTGGCATGCGTATTGCCCGCAAATACGGAAGGTGGCCTTCACGGGATGGCTTCGTAGAGTATCTCGAAGAGTACTATAGGCGCTTGCTACTCCCGGTCCAATTCGGAACTCGCGTTGACCATATCTACCGGCGCAACGGCCATTGGCTGCTTCGAACGTCGGGCGGCGAGATCTGCGCGCCGAACGTTGTTATTGCTACCGGCCATCAACGGGTGCCACATCTTCCCGACTGGCCGGGCCGTGAGACGTTTAGCGGGGAACTAATACACTCGGTCTCCTACCGCAGTCCGCCGCCTTACTCCGGGCGCGACGTCCTCGTGATAGGGACGGGCGACTCGGGTTCGGGCATCGCGCTCGACCTTGCGCGACATCGTGCCGGACGGGTGCGGATCGCGGTTCGCACAGGCCCCAATATTGTCATCGGCGACAGATTCGGTATACCCGCCCAACTCCTGGGCATCATCTCGCAGCCTTTGCCGGGCCGGGTCATCGACTTCCTGGGCTTGCTCAGCCAACGCATCTCGGTCGGCAATCTATCGAAGTACGGTATCCCGAACCCTGAGGTCGGACCATACACACGCGCCATAAGAGACTACATCGGCCCAATTGTCGACTTCGGGTTCGTCCACGCTGTGAAGCACGGGCGAATCGAGGTTGTTCCCGCCGTTGAAGGTTTCGATGGCGCCGAAGTGCTCCTCGCGGGTGGTGGCCGGGTTCGACCCGATGCGGTTATCGCGGCCACGGGCTTCCGGCCGGGCCTCGAGCCGCTTGTCGGTCGGCTGGGCGTCCTTTCGGCCGTTGGCCGACCCATCGTACATGGACCCGAGACGCATCCCAAGGCACCGGGACTCTACTTCGTGGGCTATAAGGCAGAGATTAGCGGAAATATTCGCCAGATGAGCATTCAGGCGAGAAAGATCGCCGGAGCGATCGGGTCTGCGCGGGCTAGTCAGGAGGCCCCATCATGAAAGGACACAAGTGGTTCGCGGCGATCTACGACCGGATGTCCGCACCCGAAGAACGCCGGTTCATGGGCGAGGTTCGGGCGGAGGTTGCAGGCGGAGCCCGAGGCAAGATACTAGAAATCGGCGCGGGCACTGGACTGAACTTCCCTCATTACCGAGACGGTGCTCAGGTCATGGCCACCGAGCCTGACCCCTTCATGAGACGGCGGGCGGAGCGGCGGCTCGCGGAATCCGGAAAGCATGTCGAGCTGCGGGAAGCATCTGCGGAACAGCTTCCCTTCGACAATGACTCCTTCGACACCGTCGTCGGTACTTTGGTCATGTGCAGCGTGCCACATCCGCAGCGGGCGCTTGCCGAGATCAAACGCGTGCTCAAGCCCGGCGGCGAATACCGCTTCTACGAGCATGTCCGTTACGAAAGCGCTTTCGGTGCCTTCTGGCAGGACGCCGTAATGCCGGTCTGGCGCTGGTTCGCCGCGGGCTGCCACCCGAACCGGGATACGGTCCAGGCGATACGAAATGCAGGCTTCGATGTCGTGGAGTTGGAGAAGTCAAAGCCGCTGCCCCTGTTCCGCCGATGGTCTTTGCCCGTCCCCACGTGAAGGGAATCGCCAAGAGCCCGGATTAAGCGAGACGCGAACCGGCCGCGACCCATCCATGGTCGCAGCTTCGCCTCAATTTGGCGTCGCGACAAAGAGGCTTCGACGGAGCTGCGAATAGCGTTCCCGGAAGCGTTCGGCAGCATTCTGACCGCTTGCCGGATTGCCGCTGAACGTGGATACAAGTTGCGTGTACAGTCGCTCAGAATGAATGACATGGTCGAGGATCTTGGAAATCGACCAGCTTCCCCGGCGCGCTTGTCCGAAGTCCTCAGGCCGAAGTTCTTCGACGACCAAGATAAGACCAGCACGTGATTGATTGAGGTCCGCCAGCAGCTCCTTCTTGTCAGCTTCGAAGTCACTCATAGCTAGCCTTTCTCGCAGCGATCGTTACGCCTTTCGTCTCAAACGCGGCGGCCGATGACTCGTGCTTCGAGCCGGAAAAGACGTCTATTTGTCTGCCCCAGCGCACGTCGGAGAAGCCCGAGTGATCCAGTGCCCACTCCCACTCTGCTTCCAGCAGAGCACCGGCTATTCAGTCGCGCCAGAGATCGATGTCGGCTTTTGCGTCGTCCGGCACGGCCTTATGCACTACCATGTCGCCGATCTGTATGCGCCCCCCCGGCTTCAGTACGCGGTTGATCTCCGCCATCACCGCCATCTTGTCCGGGCAAAGGTTGATGACCCCATTGCTGATGACCGCATCAACCGACTCGTCTGGAACAGGGAGGGACTCTGCGTAAGCCTCGTGGAACTCCACGTTGGAGAGTCCCGCCTCGCTGGCCCCCACCCTGGCCTTATCGAGCATCGCCGGCGTCATGTCAATGCTAATCACGCGGCCCGAATCACCGACCTGACGAGCCGCAATCAGGCTGTCGAATCCCGCTCCGCAACCCAGGTCCAGGACCGTCTCTCCGGGTCTTAGCTCGCCCATCGAAAACGGGTTGCCGGTCCCGGCAAACGATTCAACCGTGCCAGCCGGGAGTGAGTCGATTATTGACTCCGGGTAGCCCACCATCATTGCCAGCGACTTGCCGGTATGAAAGTGCGCGCCCTTCTCGGGCTCGTTGGCGATTTCTGTGTACTTCTCGGTTACTTGGGCGCGGAGAGCATCCGAGTCGACTTCCACGCGCTTTAGCTCCATGGTCACGTAACACCTCCTTTGACAGGCCTGCCTTCACTTTGCCACTCGGGCCATCCACCCTCCAGCCGAACAACATCGAATCCGTTCACGAAAAGGAGCGCCGCTGCCTCGTCCGCCAGGAGGCAATACAGACCCCGGCAATACGCTATTATTCGTCGGTCACGTGGGAGCTCCTCCAGGCGATCCGGGAGTGCGTCAAGCGGTATATTGATCGCTCCGCGTAAGTGCCCCGACTCAAACTCGGCCACCGGCCTCACGTCAAGAAGAACGGCGTTTTGATGCGCCAGAACCGCGGCCTCGTCCCGGGTCACGACTTTGCCATTACTTCGCGCCGAATGGAATTCCTGCGCGAGTTCCTTGACCTCGGCTAAACGAGACTCCGCCACCCCGCGCAACGCCACCCACAAATTCATTACAGACGGATCGGCAAGGCGGTAGATGACCATGTTCCCCTTCCGCGCCGTTTCCACCAGACGTGCTGCACGCAAAGTCTGTAAATGTTGTGAAGAGTTGGCGATGGACATCCCCGTTTCCTGCGCGAGCGCATCAACATGGCGAGGTCCCTGCGTCAAGATGTCGAGCAGCTCCAAACGCTTATCGCTCGCGAGTGCCTGCGCCACCCGCGCGAAATGGGGGTAGATTTCGTCCTTAAATTTCCGCTGGCTCATTTGGGCCAGTGTATTGAAGTGCTTAGCAGCCTGTCAACTATTCATTTGAGCACTTGACAAGCTGCTCGCTGGCAGTTCCATACTGGCGGGCTGGATGCTCGTCTACTACGGGTGGGTTGACCTGGGGTCCGATCCGAAGCAGCTATATGACCTCCTCAAGAAGGCGCTCAAGCAGACGCCCGCCTCCTCCGCAGCCAAGTCAATTAACGGTGAGGTCTTCAGGGATATGCGCGGCCGCCACCTGCGCGGCGATGAAATTGCGGCCTTCAAGGCTCGCGCGAAATCGCGGTACCGCCTCGGCCTTTGCCTCTTCGCTCAAGTCGTCTCGAGAGATCACCTGTTGGGCGTCCTCGATCAGGTCTTGCATGACCCGCTCGTAGCGGTAGTAGGTCAGCAGAGGCCAATCGATCTGCGTCTCGCCGTACCCCTGGAAGAACGGGGAGCCGTCTTGGCTGGAGGCGTGGGCCGGCAGCATCACGTCATCCCAATCGACGATGAATACGTGGTCGGCCCGGTCACGCAGCAGATTGCCCGGGTGCAAGTCGGCATGACAGATGACGTGTGGCCGCATCTGTGACCGGAGCACGCCGGCGAGCTTCTCCAATGAGGTGAGGAGCGCGAAAATCGTCGGCCGGTGTTTTGTCCAGGCGCCGCGGAGAGCACGTTCCGGCGTACGACCTCCGCCTTCCGAAGCCGCAACGTGTGTCTCGATGTTCTCGATCGAGCGAGCGTATCCCGACGGGTCGAACGTCTCCCGTCGCACGCCTTCAAAGCCCGCAGTCGGCAGCGCGACCTCGTGGACCCGTTTGAAGATGGTGCCTGTGGTCTTCCAGTGCTCCTCAGTCATCGCCGCCCAGCCTGTCTCGCCGTCCAGGTAGGGATAGACGAGCACGGTCCATTCGCCGGCCCGCGCCCATAGACCCTGTGTCCGCGTTCGCAGCGCCGCGACGACAGGTCCGATGCCATGATCAGAGAGATAGCGTGGAACGATGCAGCTCGCAGCGTAGAACGCCCCGGCCTTGACCTTGAGCAAGTACGGGGTTCCCCTCTCGCTCACGATGCGATATACGCCGGCGTTCAGGTCCCTTCCAATCGGAAGGAAATCGATAGCGGCGGGGACCAGCCCATACTCTTGCTGCAGGCAGGCCCGGAGCTGCTCGCGTGCGATCGTCAGTTCTTCGCGCATTGGCTTGGCGATCAATACATTACGCTGGTCGAACGCCGAAGCCATATGACCGCGGACAACGCGTCTCTGCAAAACAAACTCCCTCAGTCCGGCGGTGCGATCAGGTCCCCGAAGCGAGCGAGGATCGCTCCCAGGTTCTCCGCCAGCTCCTCCCTCTTCCGCGGCGACATCCGCTTGAGCGTGACCTCCATCCGCGCCAGCGACCCGGCCAGCCGCGTCAGCGACCGCGTATCCCCGGGGTTCCGCCGCAACGCCGTGAGCAACCGCTCCCGCAGCGCCTCATACTCATCCTCCGGCACCTTCTTCCTGCCACCCAACCCAGCTCATCCTCCACCAGGCTAACAGCCAAAGCCCAATCGCTCGTACGGACAGAGCTTCAGATCTGTCCGCCACCGCCCGCAAGACGACCAACGTCAGCTACGCTTGAAACGCCCGCCTCACCAGCTATCGGCTATCCGCTAACCGCTTACCTCCAGCCTCACCCCGCCCCCGGCGGCGTCCCCATCTTCCGCGACACCTCCGGCGGGTCCAGCTCCGTCACTCCGTAGAACCGTCCCGACCGCGCCTGCTTCAGCCCCTTCACCACCAGGATCATATACAGCGTCTGCAGCAGGTACCGGTGTAGCTTCGATTCGTAGCGCAGGATCTTGTCCATCGTCTCGTCCCCCGGTAACAGCCGCGCCATCAGCATCCGGCACTCCTCCTTCACCCGGTCCCGCGTCTTCCGGTCCGGGATCGGCAGCCCCTCCATCATCATGCTGCTCTTCCAGTCCTCCGGCACGTCCTTCTGATACGCCCGCGTCGCCTCCGTCTCCGCTCGCGCGGCCCGCTTCAGCCGCCAGATCAGCATCGCCGCTCGCTCCCCCAGCGACTCCCGGAACGGGCCCCTCAGGTCGAACCAATCGAGCACATCCTGCCGCAGCTCCGCCCACTCCTCCTCACTCTCGACGAGCGGCAGCACCGGCGTCTGCGCCAGTACTCCATGCTTGATCGCATTCCGCGCAACGAGCGCTTTCCCCGCGGTCGTCTTGGGCCCTCCAGCGCCCTTCCGCCCGCCTTCGGGCCCGCCGTTCCGTTCGCCCCGAGTAGCCCTTCCGTCGGAAGGGCGTATCCAGGGGTCACCCGACGCCCCTTCCGGCTCATCGCACGCCCCGTTCCGCTCATCCTGAGGTATCGAAGGCCTGTCCTGAGCGTCGCCGAAGGGATTGAGCGGGGCACCCTCGCCCTCGCCGTCTCGTCTGTCCTCCACCACCACGTCATCCTCCTCCTTGTTCCGTGTTCCGTGGTTCCTTTGTTCCTTGCCTCTTACCCTATCTGAAGCGGAAAGCGATCTCCAAGAGGTGCATGTCACTCCGTGGCGGGCCCGTTGGGTGATGCCTTTCGGGGCGCTCTGATATGCTCCCGCCATGTGCGGCCGGTTCACACTCACGCACCGCGAGGCGCGGGCGCTTGCGGCTGAACTAGGCGTGTCCGCCGACGACCTGCTCGGCTACAAGCCTCGATACAACATCGCGCCCACCGACGATCACTGGATCGTGCGAATGCGCTACGAAGACCGCCAGGTCCTGCCGGCGAAGTGGGGGCTCATCAACTTCTGGATGACGGACCGCAAGCAGGCGTTCAAGAACATCAACGCCCGGGCAGAGACGGTCCGCCGATCACCGGCATTCCGAGAGGCGTTCGCCTCGCGCCGCTGCGTCGTGCCTGCGGACGGGTTCTTCGAGTGGACCGGCCCGAAGGAGGACCGGCGCCCGATCTGGTTTCATCGTCCGGACGGCGGGCTGATCCTCTTCGCGGGACTGTACGAGACGTGGCGGCCCTCCCCGGCCGAGAAGGAGCGGACGTTCACGATCATCACGACTTCGCCGAACGCGCTGCTGGAGCCGGTCCACAACCGGATGCCGGTGGCCCTCGAGGGGGAGGCGGTCGACGATTGGCTCTACGCTCGCCAGACGCCCGATTCCCTGATGGCGCGACGATTATCTCGCCGGCACGCCGGTCTCGGCGCGGGTAAATTCTGTGAAGAACGACGACCCCGAGTGCCTGATCGCGACGCTGGGGTTCTAAGCCACAGCATCCGAAGCGAAACACGATCTCTTAAGGGGCGGATATCACATACCCCACCGCATGCTGTCCACAGAAGCGAACATCTTGTCATGATCCAAAGTGGACAACCCACTTCCCAAGACGTTCGGTATACGTGAGGATAAAGTTATCAACACGCCTTAACCAAGAATCTGCGAACCTGAGTAGACAATAAGGCAGGAAAGGAGCTAGGTGTACGACACAGCCCAAATTTGCGAGAACGGTCACGTCGTAAATTCTTCCTTTAGGGCTTACCCGCAGTTCAACACCGACCATTGTGAGCAGTGCGGAGCAAAGACGATCCATACTTGCCCACTTTGCGGTAAGGATATTCGAGGTCGCTACATGGACTCGATGTCCCTGTCCGAGTTCCCAGCGCCGGCTCACTGCAATGCGTGTGGGGCGCCTTATCCTTGGACCACCAACGCCATGGAAGCGTATCGCGATCTCCTCGGGCTGGCGGCCAATCTTACGGACGAGGAGCGAGGGAAGCTCTCGATAGCGATCGACGACCTAATCACTGACACTCCGAGGACACAGACTTCCGCTGTTCGGGTAAAACTGGCCCTTCAGAAAGTTGCACCTGAGGTTGCACAAGGAA
>VBJT01000114.1 GCA_005880075.1 Chloroflexota bacterium
CTTTTGGGCCCGAGCTAAACATTACGCTCATCGACAAGAACGACGCGTTTATCTTTGGCTTCTCGAAGTTCGAGATCATGTTCGGGCGTCAGAGCCGCGAAGATGTGAGCTCGCACTACTCGAAGATTGCGAAGCCCGGCGTCGAGTTCCGGCAGGAGCTGATTAACGTCATCGATCCGGCCACCCGCCGTGTGGTGACCGACAAGAACGAATACAGCGCAGACATCCTGATCGTTGCGCTTGGGGCGGATTACGACTTCGGCGCGACGCCTGGCTTCGTGGAAGGTGGCCACGAGTTCTATTCCGTGGAGGGCGCCGTCCAGTTGCGCGACGTGCTAACGAAGGTCACTTCGGGCAAAGTCATCGTCGCCGTCGTCAGCGAGCCGTTCAAGTGCCCGCCGGCGCCGTGCGAGGCTGCGATGCTGCTCGACGAGTTCTTCTCCGAACGCGAAGTGCGGTCCGGCATCGACCTCAGCGTGGTCTCTCCGTGGGGCATTCCGATTCCGGCATCTGGCCCTGCTTCGGACGCGGTCCTCGCCCGCTTCCACGAGCGGAACATCAGCTGGGTCCCGAACCAGGGCGTCAAGGCGATCGACCCCCAAACGAAGACTGTACACCTGTCTGACGGAAGCACTCTGCAGTACGACCTGTTGCTGGGCATCCCGGTGCATCGAGTACCTGCTGTCGTGGAGACTTCAGGCCTCGCCGTTGATGGGTGGATTCCGGTTGACAAGGCAAACCTCTCCACGCGCTTCCCGGATGTGTACGCGATCGGCGATGTGACGAGCGCGCCCGTGCCCAAGGCGGGCATCTTCGCCGAAAGCGCTGCGCGCGCGGTGGCCGAGCATCTCATCGTGCAGCTGCGGGAATCAGGCGCGGCCAAACCGTATGACGGCGCGGGGTCGTGCTTCATCGAGTTCGGAAATCAGAAGGTCGGACGTGTCGACGTTGATTTCCTCAGCGGGCCCTCGGTAACCGCCCCGTTCACGGAAGCCTCCCTTCAGGGAGCCCAGGAGAAGCAGCAGTTCGCCGCCTCACGGCGCAAGTTCTGGTTTGGAGCGGACCTTTCGTGAGGCAAAGAATCGTGGGGGCGTGATGGAGCCGCGCATCCAGTACACGAAGACGAGCGATGGTGTGAACATCGCATACACGGTCCTTGGTTCGGGGCCTGCGATCGTCAGCCCCAGTAACATTTGGGGCAACATCCATATGTATAAGAGTGGCATAGCCACCAATCCGGTAATGGATGAACTAATCGCAGCGGGGTGGTCAATTGTCACGTATGACGGGCGAGGTGCGGGCGCTTCCGACCGAGATGTAAGCGAATTGTCGCTGGAGGCCCGGCTTCGCGATTTGGAAGCTGTGATCGACCGGGCAGCGCCGGATCGATTTGTCATGTATTCGTTCCTGCAAGGTTCTCCCACGTCGATTGCTTACGCAGTGCAAAATCCCGAGCGACTAAGCGCCCTGATCCTAATGAATCCCTTCGCGAGCGGCCGTGAATACTACCGGGTGGTTCCGCCAATGCGCCTGTCCCAGGACACATTGGACATGGCTGAGGACGAGTGGGAGTTCCATCTACTAAGCATGGCGAGCGCAGTGACCGGTTACTCCGACGCGGAAGCTGCGAGCAAGCTCGCACAAACATTTCGTACCGGTATATCGCCTCGGGTATATCACGCCTATCGGCGCGCCGCCTTTGAGATCGACGTTACCGCCCTGTTGCCGCTCCTGTCTGTACCGACCCTTGTCATTCTGGATCAGGCGATGACTCGACTGGCTAACGCGGGGCTGGCACGCGGTGTCGTGTCAAGGATTCCGGATGCGCGCTTCATCGAGACGGCTAACTCTGGGCAAGTTATCGATGAGTTCTTGCAAGAAAACGGTCTCCAGCCACTCAAGACATCGTCGACTAAGCAAACCGCCTTCCGCACTGTCCTCTTCACCGACCTCGTCGGCCATACCGAAATGATGTCTCGCCTCGGCGACGAGAAGGGACGAGCCGTCCTGAGCGACCACGAACGGATCACGCGCGAAGTCCTGAAGACCCACGGCGGTACCGAGGTGAAGACGATGGGGGACGGCTTCATGGCCTCCTTCGGCTCGGTTACGAAGGCTGTCGAGTGTGCGATCGCCCTCCAGCGCGCCTTCGCAGAGCGCGACTCATCCGCTCGTCCTGAGGCTCTCGAAGGATTATCGGTCCGCGTCGGCCTCAACGCCGGCGAGCCGATCGAAGAAGACGGCGACCTCTTCGGGGCGACGGTGATCCTCGCCTCGCGAATCGCCGCGCAGGCTGCTGGTGGCGAGATTTTGGTGGCGGATACGGTGCGCGGACTGTGCAGCGGAAAGGGCTTCTTGTTCGCCGACCGCGGTGAGTTCGTCGCCAAGGGGTTCGAAGAGCCGGTGCGGGTCTACGAAGTGAGGTGGAGAGAGTAGACGCGGGCCGGACGACGGGAGATGCGTTCGTGCTATTCTTGGCGCCACAGGGGGTAGGAGCAAAATGAAGCGCGAGGTCCGCTACGTTACTACGACCGACGGCGTGCGCATCGCCTATTCGATTCAGGGCGAGGGCGTGCCCTTTATCTGGGTGCCCGGCTGGATTAGCCACCTGGACCTCGATGGCCCCCTCTTACAGATGCTCGGGATTGACCCCGGCGCGCACGGCGTCACCTGGGTGCAAATGGACAAACGCGGCAGCGGCTTGTCCAGCCGGAATCCAGCCGACATTTCGCTCGAAGCCCGTGTGGGCGATGTTATCGCGGTCGCTGAGGATGTCGGATTCGATTCGTTCGCTCTGGGGGGAATATCCGAAGGCGGCCCGATCGCCCTGACCACGGCCGCGACATACCCCGACCGCGTAACGAAGCTCGTCATTCTTGGCTCGTACGCGAATGGCGAGTCGATCGCCGGATCGCCTGATATGCGCGAGGGAATGCTGGCCGTTGTTAGGGCTGAGTGGGGTGTGGGTTCCAGGCTGATGACCGATCTGTTTACAAACCAGAACTCGATCTTGAACGGCGAGCAGTTTTCGGAATACCAAAGAATCGCTGCCAACCCCAGCGACGCTCGCCGAATCCTTGAGGCAGCCGTCGCCATAGATGTGCGGCCTTTGCTCTCAAAGATCACCGCGCCTACGCTCGTCATCCACCATCGCGACGATCGTGCCGTTCCGATTGATAGCGGCCAGGAAGTCGCGGCAGGCATCAAGGGCGCTCGATTCCTGTCGTTCCCGGGAGCGCACATCGCGTCGGTCGATGAGTGGCGAAGCGCGTTCTCGGCGATCATCGACTTCGTGTCAGCGGGCTCGGGAGCCCAGCGCAATACGGGAACGACATCGGACTCGACGTTCCGAACCGTTCTGTTCACGGACATCGTCGGCCATACGCAGATGATGCGCCGCCTGGGAGATGAGAAGGGGCGCGCCGTCTTGCGCGAGCATGAGCAGGTCACCCGCAACACGCTAAAGACGTACGGCGGATACGAGGTCAAGACACTGGGCGACGGGTTCATGGCCTCCTTCACCTCGATCACGAAGGGCGTGGAGTGCGCCATCGCTCTTCAGAGCGCCTTCCACGAGCGAAACGCATCCGCGGCGGAACCCGTCGCGGTCCGCGTCGGCCTGAACGCCGGCGAGCCGGTCCAGGAGGACGGCGATCTCTTCGGCGAGACCGTCATCCTCGCCGCCCGCATCGCCGCAAAGGCGGAGGGTGCCGAGATTCTGGTCGCCAATGCCGTTCGCGAACTCTGTTCTGGCAAGGGCTTTCTCTTTGCGGACCGCGGCGAGTTCGTGGCGAAGGGGTTTGAGGAGCCGGTGCGCGTGTACGAAGTGCGGTGGCGGGAGTGAATGTGCAACGTGCCGGAACCCAGACAGAGGTGCGATGACAGAGAGTGCACCCAGCGGGACAGTCACGTTCCTCTTCACCGATATCGAGGGTTCGACGCGCCGGTGGGAGACGGAGCCAGACGCCATGCGGGTGGCGCTAGCCGCGCATGACGAGGTGCTGCGCGCCGCCATCGAAGCCCGGGGCGGATGGCTGTTCAAGAACACCGGTGACGGAGTGTGTGCTGCGTTCGCCTCGGCGCGGGCTGCTGTCGATGCCGCGATTGACGCGCAGCGAGAATTGGA
>VBJT01000076.1 GCA_005880075.1 Chloroflexota bacterium
TAGACAATGGCGGTACTGTCCGGGGACCAACTGAACTGCTCGTCACCGCCGGCCGCGGGCACAGCGGCTATCGGTTCGCCGTCTACAGTGACAACTCTTAGCAACGGGCTCCCACCGTTGGCGTCGATGAACGCTAAGAAATTCCCATTCGGCGACCATTGTGGCGGCCCGTATTCGCTTGGGGTCGGCGAGAGGTCCCTGACGAAGTTGCCACCTGAACTGAGACCGACGACGTTTCCAAAACCAGCTGGCTGAAGAGCAATAGCGACTGGCTCCGCGACGTCAGCCGATGCCCTTTGGTTAGTCGGTGGCCATTGCCTAGCGGCAAATAGGAGATACACGGCCAGTACTCCAAGGAGAAGGACGGCGGGCTTCCGGTCACCGAATTTTACGCGGTTGGTCGCGTGGCTAGAGAGGCGTCTTAGAGCGGCCAAACGATGCACCTACGTATAATGCCGGCCCGCCCCGCGGCCCTGGGACCCTCTCACGTGGACTGTCCCAACCCCAAACACCGGACTGGCTACTCCACGGCTCCCGGTTAGTCACGGCACTCGCAGAGTGGCGCTCGCCTGCGCGAAGTTGTTCTGGTAGTTGCTCTCTACTTCGCCCGGAGAGTGCGCAATTTCCACCTCCGCGCCGATCTTGTAAGCACCGGCCGCTGTCGAGGCGGCGCACGAAATCTTCGCGCTCAGGCGGAAGGTCGCCCTCCCGAGCGGGCGCAATGTACCCGAGACGGGACTCCTATACGACGTAAAGGCGCACCCTTGCGGAATATCAGGGATGTCCAGAAAGACCTGGACCTCCTCGGTATGGGTGCTCAGATTTAGGGCACGTACAATGGCGTGGAAAGTCCCCGAGCGCGTCTGCGGATTGATGTTTGTGGCCGTTAGCTTGAACTCAGTGATCGCTAGATCATGGGTTGCCGCCGGATCGCATGCATCGCCGACACCATCGAGATCGCTGTCCAGCTGGTCGGGGTTTGGGGTTAATGGACAGTTGTCCGCGGAATCGGCCAGCCCGTCTCCGTCGGAATCTGCGACCTGCGTCGCGACAAGGTCCGCCTTGACTGAAGGCCGACCGAAAAGATCAGCTGCCACAGCAGCTAACAGGACAAAGAGAGCAACGGCTAATCTAACTCGCGGCACGGCGTGCACCCCCAAACTCTTATTGCCGCCGCGCCCTGCGGCCCAGGGACCCTCTTAGCGCTCCGCCCCAGTTGGTAGTTGGGCCAAGTATCGTACCGGAAGTCTGGTTCTACAATCCCTTTTGGGCTACATTTTGTAGCTGCTTGTCTCTGGAATTCCGTCTGATTACCGCCGTATTTTCCGAGTGACCGCTACAACAGACAGCGCGATGTCCAAACACTGGGCCGCCAAACTCCACGATGCCCGGCTAGCTCTCGGCATCTCGCAGCGCGACCTCGCCCAGCGCGCAGGCGTCTCCCTCGGCACCGTCAAGGCTTACGAGCACGGCGAGCGCCACCCCTCGCGCGACTCGCTACTCGCCATCCTGAACGCTCTTGCCCTCGAGCAGATCGCACGCAACGAGATCCTCACCTCGGCCGGTTTCGCACCCCAAGGAGCGCCCCTCGCGCCCGACGTGACGCCCGGCTACGTCTTCACTCTTGACGAGGCCGCTCGCCACATCGAGGAGCATCCTTGGCCGGCCTGCGTGGTCAACGAGGTCATGGAGATTGTTGCGGCCAACACCGTCGCTCAGCGCCTCTGGGACGTCGACTTCGCCCGCGAACTGACCACACCCATCGAGCGCAACTTCCTTAGCGTCGCAAGCAACCCCCGTTTCGCGTCAAAGGTCCCGAACTGGGATGAAGGAGTGGGCGTTGGCGTCGCCATCCTGAAGGGCCACCACCGTGACCCGCAAACGAGCCCGGAAGCGTCAACCGCCTACTTTGCCGGCGTCATGGAGCACTTTCTGCAGGGCGATCCGCAATACATCGCCCGCTTCCTCAAGCTCTGGGAAGAGGTGCCGCCGAGGGCCCCGAAAGTCCGCTGGTCGTTTCCCGTTCTTTGGGATGAGCCCGGCCTTGCAAGGATGAGCTTTAAAGTCCTGATTAGCAGCGCCAGCGAACCGGACGCACTCGCCTTCAACGATTGGATTCCAACGGACGCTGCTACCTGGGAAGCGCTGACCACAATCGTCAACGAGCGAAGGAGTCATCGTCCTTGAAGATCGTCCTATTGCCTGCCGCCGGCGGTCTCGTGGTCCTTACAGTAGTCTCGGCGGTCGTCTGGTTCGAGATCTTCGATAGCGACGAAGACATCCAACTGGAGGAAAGATACCGGGTTCTAGCTGGCCATGAGGATTTTACCGGAAAGCCATTTGCTTATCCGGAAATTATCACCGCAGATCGGGGGGAAGTGCCTTTAATCGTGAAGAGCGATTTTCCCAAAGAACTAGATTCGGGCGTTCACCTGGCTGTCACCGGCCGCTTCGACAAATACGGAAGCTTCGATGTCAAATCGTTCGCGTTGAAATCCCGTACCGCCGCTGTCACTTCACAGGCAGCCAGCCCGATAACCACGCTTCGTCCCGAGGCGCAGGAGATTTTCATTCGCCTAACGGCGACCGACAAGAAAGTCGGCGATATTGTGCTGGAAGCCAATCCCCGGTTTCAGATTGACTGGCTCATTTCCAGCCGGGAGTTCATGGTCCGAATCTGGCAGCCACCTTTCTCTCAGGGAAAGGAGGAGGCGCGGAATTGGTTCCTGGCTAAGGGCTTCGAACCCGACGATCTCTGCCTTATTAACCTGTACTTCTTCGGAGCCCGCGAAGCAGGCGATTTCCAATATGCTGACACCTTTCCTGGCGGGTGCCCAGTAAAACCGTATCCGAGCTACGAAGATCTGGTCAGGTAGGTTCAAACGAGCGCTCTAGCGTCATCGCGGGTCTGGGATTATGGCGCCAACTCCGGCCTGCCACGGTAGTGCCATTTCCCCCTTAGACTTCTCGCCGCTTTCCGCTACCCTGAAAGCGATGACTCCGCACCTTAAGCTTGCCCGCCAACGGCGCGTCCAGTACCGGCACTCGCTCGCAAGAAATAGCTTTACTTGCAAAGCGAACGCGGCCCAATGGTTAACGGCTATCAGTTGGCAACTCCGGCCGTCCGTTTGCAAAAGCACTTTTTTGCAAAACAAATTCAAGGGGCCGGACCTTAACACCGCCCGCCACCAGCGGCCACCGGCGCTCGTACCTCCCGCATCTTCCACCTTCCATCCGCCGGGGCCGTCTGATTGTTCCCGCAACCCCACATTCTTGAATGGGCCTCAATCAGACAAAACCGCCCGCTCTAAACGGGCCGGGCGGCAGAAAAAAGAAAATTTCGCGGTGGGTCAATCAACGGTCACGAACGGACGGCCAAAACCAATCGATTTCCACACACGGAAAAGCATTGATTGACCACAGGTTTTCGGCTGATTCACCGCTAATCGCTAACGGCTGACAGCTAACGGCCGACAGCTACTTAATATGGATCCCCGAGATCGCCCGGCTGATCACGAGCCGCTGGATCTCGGACGTGCCCTCGAAGATCACCCCACCCGTTCGCCCTGAGGCTCTCGAAGGGCAGTCGCGGTGCCAGCGCTCGAAGGCTGACCCCCATCAAGCGCTAAAGGGAGCTGCGGTGTCCGCAAGACGCGCACACCATCTCGTTCTCGTCTGGAGCGACGCGATCCGCGCTCCTAAAACGGCTGCGCACCAAATGGTCAGCTCCAAGAATCGGGAAGAACCACCGCCATGGGTCTGCGGCACGTTTCGTCGGGCGTCGTAGAAAGGGATCCAGAATTCGCAGTGGCATCAAAGCTCGGGCGAGAAACCAGCCGGGGCTGAACACCCGATGTTTCTCCGTTGGCGGCTCTCGCATAAAACAGTCGCGGCTCCCACATACCGGGCATAATGCGCCTGCGACCTGTATGACCCGCGGCACTACTTGATATGGATGCCCGAGATGGCCCGGCTGATGACCAGCCGCTGGATCTCGGACGTGCCCTCGAAGATCGTGTAGATCTTAGAGTCGCGGTGCCAGCGCTCGACGGGGTTCTCGCGGACGTAGCCGTAGCCGCCCATGATCTGGATCGCCTGCTCGGTCACCCAGACGGCCGTCTCGCCGGCGAATAGCTTCGACATCGAGCCCTCGCCGTTCTCGAACGGCTTGCCGTTCTTGCCCATCCAGGCCGCGCGCCAGACGAGCAACCGGCTGGCGTCCAGCCGCGTCTTCATGTCGGCCAGCTTGAAGGCAATCGCCTGGTTCTCGACGATCGCGCGGCCGAACTGCTTGCGCTCCTTGGCGTAGTCGAGCGCGAACTCGTAGGCGGCGCGGGCGATGCCGACGGCCTGCGCGCCGACGGCCGGGCGGGTCGCCTCGAACGTGGCCATCGCGGCCTGCACCTTCGAGGACTTGCCTTCGCGGGCGCGGGCCAGGCGGGCGTCCAGCTTCTCCTTGCCGCCGAGCAGACAGCGCCCGGGCACGCGCACGTTGTCGAGCACGACTTCGGCGGTGTGGCTGGCGCGGATACCGTGCTTCTTGAACTTCTGCCCTTGGCTGAGGCCAGGCGTGCCCGGCGGGACGACGAAGGCGGCGTGACCGCGGGAGTTCAGCTCGGGCTCGACGGAGAGCACGAGCACATGCACGTCGGCGATCCCGCCGTTCGTGATCCAGGTCTTCGTGCCGTTCAGGACCCATTCGTCCTTCGCCTCGTCGTAGACCGCCCGCGACTTGAGGGAACTGACGTCGGAGCCGGCGTCCGGCTCGCTGACGCCGAAGGCGCCCATCTTGATCTTGTCGGGCGTCCCGAAGCACTGCGGCACCCACTCGACGATCTGCTCCGGCGTGCCGTTGGCGACGATGCCGGCGACGCAGAGCGTCGAGCCGAAGATCGAGAGGCCGATGCCGGCGTCGCCCCAGAACAGCTCTTCGTTGGCGATGGGCATCGTGAGGCCGGTCGGGTCGGCGAAGGCGTTCTGCAGGAACTCGAAGGAGTACAGCCCGATCTTGGCGGCCTCCTGGATGATCGGCCAGGGCGTCTCTTCGCGCTCGTCCCACTCGTGGGCCGCCGGGCGGACGACGTCCTTCGCGAAGCCGTGCACCCACTTCTGGATCTGCCGCTGCTCGTCGTTCAGCTCCATCGAGAACTGCGGCGTCTGAGTAGCGGTGCGTTCGTTAGTCTCTACAACCATTGCTTTTCCCTTCGACGGTGCGTAGTACCCGACGCCCCGCCCACTCCTTTCGTTGCCTTCGGGCCGTGTGGCTGAATCAAGGTTAAGCGGGCGCTAAGAAGCGGACAAGATACGAAAAGATACCGCAATGGGGATTGCGGATTTGGAATTCAACGATCGGCGCTATGGCGGCGGACTCGGTTCGGGCGTAGGAGGCGCCGGCGTTGGCTCCGGTGTCGGGGTGGGCGTCGCCGCCACAGTCGGGGCAGGCGTCAACTCCGGGGTCGATTCCGGCGTGGGTGTTTGCGGAGTCGGTGTCGTTGTTTGCGAAGGCGGCGGGGAAGGTGTGGTCGTTGGTGTCGCCGATTCGCTGGGGGATGGCGTTGGCGTCTGCTCGGGCGTCGCCGTGGGCTGCTCTCCCGGCGGCGCCGGCGGCAGCG
This sequence comes from Chloroflexota bacterium, assembly GCA_005880075.1. GTDB lineage: Bacteria > Chloroflexota > Dehalococcoidia > SM23-28-2 > RBG-16-64-32 > CF-163. Next base: position 5,613 of record VBJT01000076.1, read on the forward strand.
GCCGGGCCGCGGAAGTCGCAACGGAGACTGTGACTGCGACGCCTTGCGGCGGGGCTTCTTTCCCGGTTAGACGAAGGGACCAGGTGCCCGCTTCGGGGGAAAGGAGCGAGAAGGACTGATAAGTGTTCCCGGAGTCGCTCTTCAAGTCGGCGCGCTCAGTGGCCGGGGCAATCGTCCGGCCGGATGGGGAGACGAGCTTCACATCGACGCGCGCCTTGTCCGAGACTGCGGAGGGAACATCCGGCCGTAGCCAGGTCGCCGAGAAGGTGGCCTCTGCTTGGCCCGCCCGTATTTCGAAGCTGACGCGAGCAGGCTTGTCCACGAATGCTGCCTCGGTGCGGCAATCGCCCGCTTCGCGCTCGACGATCAGCATCCGCAGCCTGTGCATCTCGCAGCTCAGGTCTTTTGGTTCGTTCAGGTTGATGAACTGCCCACCCGTGTCGCGTGATATTTGCTTGAGGTTCTCCTCTCCTCCGGGCCCGACAGCCACAGTATGCACCGGCAAATGGTGCTGCTTGAAACACGACTGCGGTTGGCCGAGCCGGCGGAAATCATGAATACCATCCGATATGAGCACGGCCGCCTTTGCCTCCGCCTTGCCGAGCTGCAGCAGCTCTCGGCAGCCCGCCCGAACGCCCACTCGTAAGTCTGAGAGACCGTCAGCGCCGACGGTGTCAATCTGGTGCAGCAACGTGGGGTCGATTTCGTGCTCGCCCGTCACATCTCGCAGGTGCGTCACGCCATGCACGAGTGAGTTGTAGGTAACGATCCCGACGCGATCGTCGGGGCCGGCGGCGGCCAGATAGGCGCGGGCAGTCGCGAGACGGGCGCGCTGTGGGTCGCCGTTTGCGTCACCGGTTGCATCGAGAACGAGGACGACATCGGCGTTTTGGGGCGCGTGAGCGGGCGCGTTCGATGCCAGGCCGCCCCCAACACAGACGCTTTCGCCGTTCCTTACCAGGCAACCATCTTGCTGAACAACCCAGCCCTCGAGGTTGATGCCGGCGATCCCCTGCTTGGCGCCCTGGAGGACCGTGTAGAAGTGAAGGTGCGGCGCCGTTGCCCAACAGTTTCCGACGGGACCGTCCGGGCAGCAAGACACTTTCCCCAGGCGCTCGCCGGCTATCACTTCGCCCGAAGTCACTAGCTTTTCCTGGAGATGCATATACCCCGTCCGGAAGCCGCCGCCGTGGTCGACCTCAAGCGCGTTCGGTAGATCGATAACCCGCCCACTCGCGGCAGCCACGACCCAATACTTGGAGCTGAAGCCCGAATCGCAGGCAACGCCTCCAGCGTCGGGCGGCTGGAAGTCGAGTGCCGAGCCGGAGCCGTCGCTAGAAGTGCCGTGCGGCCCGAACGTCACGCGCCAGGCCGTGCCCGCTTCCCAGGGCAGCCAGAGGCCGATCGGCTGTTGGGAAGCGTGCGCGCTCTCGTCGTTCTGAAGTGCGATTAGCCCTGCTGTTATCGCGAGCAGGGCGCACAGGAGGAGGCGGTAGGAGCGCGGCATCTCGGGGGCGGCGAGTCCGGTTCAGGTATGTCACGAAAGATTAGTAAACCCCCCGCATGGTTGTCAAGCTTTTGCTTATCCGGCTTGTTTGCGCCAACACTATAATGAGCGGGCAATGGCTGACGAACCGAACCTCGACGGCGCCGGGCTCTCCATCGCCGTGGTCGTCGCGCGCTTCAATGAAGCGATCACCTCTCGCCTCCTCGACGGCGCGCTCGATGCTATGAGACGTCATGAAGTCGGTAAGCATGGCGTCTACTGGGTGCCCGGCTCGTTCGAGCTATCTGTCGCCGCCAAACGCGTGGCGGAAGGCGGTTCCCACGATGCCGTCGTCTGCCTGGGTGCCGTTATTAGGCACGAGACGGACCACTATCTGCACATTGCAACCCAAGCAGCCGCGGGGATTCAGCGCGCCGCGCTCGACACGGGGGTGCCGTGCATCTTCGGCGTCCTCACATGCGACAACGAAGAGCAGGCGCTCGCGCGCTCCGGCGGAAGTCGCGGCAACAAGGGGTTCGAGGCGGTCGAGTCCGCGATTGAAACGGCGAACCTAATTCGGTCCCTGCAGACTGGTTGACATGCCGGACCTCACGATCCTCGATCTAGTAGCCAACAACACCCTGAGCGCCCGGGTCGCTGCGGCGCTCTGGGCGGCGATGGACGCCCGGCTGTCTTTCGTTGTAACGGCCGTGCCACGCTTCGCGGGCAAGTCCACCCTGATGAACGCAGTCCTTGGCTTGCTCCCTCCGGACGTTCCGGTGCACCGTCTGGATGGCAGCCGCGAGCAGATGCTCCGGCTGAAAGGAGAAGCGAGCGGCGGCTATCTGGTAGCGGCAGAGATCAGCCAGGCACCAGTGCAGGACTACATCTGGGGAGAACCCGTCCGTGATCTGTTCGAAACGCTGGCCGCCGGATACTCGCTGGCGACCGCCCTCCACGCGCCTGACCTTCCGGGCGCCTTCGACGTCCTCTGTCGAGAAAACGGCGTGAGTGATGAAGCGGCTTCGCGCGTGAACCTGGTGCTCCACCTAAGCCGCTTCGGACGGAAGTGAGCGAGGTCGAGGGCGTCTCAGACGGCCGGCCGAAGGCCCGAATTCTGTTCCGCTGGCGCGAAAACGATGACAGTTTCGAGGAGATCGAGCCGTTCCGCCTGCTCGACGTCGGCCCCGCCGTGCTGGACACCCGCGCACGTGCAATTGAGGACCGCGTCCGCTCGGGCCGCACCGATGGAGAGGCGCTGTCGGACCTACTCCGGAAGAAGAGTCCTTAAACAATAAGACGGCTGAAGCCCGCCCTACTGTTGTACCGCTCCTGATCCCTATTTCCGGCAGATGTAGTAGGCGTTGAAGATGTCGCCTTCGACGTGCTCGATGTTGATCTGCTTGAAGCCAGCTTCGGTTAGCAGCTCGCGGGCCTTCTGCTCGCCCCACACGGTGCCCAACCCCTCGCCGTTGAGCGCCAGGGAGACGGTCATGCAATGCAGCGTCGAGATGCCGTAGAGCATTGGCGCCAGCGGGTTCTCAATGTTCTCTTCCAGGTTGCTTGACGCCTGGATATCGACGCAGAGAAACACTCCGTCGGGCTTTAGCGCGCGGGAGATGTTGGCAAGCACCTTGCGAGGCTGAGCCTGATCGTGGATAGCATCGAAGACCGTGATCAGGTCGTATTTTGCCGTCTCATTCAGCTCGGCGGCGTCCTTTACCTCGAAGCGGGCGTTGGTCAGTCCCCATTGACTTGCCTCAGCCTTGCCTGCCAAGATGCCGTCTTCGGAAAAGTCGTAGCCGACGAAGCGGCTGTTCGGGAACGCTTTCCCCATGAGATTGATCGCGTGGCCTTGCCCGCAGCCGACATCAGCTACATCGATCCCCGCCTTCAGCCGCTCGATCAGGCCCGGCACCAGCGGCAGCGTTACGTCGATGAGCGTGGCGTCGAACACCTGGGCGCTCTCTTCAGCCATCAATTGCTGGAACTTAGGGTAGGCCGAATATGGGACCCCGCCGCCATTCCGAAAGCATTCCACAATCTGGTCCTCGACGTTGCCCATGAGCGCGCCGAACTGCATGAAGGCGGCGAGGTTGTTTGGCCCAGCCGCTCGGGTGATCGAAGCGGCATGCTCCGGGGGCAGGCGGTAGGTCTTTCTCGCGGGGTCGTAATCGACAATTCTCCCGGTCACGAGCGCTCCGAGCCACTCACGTAGGTAGCGCTCATTAAGACCTGTCGCGTCGGCTATCTGCTGGCTGGTGGATGGGGGCATCACCGCCATCTTGTCGAAGAGCCCCGTGCGGTGGCCGATACTTGTCATGAGGCCGAGTATCGAACCGTTCAGGATCCCTACCATCTGGCCGGCAAACGCTTCCGCTTTTGCCGGGTCGATTGTCTCTGTCGTCATTTCAGGCACACCTCCTTGTACTGTCTTGCAGTCCGGTAGCTTACCACCGCGACCGCCCGGCTGGAATATGCGCCTGGTCACACAGACCGCTGATTTTCGGCCCGTATGGGCGCTCGGTCACCTTCGCACTCCTTGCCCGCCGCTCCTCTCGATCTCGAAGAACACGTAGTCCAGCTCACGCATTGGCTTACTGAGAGAGGCCATGGCCATCGCCGTCTCCGCCCGGTGATGGGTCCCGTGGTTCGCAACATGGGCCATCAGCTGCCACATCACGCGCTCGTGCGGGCGCCCCGCGCTGTCCTTGTACGCGAGCGTTTCGTCCAGCCGATCGTCCGTAAGCGAGGAGACGAACGCGCGCAGGCGGTCGTGGGATTGA
>VBJT01000077.1:0-530 GCA_005880075.1 Chloroflexota bacterium
CGGAAAGCACTGTCGCCGAGGTGTTCGGTGAGGGCGGTGGAGTCGACGATGTCGGCGAAGAGGATTGCCGTCATTCCGGACGGAGGCTGGCGCGCAGGCTGCGCATGCTCACTTGTCTCCGCGATGAAGTGTTCGATGAGGCGGGGCGCTTCTGCATACGTCGCGTCGTCTATCAAGCGCAGGCGCGCGTCCGGGATTCCGGCAGCTAACCGTTGGCCGACCTGAACCGGAAGCCAGGGATTGTTTCTGTTGTGCAACACGAGCGTGGGCGCCTTCACTTTGTCGAGAAAGTCCGAAACGTTCCATGACTCGTTCCCTTCGCTTGAGTAGGCTGCCCACCACGCCTCCGGCTCGGCGCAAGCTCTCATATATTCTGCGAACGCCGGGGCGAACGCTGCGTCTTCGAATCCGAGCCACATCTTCGCAAAAGTGTCGGTATAAATGACCCAATCTCGTCTACGGCGGAGGGCGGCCTCCGCCTCGATAACGGGACTTAAGTAATAGTCAGAGTAGTCGATCCAGCCGTCGGC
>VBJT01000077.1:553-5074 GCA_005880075.1 Chloroflexota bacterium
CTCCATCGTATGCTGCGAATAAGATGAATTCCGAACCTGCCGCGCGGTCCGCGACAGCGGAAAGATCCCGCATCATGGCAGACATCGAAAAGTCAATCGCACCTCTGTCGGACAGCCCCGACCCACGCGTGTCGTAGGCGATTATCCTGAACCGGTCGGCAAAAGCGTTCATGGCTTCGGGGAACAGCTGCCATATCCGTTCCTGGTGAGAGACCGGTGGTGAGGGTACGTATATCAAGCATGTACCGTCGCCGGCAGTGCTACAGGCGATGTTCACGCCGTCAGTCGTCTTAGCGTACTGAATGCGCGGCTCCATCACACCCCCGCCACCACGGCCCACACGCGCACTGCCTCCCCCACGCCCTTCAGCGACTGCTCCCCGCGGTCTTCGAAACGCACGCCCGCCGACGTACGCGCCAGCGAGCGCACCGTCTCCGACACCAGCACCTCACCCGGCGCCGACAGACCGCTGATGCGCGAGGCGATGTTGACGGCGCCGCCGTAGACGTTGTTGTCTTCGCGGATCACATCGCCGGCGTGCAGGCCGAGATGTAAGGGGCAATTCGGCGTCGTCGCCGGAGCGGGCGCAGGCGAGGGCAGCCTCAATCGCCTGCCGCGCGCTCGTGAAGACCGCGAGCACGCCGTCGCCGAGGAGCTTGCCTTCGATGGGGGTGCCTGCGTGATCCCGGATGACGGTGCGTAGGGCGCCGTCCAGCTCGCGCGCCTTCGCGCGGAAGGCGGCGTCGCCGAGGCGCTCGGTCAGCCCGGTGGAGTCGGCGATGTCGGCGAAGAGGATGACGGCGGTGCCGGAGGGCAGATGAGGCTCCCGCGCCTCGCCCTCGCTCACGAACGCCTCAATCAAGCCTGCCATTGGTGCGTAAGTTATGTCGTCTATTGCAGCGAATCGCGCGCGGTATGACCGCAGCGACCCGCTGGCCCACAACTGGAGGGATCAAGCGGATGTTCTTGTTCTGAATGACCAGTGTGTGAGCGGTTACACGCGGCATGAGCGCGGTGACGTCGTAGCCCTCCATGGCCCTCCAGAGCGCTCGCTGTGCCTCGAGTTCAGAGCTCGCGCGTATGAGCTCTCCGAACTGCCGCCCGAACTCTGGATTCGCGAAGCCCCAAACGACCTGCCCGAACGTCTCCGTAAAGAGCGCCCAGTCCATCTCGAGTAGCGCTCGTGTTGCCCGGTAAGCGGGGGTCTCCGCCCAGTCGGAGTGGGTGGTAAGTGGATCGCAAAGGACCAGGTGGGACACTCGTTCCGGATGCGCCACTGCGTAGGTCACACCCGTCGGGACGGAAATATTCCACGCCAGCAACACGAATGAATCGAACCCCGTTCGTGCTACCACTCCCTCAAGGTCACCTATCATCGCCTCCGTTGAGAAGTCGATGGCGTGGCGATCGGAGAGGCCGGTGCCGCGCGCGTCATACCAGGCTGTGCGGAACCTGGACGCGAGAGGTGGGAAGACATTGGCCCACCCCTGCCAGCTGAGCTCTGTGTGACTGAACCCTGGTGCGGTGATGGCAATCAGAGGTTTGCCTTTACCGGCTTCGGCGTAAGCAATGCTGACGCCGTCGTTGGTCGTCGCATACTGGATTCGCGGCTCCATGGTCGCAACCATTTTACATGCGGCTGGGCGACCTTACCGTTCGTGGGAGGCAGCCGCTCCCAGCGCGTCCGGCCACCTTGACCCGCCGCCGGCAGGCGCTCCGCACCCCGCCGGGTTGAGGCATCTCACGCGGGAAGCGGGCCAGGTTTCGGTTGTCTAGAGCCTGACGCGCTGGAGCAGGGCGGTGAGCGTCGCCGAATCAAAGAAGGCGACGGCCTCTTTCACCTTGCCGTCCTGGATTTGCATGAATTTCGGACCGCCGCGCGCCGGCATTGTGCTCGACGTTCGGGTCGTCGATGGCTAGACCCATCGGTCGATTACCCTCTAGATCCGCCCCCGCCAGATGCCCACCGGTTCGAAACGCATGGGCACGTCGACCAGGATTAGCTCGCTCTGCTCGCTAGCGAGAACCGGCAGTTCGCGCTGGTCCGTTACCTTGGCCGCATCGCCCGTGCTGAGCTCCTCTTCGTCGAATGTGGCTGCGCCTTCGATTAGATAAGCGTATACGCCCCGACCCTCGCCGATCTCATGCTTAACCTCGGTCCCTGGTTCGAGCGACGCGATGTACACAGAAGCGTCCTGGTGGATCTTCACGACTCCGTTGCCGTCGGGCCCCATGACCCGGAGGAGCCGGTTGGTGCGGTCCTCTTTCGTGAAAACTCGCTGCTCCACCTGTGGCTTAAGGCTGGGGGTGTCGGGAAGGATCCAGACCTGGATGAAGCGCATCGGCTCGTCCTTCGAGGCGTTTTGCTCCGAGTGGAGCGCGCCGGAGCCAAGCGTCATGCGTTGCACGGAGCCGGCGGGCAGCGGCCCGTACTCGCCGCCGACGTTGTCCTGGTGTCCAAAGCTTCCTTCAACGACGTAAGTCAGCCCTTCGATATCCTGGTGAGGATGGAGCGGCCAGATCGCACCCGGGACCAGGCGGTCATCGTTAAAGACGCGCATCGCGCCGAAGCTGTCGTTCTCGGGATCCCGGTATTGGTCGAACGAGAAATGCCAGCGTGCGCGGAACCAGCCGCCCTGGGTGTCGTAGATTTCTTTGTCCCGTCGGATCTTGATCATTCGAGTTACCCTTCGTGGCGCGACGCGCGGGTCGATGTGCTACTGAGACAATTCGTAGAGGTCTGTGATCTCTTTTCCTTCCTTTCTGTTCGTTGGCGATTGCCGCAATTGTATCTCACTCTATAGCGGGTATCCTCGCCGCCGTTCTGATCGCGCCTAATCGTCATTCCTCTTACCGTCGCTTTCGCCGGCGGCTGCGTCTAGCGAGCGCCTAAGCGTACGCTCAGGCCCGCCTGCGCCGTCGCCGCCCCGCAGGATGCGCGCGAGCGCTTGACCGAGTTCTATCAGCCGGCGCCGCCTTGCATTCTTCTAGTTGACACGCTTGCCAGCATAAGTGACCATTGGGCCACCAAGCCACGAAACTGGGGATTCTCTTGCGCTGTAGCTCCTGCGGTCAGGAAAACCGCGAAGCCCGCCGCTTTTGCGCTCAATGCGGCAGCTCGCTCGCCTCAGCCTGCCCGTCTTGCGGTGCTGCGAACGAACCCGGGGAGCGCTTCTGCGGCGAGTGCGGCAAGCCGCTTTCCGCCGATGCGCCGCCGTCGCGGACGCCCACGCCTTCACCTTCTGCTGCCCTGCCGGCGTCGTTCGCCGATGGCCGCTACGCCGTGAAGGGATTCCTCGGCGAGGGCGGCCGTAAGCGCGTCTATCTGGCGCACGACTCGAAGTTAGACCGCGATGTGGCGGTGGCGGTGATCAAGACCGAAGGCCTCGACGAAGCCGGTCTGTCGCGCGTGAAGCGCGAGGCGCAGGCGATGGGCCGGCTGGGCGACCACCAGAACATCGTAACCGTGTTCGACATTGGCGACGATCGTGGGCAGCCGTACATCGTCTCGCAGTACATGGGCGGAGGCGACCTGGACGGGTTGCTCAACAAGACGCCAGACCGGCGCCTATCCGTCCCGGAGGCCATGCGGGTTGCGCAGCAGGTGCAGCAGGGGCTGGCGCACGCGCACGAGCGCGGCATCATACACCGCGACCTGAAGCCGGGGAACATCTGGCTGACCGAGGACGGCACCGCGAAGATCGGCGACTTTGGCCTGGCGGTGGCGCTCGACCGCTCACGACTGACGATGGAAGGGATGATGGTCGGCACGGTCGCCTACATGCCGCCGGAGCAGGCGCTCGGACGCCAGCCCGACGCCCGCTCGGACCTCTACTCGCTTGGCTGCGTCACCTACGAAATGGTGACAGGTCGCCCACCGTTCCTCGGTGACGACCCCGTCGCGATTATCTCGCAGCATATCAACACCGCACCTGTCGCCCCGTCCTGGCACAACCCTGAAGTGCCGCGTGCGCTCGAATCACTGATCCTACGCTTGCTCGCGAAGGACCCGAACGAGCGCCCGGAGAGCGCAGCCGCAATCCCTGAGGCGCTCCGTGCAATCGTCGAAACAGCGTCGACGTCAGCACCTGTCGCCGCCGAGTCGGACGTGAATCCGCTGGACCGGCTCGCGACGGGCGTCTTCGTGGGCCGCGAGAAAGAGATGGACGAGTTGCGCGCCGGCCTCGAGGACTCGTTGTCAGGCCGCGGTCGACTGATGATGCTCGTTGGCGAACCGGGGATCGGGAAGACACGCACCTCCGAGGAGTTCGCGACTTACGCCCGCCTGCGCAATGTCCAGGTGCTCTGGGGCCGTTGCTACGAGGGCGAGGGCGCACCGGCTTACTGGCCCTGGGTGCAGATCATCCGCTCCTACGTCCACGACAAGGAGCCCAAGGAGCTAATGTCGGAGATGGGGCCGGGCGCGGCGGACATCGCCCAGGTGGTGTCGGAAGTGAAGGAGCGGCTACCGGGGCTGCCCGCACCGCCTGCTTTGGAGCCGGACCAGGCGCGCTTCCGCCT
>VBJT01000078.1 GCA_005880075.1 Chloroflexota bacterium
TGAGGGCGCACGTCTTCCTTCGTAAGAAGCTTGATCGTATCGGCGACGCCCTGAAGCGTGCCGTAAGGCCCAACCCGCATCGGCCCCAGCCGCATCTGCAGACGCCCGATGACCTTCCGCTCAACCCACGTCAGGATGATCACCGTGACCGGCACCAGCAGGGCGATGATCGCCAGGCGCGCCAACGACTCGAGCCAGGGATTGTCGGAGACCAGTGCTAGGAACAGCCGCGGCCTCCGTTCGACGTCACCGGTCCACCTCGCACAGCACGATATCGATCGACCCCAGGATGATGATCACATCCGACACGAAGTTCCCCACCGACATCGCCCTCAGCGCCGAGAGGTTCGAGAAAGAAGCGCCGCGAACCTTGTGCCGCCATGGCTTGTCGCTTCCCTGCGACACCAGGTACACGCCGTACTCGCCCCGCGGGCTCTCGACCCGCATATAGACCTCGCCGGCGGGGACGCGCAGCACCCGCTTCAATCCCTCGGCCATGATCGGACCTTCCGGCATCGTCTCCAATGCCTGCCTTACGATCCGCGCCGATTGGTGCATCTCCTCCAGCCGGACGACTAGCTTGTCGTACACATCGCCCTGCTTGCCGGTCGGAACATCGAACTGCAGGCGGTCGTATATCGAATAAGGTTCCGCTCGACGGATATCGTGCCGAAGGCCGGTTGCGCGCAGCATCGGGCCAGACAGTCCCCACTTGATGGCGTCTTCCGGCGTGACTGGACTGAGCCCCCGGCACCGGGCCAGCACGACTTCGTTCTCCATCATCAGCCCGTCCAGTTGCTCTACGCCGCGCTCGACGCTGTCAAGGACCTGCGTGCAGCGCTGGCGGAAGTTGTCCGGCAAGTCCCACGCTACGCCGCCGGGGCGGAAGTAGTTGTACATCATCCTCTCGCCGGTGACCTCCTCGAACAGGTCCTGGATTGTCTCCCTGTCCCTGAACGCGTACATGAACGACGTCCCGAACAGCCCGATGTCGGTGCCGAACGCCCCGAACAACATCAAGTGGCTCGCGATGCGGTTCATCTCCGCGAGAATCACGCGGATGTACTCGGCGCGCTCGGGCGCCTTGATGCCGGCCAGCTTTTCAACCGCCTCCACATAGCAGTGCTCGGTGTTGAACTGCGCCAGGTAGTCCGTACGGTCGTGATAGCCGATCACCTGCCGGTAATCGCAGTTCTCAGGCAGCTTCTCATTTCCTCGATGCATATACCCGATGACGGGATCGAGATCGACGACAAGCTCGCCGTCAACCGTCAATACCATGCGGAAAACACCGTGCGTCGCCGGATGCTGCGGCCCGACGTTGACATTGATGTCAATCGTTTCCAGGTCGCTCTCGTGCGGCACCCGCGTCTCTATCGCCATCAGGCCGCCCCGTCATTCTGAGCGACGACCACAGCCGAGCGCGGCACCACGCCGCTCCGCGAAGGAATCCGGGGAGACGTCAGCGGTCGAGCGTTGACCAGCCACGCGCTGCTGTCGCGCAGCGTCACTTCTGCTCCTCGGCGAACTTCTTGAGCGCCTCCGACACGGCCTGCCGTTCCTCCTCGGGCGAAAGCCCTTTCGCCCGCGCCTCCTCGCGCGCCTTCGTGATCAGTGCCGCCTTCTGCTGTGCGAGCTGTATCTTCGCCGCGCGGTCCATCGGCGCAGCGGGCGCCGCTGGAGACGCCGGAGTTACCGCAGGCGCTGCCTGTGGTGCCGCGGCCGTCTGTTCTTGCTCCTCCGAGAACTTCTTCAACGCTTCGGCCACAATCTGCCGTTCCTCGTCAGGCGAAACGCCCCTCGTCCTCGCCTCATTGCGTGTCTTCGTAATCAGAGCCGCCTTCTGCTGCGCGAGCTGGATCTTCGCCGCTCGCTCATCCACCGGCCTGGCGGGCACCGCCGCGGGGGCCCCGGCCTGCCCTGCCGCGTGCTCCTCCTCGAACTTCTTGATCGCCTCCTGTACGGCTGCCTTTTCATCTTCCGGCGAAAGTCCCTTCGCTCGTGCCTCGTCCCGCGCCTTCTTGATGACCGCCGCTTTCTGCTGCGCCAGTTGGATCTTCAGCGCCTTCTCGTCGACGGGGGCAGCCACGCCGCTGGCGGCCGCCAGCTGCGCCTTCGCCTCCTCAATCGTCTTCAGGTAATCCTCTTGCCACTCTTCAATGTCCGCTAGCGGGTGGCTCTTGCGCATGATGTAGTATCCGAGGCCCTCCTCGGTCAGAAGCGGCCGCGGGTCGGGATGCCCATCGAAGATGATGCCGAACAGCTCCTGAGTCTCGCGCTCATGCCAGTTCGCCGTCTCCCAGAGGTGGCTTACAGACGGAATATGCGCATCCGCTAGGGGGAAGCGCACCTTAATCGCGATCGAGTGGCCATGCTTGAAGGAGTACAGGTGGTAGACTGTCTCCAGGTCCGTGAGCCAGTCAACGCCCGAAAGACAGCGCAGGTAGTCCAGCGCCAGTCTCTCGTCATTCTTCGCCGTCTCCATCACACGTGCGAAGTCATCCCGGCGCACCGTAACGACTTCATCGATTGGCGACTGCCCGATCTCCAGCGCGATCCCGGGTAGAGACGACTGGAAAAGCCGCGCGACCGGCCCGGGCGCGATCGGTTCCGGCGGGGCGACCGTGGCCGCTTCGTGCACCATCAGTCGGTGCCGATCTTCCCTCGCTCTTCCATAATCTTCTTCTGCAGCGCCAGGAACGCGTCCATCAGCGCTTCTGGTCGAGGCGGGCACCCGGGCACGTATACGTCGACAGGAATGATCTTGTCGACGCCCTGCAGCACGCGGTCATAGCGCGTGTATGGGCCGCCGTTCGTGGCGCACGCCCCCATCGAGATCACCCACTTCGGGCTCGGCATCTGCTCATACAGGAGCTTCACGGCCGGCGCCATCTTCTTCGTTACCGTCCCCGAAACGATCATCACGTCCGACTGTCTCGGCGAAGGCCAAGGCACGATGCCGAATCGGTCGAGGTCGTGCCGCGCCATAAACGTCGAAATCATCTCGATCGCGCAGCAGGCCAGCCCGAATGTAAGCGGCCACAGAGACGACTTTCTCCCCCAGGCGATCAGCCAGTCCGCCGGCATCTGCATGATGCCCGGAAGGATCTGCTTATACGTTGCTCTTCCCTGCGATGGGTTCGGCGGCGACGGCTCGAGAGTCTTGACCTGGTGCCGGATCTCGGCCGACACCGCGTCGCTTATCGCCTCGCGCGGGTCGTCCCTCACCTCGTAAACTTCGATAATTGGTTTGTCGGGCATTACGTCTCTTTACCCCAGCTCAAAACGCCCTTCTTCCAGGCGTACAGAAGCCCGAACGCCAGGATCAGTATAAAGACCACCATTTCCCAGAATGCCTGCGCGCCGATCTTCACGAAGGCCACTGACCACGGGAACAGGAAGACCGCTTCGATATCAAAGATCAGGAAGAGAATCGCGAACAGGTAGTACCGAAAATGGACCTGCGTGCGACTGCGTCCGATTGGCAGCATTCCGCACTCGTAGGTCACGCCTTTCGTCGGCGTCGGCTGTCTAGGCGCCAGGATCCGGTTGCCGATCAGCGCGCCGGCGACGAGGAGGAATCCGAGGATGGTGGCGATGAGGACGGCGATGTAATCGGCGAACAGCTCAGTTATCACTCAGGCGCTACTCCGCTCGTGCCAACGCTAAGCGATTGTTCCAATCGCCACAATCCGAATGCTAGCACGCGGCCCCACGGGGGTCAATTTAGAAAGCAAACAGTTGGTTAATTCGCGCAAAGGCGCGCTCAAGGCGTCTTTCAACTAGTGCCTCGACGCTTCATCTCCCGGTGAGTCGTCCTCAGGTGACCGAAATGTTGTTCTGAAAAAGGCTCGCTTCTCGAAGCTCTCACGGAGGGCGGGATGCTGCTCCATCTTTC
>VBJT01000079.1 GCA_005880075.1 Chloroflexota bacterium
CGGTTCGGTCCGGCATTGCGACCGACACCGTGGCTGGCGGGACCGTAAGCGGTGAAGGCAGCGGCCAGTCCCTTACGAACACAGGCACCTGCATCGACAATGCCGGCAACGCCGCTTCCTCAGCAACAGTCGGCGGCATCAACATCGACAAGACGTCTCCGGCAATCAGCGGCAGCCGCGACCCAGCGGCGAATGCGAGTGGCTGGAACAACGGCGATGTCGCCGTCTCCTTCAGCTGCGCGGACACGGGCGCGGTTCGGTCCGGCATTGCGACCGACACCGTGGCTGGCGGGACCGTAAGCGGTGAAGGCAGCGGCCAGTCCCTTACGAACACAGGCACCTGCATCGACAATGCCGCCAACGCCGCCTCCCCGTCTACCGTCGACGGCATCAACATCGACAAGACGTCTCCGGCAATCAGCGGCAGCCGCAGCCCCCTGGCGAACGGCCATGGCTGGAACAACACCAGCGTTTCCGTCTCCTTCAACTGCGCAGACAACGGCTTGGCGAAATCCGGCATCGCTACAGATACTTTGGTCGGTGCGACTCTAACCGGCGAAGGCGCTGGTCAGTCCGTCACCAGCAGTGGCAACTGCATCGACAACGCCGGCAACGCCGCTTTCCCAGCTACAGTGGGCGGCATCAATATCGACAAGACACCCCCTCTGATAAGCGGTAGCCGCAGTCCAAAGGCGAACTCCAACGGTTGGAACAACACCGACGTGGTTGTCACCTTCGGCTGCGCCGACGCGGGTTCTGTCCAGTCCGGCATCGCGGCGGCCACCGTCGTCGGTGCCACCATCAGCGGCGAAGGCGCTGGTCAGTCCCTCACCAACAGCGGCGACTGCACGGACAACGCCGGCAACGCTGCTTCTTCGGCAACCGTGAATGGCATCAACATCGACAAGACTGCACCGCAGATCGTCGGCAGCCGCAGCCCCCAGGCGAACGCCGACGGCTGGAACAACAGCGACGTGACTGTCTCCTTCAGCTGCGCGGATGCTGGTTCGGTCCAATCCGGTATCGCGACCAACACCGTCGCCGGCGCGATCGTGAGCGGCGAAGGCGCAGGCCAGTCCGTCAGCAACAGCGGTAGCTGCGTCGACAAGGCGGGTAACCCCGCTTCCCCGGCGACCGTTGCAAGCATCAACATCGACCGGACGGCCCCTCAGATCACCGGCGCTCGCAGCCCCAGCGCGAACGCTCGAGGCTGGAACAACAGTGATGTGACCGTCCACTACACATGCAGCGACACCCTTTCCCTTGTCGGTTCCGTGACTGCCGACCAGATTGTCTCGAGCGAAGGCGCCGCTCAGTCACGCTCCGGCGTCTGCACCGACCGCGCTGGCAACTCCGCAGGCGCTTCGGTGCTGAACATCAACGTCGACAAGACCTCGCCGACGGTAGCGGTAACCGGCTTCTCCAATGGCGCGATGTTCTACACGGGCGAGGCTCGACCAACGGCCGGCTGCGCGACCCCGCGGGACTCGCTGTCCGGCGTGGACTCTTCCACCGGCCCCACCGTTGTCCAGGGTGGACTCAGCGCTAACGGAGTAGGCTCGCTGACCTACCAGTGCACCGCCAAAGATCTCGCTGGAAACGCAGCGGCGGCCACCAGCACTTATTCTGTCCGCTACGGGGGCTCCAGTGGCATCCTTCAGCCGATCAACCCTGACAACACGAGTGTCTTCAAGCGCGGCCAGGCAGTACCCGTCAAGTTCCGTCTGGGCGGCGACGAGCCTGCCGGTTTCGCAACGGGAGGCTGGGTAATCAAGCGCATCCAGGTCTCCTGCGCGGCGCTTACCGATCTTGCCGTGATTGAGGATGTCGGCTCAAACACCCCTTCCACCACTTTCCGCTACGACTCGACCGCCGACCAGTACATCTACAACGCGGACTTCAAGAACGTCGACGCCGGCAGCTGCTGGAGAATCACCGTCACCCTTGACGACGGCGCGACGACCCTCTACTCAGCCTACTTCAAGATAAGTCGCTAGAGTTCGGGGAGCAGACGGGGGAGGGGAGCAAAAAGCTCCCCCCCTTTCTCTTTCACGAACCGAACACGAACCTAGAAGAAGTCCGTCCCGCGCGGCAGGTACTCCGGGGCAAAGATCCGGTCGGCGAGCAGCGCCGCCGAGCCGTTCTGCGCCTCGGCCAAGCCCGAGCGAACGGCGTCGGATGCCTTCATGAATCCGTCGTACACGGCGGCAAACGTCGCCGCTTCCATCAGAAGGTCGGCGGCACCGTCCGCCTTCCGGGCGCCCAGCGTCCCGCCTGAGGATTCTATCCGCCACGTGCCCTGGTTCCACGGCGCCGCCGCATCGCTAATCCCAAGCGACAGCGCGCCCTCCGGCGCGCCGAGCGCGGGCGGGCGCGCCGTCACCGCCGACTCCATATCGACGACACGAAGCATCATGTTATCCATGTACTCACGCTTTAGCTGATACGAGTCATCGACCGCATAGGCGAGCGGATCGTCGTGCGGCCCGAACCAGAAGATCTCCTCCGTCAGGTCGTGCGATAGCATGTAGCGCAGCAGGCCCTGGTACGCATCTCCGGTCAGCGCCACGAATTCTCGCAGCCAGACCTTGCTCAAGCGGAACGGCGGCGGCCCGCGGTCGGTCTCGTAGCAGACATATCCGGTCGCTTCGCCGTCCCCCTCTCGCCAGACCGCGACGTCCGAAAGCCCCCGCTTGTCGTCATAGATGCGGCGGAAGAACGCGTCCTTCCACCAGCGCTCCGAGCGCACGAGCGGCCCCGTCCGGCGCTCGCTGTAGCGACGGAAGACCTGCTCGACGAGCGGTTGATCTTCCTCCGTCACCCGTGCAGCGCGCCCCCGCACGGGAGCTGAGCTGTATGGCGTGACCTGCTTGGGATTGAAGGAGTACCTCAGGTTCGACGCCGCCACCATCCACCCGTACTTGCGATACAGCGCCGGGTGTGGCGTATACAGCCCCGAGAGCGGTTGCCCGGCCTCCCGCATTTCTTCGAGCGTATGGCGCAATAGCATCCCGACATAGCCCTTACGTCGGTATTCCGGCAAACACGCGACCGACGACACCCCGCCCATCGGTACCGGCACGCCATTTACCAGCATCCTGAAGTCGAACACCCGCAGGCACGCTACGATCTCGCCGTCCTCGAGCAGCACAAACGGGGCGGCCATCTCCTCGATATGGCGCATCCCCTCCCGTCCCTCGGCCGTGCGGTCGGTCGTGAACGAGTACGCGACTACGAAATGCATGCGATCGAGCTCGTCGGGGCGTGCAGCACGGATTTCGGTTGCCATGGCGGGCAGATTGTAGCAGGTCGCCCGGGAATGGGGCGTTATAATCGCCGTGCTATGGCGGGGGAACCGCGCTCCGGCACCGTCACCATCCTCTTCACCGACCTTGTCGGCTCGACGGAGCTTATGCAGCGCCTCGGCGACGACCAGGCCGAAGACTTTCGCCGCGTCCATTTCCAGCTCCTCCGCGACGCCGTTGCTGCCCACGGAGGTCGCGAGGTAAAGACCATCGGCGATAGCTTCATGGTCGCCTTCGACTCGGCCGTCGATGCCGTCGGCTGCGCAGTCGCCATGCAGCAAGCGGTCCGTAGCCACAACGAGCAGCGCGATCCGTCCATGCGCTTGCACGTCCGCATCGGATTGCACGTCGGCGAGCCGGTCCGCCAGGAAGCAGACTACTTCGGCACTACCGTGGTCATCGCCCGCCGCCTCTGCGACAGCGCGCGGGGCGGCCAGGTGCGCGCTTCAGGCCTCGTTCGTGAGCTGGTTGGCTCACGCGGCGGCTTCACGTTCTTCAATCTTGGCCCGCTCACCCTGAAGGGCCTTTCCGACCCACTCGCCGCCTACGAGGTCGTCTGGGCCACCGCTCCGACGCCGGCGGCGAAACAATTGCCGGTGTCCCGATGGGTGGTCGCCGGCGTCGCTATCGCTGTCGGGGGCCTCGCCGCTGTTGTCATCCTCGCGCTCCTGGTATCCGGCGGCGATGATAATAGCGGCGCCCTGCCCACGGACGGCAACCAGGCGCCGCCCGCGCGTCCGGCGACGGGCAACCTGGCCTTCGTCTCCGACCGCGGTGGCAAGCTGGGCGTGCATTTCATTAACGCTGATACGTCCGCCGTCACCAGCCTTCCCGACATCCCCGGCTTTGAGGCCGACCTCGCCTGGTCCCCGGATGGCAAACGATTCGCCTTCACGGGCAAACAGACGTCCGGAGAAGCGAGCCCCGCCTCGGCGAGCCCCGGCGGCGGAGGCGGTGGTGGCGGCGGCGGACGGGGCCAGAGCCCGCAGCTGCAGTCCGAGAACCGCGACATTTACATCATGAACGTCGACGGATCGGCCCTCACGCGTCTGACTGACAATCCGGCCGAGGACATCGAGCCTTCCTTCTCGCCAGACGGCACACGCCTCGTCTTCACGTCACGGCGCGACGGCAACCGCGAGATCTACGTGATGAACGCGGACGGTTCGCAGCAAACACGCCTCACTAACGAGCCCGCCGATGACTTCCACCCGGATTGGTCGCCGGAAGCCAGTCACATCGTCTTTACCTCCACCCGTGACGGCAACCGAGAGATCTACAGCATGGCATCCGACGGCACGGGCCCGGTCCGCCTTACGGCACACGAGGCCGACGATTTCCAGCCCGCCTGGTCGCCGCTCGGC
>VBJT01000193.1 GCA_005880075.1 Chloroflexota bacterium
ACAGCGTAGTTCCGGTAGCGTGCATCGGCAGCTGTATAGAGGACGCAGATGTTCGTGCAGTCACCGACGATAATGATCTTGTCAGGCTTCAGCTCTTCTAGACGCTCGTCAAGATTCGTCTCGAAGAAGGCGCTGTAGCGGCGCTTTGGGATGTTGTCGCCGGCAAACTCAGCGAGCTCAGGAATCACATCCGGTTCTTCCGTGCCGCGGATGCAATGGGGCGGGAACATTTCGAACTCTTTGTCGTCTGGTTCGTGTGTATCACAGACGAAGACGATGTGTGAGCCGGCGGCCTTCTCGCGTTCGAGGAGTTCGCGGATGCGCGGGATGATCTCTCGTATAGTCGGCCCGACATAAAGATTCCGGCCCTCTTCGCAGAAGCCGCGGACCATATCGGCGACGATTACCAGGTTCGCCATGGGCGCTTAACGCCGGACTATTAGCCTCCGCATGACGATGGTGGTCTCGGAGACGGAAATCGTGCCTTCCGGGATGCGCTCGTCCGGCTTCGATATTAGGGCTGTGCTTTTCGCCGAGGACTTGGGCTGGGCTCGCGGGGTGCTGAAGGCGTTGCGGGCGAACGAGCGGAGCAGCCACTCGCCGATCAGCCCGGCAGCGACGAGCGCGGCGCCGCGCGCGACAACCGGTGCGGCCTGCTGCCAGATAGCGGGTGTGACGGTGCTCCGTCGCGCGGGCAGGCCGGCTCTTACAGGGACGGGCAGGCGTGAGTTGCGGTCCATGGGCGGTCCTCCGTGCTGGTGAGTAACGGCGTCATTATAAGCTATCGGCCGTCAGGCATCAGTCGGAGGGAGGCCTAGCCGCTAAGGGCCGCTTTGGCCGTTTCCGCGATCTTCGCGAAGGCTGCCTCGTCCCGAACGGCGAGGTCCGCGAGCACCTTTCGGTTGATCCCGACCTTGGCTTTGCCGAGCCCGGCGATGAGCTTCGAGTAGCTGAGCCCGTGCAGCCGGGCGGCGGCGTTGATGCGCGTGATCCACAACCTGCGGAACTGGCCCTTGCGGTCGCGCCGGTGCTCGTAGGCATAACGGAGGGCGTGCATGACGGACTCGTTCGCCTGGCGGAAGAGCTTATGCCGCGAGCCGCGATGGCCCTTCGCCATGCGGAGGATTTTCTTGTGGCGCCGTCGCGTGACCGCTCCGCCTTTGACCCTGGACACAGATCCTTCTCCTGTCCTTTAAGAATACGGCATCAGCCGGCGCACGCGTCTGGCGGTGCCGGGCGATACGGCCATCTTGCGCGAGATGAGCCGAAGCGTCTCGCCGCGCTTCTTTCGCCGGAAGTTGTTGATGTTTATCTTGCGGCGGAGCACCTTACCGCTGCCGCTAATATAGAAGCGGCCCTTTGCGCCGGAATGCGTCTTCATCTTGTATTTCGCCATGCTGCTCTCGTTTCCTTCTGGCCTGTTTGGGGCTAGCTGCCGGTGACGGCTTCAACGCCGTCCCCATCGGTCCTCGGGCGGCCGTCTTCCTCGGGCGAATCGGAATCGTCCCCGGGCTCCTTGGCCTTGACCGGCTTCTTGACCGTCGGGGTCAGTATAACGCTCAGGAAGCGGCCCTCCATGCCGGGCGGCTTCTCCACCGACGCAGCCTCGCCGAGGCGCGTCAGCGCGCGGTCGAGGACCTCCTGACCGACCTCAGGATGGGACATCTCGCGTCCGCGGAACATCACCGATAGCTTCACCTTATCGCCTTCGGCGAGGAGGCGCTCAACGGTCCGGACCTTCAAGTCGATGTCGTGCTGTCCGGTACGCGGGCGCAGGCGCACTTCGTGCACCATTGTGCCGCGTTGGTGTTTGCGGGCGTCCCTCTCCTTCTTAGCCTGCTCGTACTTCCACTTTCCGTAGTCGAGCAGCCTACAGACCGGGGGATTACCGTTCGCGTCGACCTCGACGAGGTCGAGGCCGGCTTCGCGGGCACGGGTCATCGCGTCCGGGAAAGGAATTACTCCTACATTCTCCCCGTTTGCGCCGATGAGACGGACCTCTCTCGTTCGGATCCGTTCATTAATCCGGAGCTCTCGGAGAATAAGTCAGGCCCTCTCGGTCAACGCTTGCGCCACAATTAGCGACATATTAGCACAAGGCTTATACCTCATCAATGAAAAGAGACGCCGTCATTCGGCCGATTGTTGCCGCCCTCTTTCCCGTCGGGCGTGACATCGTACCCGTTGCATTTCAGCACCGGTAGACGCGGGTACTTTGCGAATCTCAGGTCCGTCTCGGACAGGCGGCACAGGAAGAAGCGGCTGCCGCGCGAATTCTGCACGACGCGCGAGTGCTGGCACGTGTCGCACAGCCCCGCTTCCCGAAGCGCGGCCTTCTCTCGGCCTAAACTCGTTGGCTCCCCTCTTCCTTCATCCGCGCGATGATCTCCGTCATGGGCCGCGCCTTTAGGTCCTCCCCGCTGCGCAGGCGGACGGCGGCGGCGCTGGCCTCGGCTTCGCGGTCGCCGACGACGAGCATATACGGTACCTTTTGCAGTTGCGCGTCCCGGATCTTCGCCTGCATACGCTCTCCCCGGGCATCGATCTCCACACGAAGGCCGGCTGACCGCAACTCGACGCCGACTTTCTCCGCGTAGTCGATGTGTCTGTCCGCGATCGGTATGACCACCGCCTGCACCGGCGCCAGCCAGAGCGGGAAAGCGCCCGCATAGTGCTCGAGGAGGACGCCGAAGAAGCGTTCCATCGATCCCAGCAGGGCGCGGTGCACCATGTAGGGGCGGCGTTCGCGCCCGTCCTCGCCGATGTATGTCACGTCGAAGCGCTCCGGAAGATTGAAGTCAAACTGAATCGTTGTGCACTGCCACTCCCGGCCCAGCGTATCGACCATCTTGACGTCAATCTTCGGCCCGTAGAAAACGGCTCCTCCTTCATCGATTTCGTGCGGCAATCCCTGCTCGTTGATGACGTCGCGCAGGACGTTCGTCGCCATCCCCCAGTCCTCGAGCGAGCCCGCATACTTTCCCGAAGTGTCACGCGTCGAGAGATATACGTGAAATTGCTCGAAGTCGAAGGCGCCGAGAAAGAACCGCATGAACTCAACGCAGCGCTCGATCTCCTGCTTGACCTGGTCGGGGCGGCAGAAGATGTGCGCGTCGTCCTGCGTGAAGCCGCGCACGCGAAGCAGGCCGTGGAGCACACCCGAGCGCTCGTACCGGTAGACCGTCCCGAGCTCAGCCAGCCGGATCGGCAATTCCCGGTAACTTTTCAACGAGTTCTTGTACATCTGAATGTGAAACGGGCAGTTCATCGGCTTCACGTAGTAATCCTGGCCGTCGATGTCC
Source organism: Chloroflexota bacterium (assembly GCA_005880075.1). GTDB lineage: Bacteria > Chloroflexota > Dehalococcoidia > SM23-28-2 > RBG-16-64-32 > CF-163. The sequence goes on from VBJT01000193.1 coordinate 3,303, forward strand.
ATAGGCGAGTACATGTTCTCGCTGTAGAAGTCCAGGTGGCCGCTCGTCTCCCATAGCGTCGACTTGCCGATGTGCGGCGAATAGACGATGTCGTAACCCGCTCGCAGGTGTTCCTGCCGCCAGAAGTCCTCGATCAGCGTCCGCACCCGCCCGCCCTTCGGATGCCAGTAGACCAGTCCGGGGCCGAACTCCTCGTGGAACGAAAAAAGGTCTAGCTCGCGGCCCAAGCGCCGATGGTCGCGCCGGTGGGCCTCTTCGAGGCGCTCCAGGTATTGTTCGAGCTCTTCCTTGGTGTCGAACAGCGCTCCGTATACCCGCTGGAGCATCGGGTTATGCTCGTCGCCCCGCCAGTAGGCTCCTGCGACGCTCATCAACTTGAAGTCGGAGACTTCGCCGGTGCGCTGGACGTGCGGCCCCTGACACAGGTCTACGAATTCGCCCTGCTGGTAGAGGCCAACCTTCTCGTCCGATATCTCGTCGATCAGCTCCAGCTTGTACGGCTGGTCATGGAAGCGCTCTCGCGCCTCGTCTTTCCCGATTTGCGACGGCTCAAAGGGAACGTTCGATTCAATCCGCTCGCGCATCTTCTCTTCGATGATTGGCAAGTCCTCGGTCGTCAGCGCGCGCGGGAGCTCGAAGTCGTAGTAGAAGCCGGTGTCGATTGGCGGCCCGATGCCGAGACGGGCATCGGGGAAGATCTCGCAGACCGCCTCCGCCATAATGTGAGCGGCGGAATGCCGCATGCGCTCGAGGCGCTCTTCCTTGGTGATGGATTCAAGATGCATCCTGTTCCCCATTCAATCTAATGATTGGCGTTTACTTCGCCTAGAGAAAGTCATCGGCCTTATCCCTCGCTCCAGCACTAGAACCCAACCGGAACGGTGCTTGCAGGCGAAGAAGGAGGGCACCTACAACAACAGGGGTGACTGCAAGTAGGACAGCGACGCCGATCCAGTTCGCCTCCAACATATTCTTGGCGAGAAGGAGCACGACTACACCGACAATCACGGCTTGGACATAGTTGTTGACTATGTTGGAGATGCGCAGAACCATCCAGATCGCCTTGCCGTCTTCCTTCTTCATCGATAGCGATGCCTCCCAGCCGTTCCACGGTGGAAAGTAGTACCGAATTGTAAATAGCCAGAAATCTCGGCCCCAGCTAAGGCGGTTCCAAGCGTCCGCCCATTTCTTCATCGCTTTCTGCTCCCGAAGCGGTAGAGCACCCACCAGTGGAACACAAACAACGCAACCGCCGTCAGTCCTATCACGGCCATGACCGCAACCAGGGCCCAGTCGCTGTCCGACACGGCGATGGCCCCGAAGATCACCGAGGCGGCGAACATGAGTACGGGCACCTCCGGCTGCACGGGTGGACTCGTAGCCGGTTCTGGCTTGGTTCCTTGCTCCATACTCCTTCTCCAAAATCAAACACCCCCCGTCCGTGGGACGGAGGGCATCCGTGGTTCCACCCATCTTTGTCGCCTGAGGCGACCTCATTTGGCCGCTAACGGGTGCCTCCGGGGCCGCCTACTGGCTTTCAACGGCCGGCTCGCGGGTGGTGCTCGCTGCGCCAGAAGGCCGGCCGCTCTCAGAAAACGCTTGCCTCTCTGCTGGCCGTGTCGCCGCTGCTTGTCCCGGTCTTCGCCTTTACAGACGCCATACTAGTGGTTTCTAAGGCACGCGACAAGTCGTACAATGTTCGGGCGTGGGCGATTAGCTCAGTTGGTTAGAGCGCAGCGTTGACATCGCTGAGGTCGCAGGTTCAAATCCTGCATCGCCCACCACTTTACTTCAGTGCCCTCTTTCGTTTACGTCCTACGCAGCGATCGCAACGGCCGATACTACACCGGCTTCTCGTCAGCGCCCAAAGTGAGATTGATTCAGCACAACGAGGGCCAAGTTCGAGCGACGAGACACTTGCGGCCGTGGGTTCTTGTATATGTCGAAGAGTGCGCGGATCCAACAGCCGCCCGCAAACGAGAGTACGAAATAAAGTCAATGAAGAGCCGGTCGTACATTGAAAGCCTAATCGGAGGCGGGTCAGGTTAGAGCGCCCCGACGCGTCGGGGAGGTCGCAGGTTCAAATCCTGCATCGCCCACCACTTTACTTCAGTGCCCTCTTTCGTTTACGTCCTACGCAGCGATCGCAACGGCCGATACTACACCGGCTTCTCGTCAGCGCCCAAAGTGA
>VBJT01000194.1:0-4712 GCA_005880075.1 Chloroflexota bacterium
GTCAGTACCAGCGAACGCACTCACCGACTGCTTCGTGATAATGAGCTCACCCTCAGCGGGCTTCATCGCCGGATGGAAGTCGGCTCCCCAGGTGCCCTCTATCAGCGCTCCCAGCTGCTTAACGCCCGCGAAGAGCGGGGCGCTCATGTTGATGTCGGGATGGCCGTCCGGCAAGGCCACCTTCACGTGAACCACAGCAACACCTTTATCGCGGGCGGCTGCAACAGCCTGAGAGGCGGTTTCGATGACGTGTCGCTGTTCGACATGGCCGGCGAACGCCTGCGTACCGAACTTACCTTTCGCGTCCACGATGTCGTTCTGGAAATCCATGGCGAGTAGAACGGCGCTGTTATTGTCCAAGCCAAGCATGAAATCCTTCCTCAGCCGAATGGATTGTGCGGCAACTATACCACCGACAGACCGCGCTTGCTCCGACCAGTTCATTTAGTCGCTGGTGCGGGGCGCAGCTATTGCAGCTCCGTGAAAGCATCCACGCGCAGTAGATCTCTGCGGACAATTACGGCACTTGCTATCGGCGTTGTGCCTTGAAAGGAAGGAAGCTACCCCGACTGGTCGAGAAATTGATGGGCCTTGCGGAGAGACCGGGCGGGTCGTCGGACCCGCTGGGCGGCTTCGCCGCCATCACCGCCGTCACGAAGCTGACTGGCAAAATGCGAGCTATCTGGCAATCGCGAGAATCTCGTGTCTCACCGACCCCTGGAACCCGAGAAAAGACATGATCAGGCCGATCGCGAGGAATACATCGCCCACACTAAACCTGACGAACCGGTTGCCAAAGTTATCGGCGAGAAAGAGAAGCCGTTGCCCACTCTGCCTCTGAACCCAGAGCGAACGGGCTGGGCCCTTGCGCTTCCAGTGAGTGGATACGGGCATAAAGCCGCCGTTGGCCAGCGTCACGGCCGCGTTGCATGCAATACCCGCGCCGAGCAGCAACAGCGATGGCCCTACAGGCGAACCAAGAAGCAGGGAAGCGGCGGCGATTCCCCAGAACAGCGCGCAAGTGCCCAGTCCAGGCATGCGTTGCCACAGTAGTCTCGCAGCAATGACCATTGCGGGCGCTAACCAGATGATCATAGAGATCGGGTCAATCTGCTACACAGCGCGGACAATGGGTTTGGGCGTCCCACGTTATTTCAGAACGCGGAGCCGTTTTGGCTGTTACGCGGCGAGCCAGCAGGCGCGGCGAATCGCGGTTCAGAATTGTCGCTCGGCTAGGGAGAAGGGACGTGCCTCGTGTTGGGCCCAGCGAAACTTAGAGCGCTTCGGCTGCGGCGACCGTCATTGACTGACGAATCAGGCGCTGGGCCCCGTATACAGAGATTGACCCTTCGCATCATCCTTGACACGAAGCGCACTTGCCCCCATAAGTAGACGCGTAGCATCGTCTTCTTACGGGCGAGGTATCCCATGTCGCCAACCGGGACATACGCCCCGCCCGCTACACCTACCCGTCGTCTGATTGACGAAATTGCGCCGGCCGGCAATAGACACGTAACCAGGGGTCCTTGGATGGAGAGTCGAACCCGTCTCGGTCGAGCTGTGCAATCTTCGCTTGACCGCGGCCAAATGCCTCCATCACACGCAGAGGATCACGGCGGCGGAACCTCCCTGCGCGATGTCATCCTCGGTGGACAAGACGGGCTCGTGAATATGCTCGGCATCGCTCTCGGTGTCGTTTCCGCCGGCGGATCAACCCATATTCTCATCGCTACGGGGCTTGCAGCGTCCGTGACCGAATCGATCTCCATGGGCGCCGTCGCGTACACGTCGTTTGGGTCTGTCCGCGACTTTTACCTGGCGCAGCGCCGGCGCGAGGAAGAAGAGATTGAATCCGCACCCGATGTCGAACGACGGGAGATCCGCGATATCTATGCAGCGAAGGGATTCGAAGGCCAGCTTCTCGAGGACGTAGTCAGTACGATCACCGCGAAGCGCGACACCTGGGTAGACACGATGATGGACGAAGAGCTCCACCTGCAGCCCGTCGAACAGCGGTCGCTGCTCGAGAGCGCGGCGGTCGTCACCGTCGCCACCATAATCGGCCATTTGATACCGCTTGCGCCGTTTACGGTGCTCTCTCAGACTCCTGCCATCGTTGTGGCGATCGCCTTGAGCGCGATTGCGCTCTTCGGCGTTGGCGTCTATTCGGCGAAGACACTCGTCGGGGATTGGCGCAAGAGTGGCGCCCAGATGTTGGTGATCGGGCTCGGCGCCGCAGCCATCGGTTTCCTGATCGGCACCTTATTTCACACGGCTGGCGGATAATAGGCTCACAGATCCCGGCAGCGCTGCGGGCCAACTCCCGGCAACAATTTTGTACCTAGGGCGAAATATGCTTGCCCCAACGCCGCGTCGTTGGGAACGGATTCGGCCGGCGAAGCGCCCTCGGTCCCTCGATGCAGCGAAGCCGGCTGCGGCATCGGCCCCTCCAAATGCGTCTCTGCACTACATAAGAGTTTTGTTTGATTGCACATCTCTGCGGTCGCTTTACCTTGTGGGGCTCCCAACCGCTTGCTAGTATCCTTCCTGAGTACTGAATCGCAACTGGGGGCTCGATTGCGATATACCCCGCATGCATTCCCGACTCTGGGCACCATCGCGCTCAAGAAGGGAATCGCACTTCTTGTAATAGCGGCCGCCGTGCTGGCCGGCCTGCTGGTCACGCCGACCGGCGCCGCTCCGAACCCGCTCACCTGTGAGGGTTACCCACAGGCGCGGGTATTCGTCGATTCGCAGAGCTGGTGGCGGGCTACACCCGGCATGAGCGGGACTGACTTCGGTCACGTCCACGCAGGCGCCTGCATCCCGGAACGCGAGACGCTGTCGGCCAACACGCAGCTGGACGTGCGGATAATGCTGCACGACAACCCCGGCCAGCTCGAGATGTTCGAGGTCGTCTACCACGGCGCGGACTATGAAACAGACGTCGAGTTCCCCCAGACTCCCCCGTTCACGTGCCCGAACCCCGGGACCTGCGAACGCTGGCTGCAGGTGCCTATCGACCTCTCGCTCTTCAACCACTCCGGGCTTCAAGAATTACGCTTCCGAGCCTTTGTGGACACGCCTAACAGCAACGTGATGATCGCCTCGCTCGACTGGCAGGTCTACATCGAGAACGGCGCCACTCGTATGAACCAGACGCGGCTGGCGTTCCCGCGCGGCAAGGGCTGGTATTCGGGGTCCGGGTACTGCGAGGCCGGGTACATGAGCGCGCCTTTGCCGAAGGTGCCGCTGTCCGGCGTCTGGTCGCCGCGGCTGCGGATGGTCAACCACGGCGCTCTAGACGACCTGCCGGTGACGGGCTACTCTGTGCGGCTGGACCCCGATTTCCACGCTGAACCGATGAACGAGGGAACAGTCTTGCGGGATGGCCCCGGCGAGTTCCCGGAGCAAGACGTGCCGATCGATACTACTCTCCTTCCCGATGGTCCGCATCGTCTGTTCTTGCGGGCGGACTGCGATGACCCGCGGGGAAGCACGAATAGCGGTGTACTTGTCGTGAGTTTTACGACGGCCAACGGATCCACGCCCACGGCATCGGATACGCCTACTTCGACACCCTCGCCAACGCTGGGAGCGGACAGCGACGCCGATGGTGTTCCTGACGTCACCGACAACTGTCCCAGCTGGCCAAACCCTACGCAGGACCTACCGCATTGGCTTGTGCCCCTCAACGACCCCGACTGTGACGGCTTCAGCTGGGCCGTCGAAACCTCGGCGGGCACAAACCCAGTCTTGCACTGCGGCCTCGATGCGTGGCCGGCGGACATCAATAACGACAGCTTCGCTGACATCACGGACGTATCCGCCGTGACAGGGAGCTTCGGAGTGTCTGTCCCGCCGGCGCCGGTCCGTCAGAACGTCGCCCCGGACCCCGTGGACGCCTTCGTGGACATCACGGACATCTCCCGCCTGACCGGCCTGTTCGGCCAAGCATGCGCGCCCTGATCGGGGCGGGCTACGCGCGCAGTGCCATTGCGCTTATCCGGCGGCGTCGCAGGCTTCGTGCGAGCCTAAGTGCAGCTTGGCCGTGCCGCTGACGACGGTTCCCGGGGGGGGCCGCCCAGGCTCTTCAGCAAGTGGGAGTCTCAGCCCTGCCGCCGGGAAACTCGTCGGTGGAGCCGGGAGGCGCGATTGAGGAGGACTCGATGCCGACGCAGCTGGCACCCAGTCGCGCGTGCGGCCGGCGGGCGCTGTTGGTCCGCTGATGCTGCCGCTTCTCGGTCAAGAAGGTGCGGTCATAATGATAACCGTCTAACCACGAGTGAGGCAGAGTGGGGCCGCGACGGGCCGCCGTGAAGAGTTAACCGGCTGTTTCTCTTCGTAACAGGTAACCAAGAAAGAGACCAGAGGCAATGACCGTTACGAACACGACGCCCAGCCCCGCGTCGAGAAGTAGCTTCAGGGCGAAGAAGATGGGGGTTAACACAAGCGCCGCCATAACGGCAGTCGCAACGAACAGCAGGACCTGTCGTCGTAAGATTCGCACAGCTCTAGAACTCATCGACGATCGCGAACGTCAAGGCGGCCACCGCTGCGGAGGCCGGGATCGTTAGCACCCACGCGATCACGATGTTGATCGCCACGCCCCAGCGTACGGCAGATAGCCGCTTGGTCGATCCCACGCCAATGATGCCGCCGGCAATTGTCTGTGTGGTGCTTACAGGAATGCCAACTTGCGTGGCAAACAA
>VBJT01000194.1:4793-6475 GCA_005880075.1 Chloroflexota bacterium
GGCAATCGCAGCGTGTGCCGAGAGAATCACCCAAATCGGCACGTGGAACTGACCTCCGAGGTGCCCCGTCGTAAACAGCAAAACGGCGATTATCCCCATGGTTTTCTGCGCGTCATTCGTGCCATGCCCGAGGCTATATGCAGCCGCCGACAATAGTTGCAGACGCCGAAATACACCCTGCGCCGTGCTTGGGGCTATGCGAGCATAAAGACGCATCACCGCTAGTGCGAGGAAGACTGCGGCGATGAAGCCAACCATCGGGGAGATGACGATAAAAGCGCTCGTTCTCTCCACGCCCTCATGGATGATCACATCGGGTCCTGCGCTCACCAGCGCGGCGCCGATCAGACCGCCGATCAGTGCATGAGAGGAACTGGTAGGCAGGCCGACACGCCAGGTAAAGATGTCCCAAACGATTGCTCCGACCAGCGCGGAGAGAATTAATTTCTCGTCCACGATCGACGTTTCAATAATGCCCTTTCCGATCGTGTTGGCGACGTGAATTCCGAGACCGAAGGCGGCGACGAAGTTGAAGAAAGCCGCCCAGATCACTGCCTGTGTCGGAGTCAGGACTCTGGTCGAGACGATTGTGGCGACCGAGTTAGCCGCGTCATGGAAGCCGTTGATGAAGTCGAACCCGAGGGCGAGAGCCACAATGAAGATGACGAGGAGGAGTTCCCAATCCATCAACAGCTAACCATTGATATAGCAACAAAAAAGGGAAGCGATGCTTCCCCTCTCGAGCTCCCGGCGGGACGTCTAGGCATTCTTGAGAACGACGGCCTCGAAGACGTGAGCAACCTGCTCCGCGCTATCAGTGGCACGCTCGAGCTGATCGTAGATGTCGCGCCATTTGATGATATCTACCGAGCTCATTTCTCCTCGAAATAGCTCGGCCGTCGCACTGAGAAACAGGGCGTCTGCCTCATTTTCCAGCCGGTTGATTTCCCTGCAATGTTCCAGGATCCGCGCTGCTTGTCGCTTGTATCGCAGGTTCGAGACCGCACGCTCCACCTGGATGCATTGAAGGCGGACCAGGTCGGCCAGCGAGCGCGCCGCCGGCGTTGGCTCGCTAATCCCGTAGATTCGGATGGCTGTGGTTGAGCCCTCGATGAAGTCCATTACATCGTCGAGTTTCTGCGCAAGCGCCACGATATCCTCGCGGTCGAGCGGAGTCAGAAATGTCTGATAGACCTGCCGGTAGACCTCGTGGGTGATGTCGTCGGCCTCGTGTTCAAGGTCTTTGATCCGCGCCGTTTTCATCTCGACGTTTTCGAAGTGGTCGAGCAAGTCCACCAGCATTTCGGCGCCGGCTACGAGCTTGCGGGCGCTTTCCTCGAATAGGTCAAAGAACCGATAGGTCCGTGGTATTAGCGAGAGGCGCATGGTTGGTCTATCAAAAAAGCGACGGCGGCCAGCGCCATCGCTTTTGTTCTGGGCTCGGCGAGGAACCCCTTCATTGATTTGACCGTACCACCGGCCAATCGGTGGGTCAAGGTACGAACAGTATGGTTTGTGCTAGATTTCACATATACGTTTACGCGCCCGGCCCAACTCCGTCGCCGAAGCGCATGCCGTTGGCGACCTCAACCTCCGCTGTCCAGTACGAGACATCGCGAGTGGCGTGGGCGTTCAGCCAGTCGCGCATGCGGGCGGCCGGCGCGCTGTTCGTCCACTGAGCT
>VBJT01000195.1 GCA_005880075.1 Chloroflexota bacterium
AAGGTCGGGTCGAGCGCGTGCTCGACGTCAATGTAAGCCGACAGCCCGCCGGCCCGCTGCGCCTGGGCGATGATGTGCATCGCCACCGTAGACTTGCCGGCCATCTCCGGCCCGAAGATCTCGGTGATTCGTCCGCGCGGAATACCGCCCCCGAGCGCGATATCGAGCGCCAGGGAACCGGTCGGGATCGTCTCGACCGTCATCTTGGCGGAGACTTCGCCCAATCTCATGATGGAGCCTCTACCAAATTGCTTTTCAATTTGACCGATCGCCAAATCAAGTGCGCGCAGACGCTCGTCTCCCTCACCAGTATTGTTCTGCATCATTGTTGCCGTGGCCGTTCCGTTATTTCGCCCCATGCTTTGCTCCTTTGCTTGCTCGAAATCCACGGCATCGTAGCATCGCCCTTCGCCGCCTCACAATGGGCAAATGGCACTAATTCGACAAAATGGGTTCGTTTAACCCCCATAGTTAACCGACCGAGAACGACGCTCTGAGGACGAATGTCAGCGCGAACAAAGCGATCATGGGCGAGAGATCGAACATACCGATGCGCGGCATGATCGACCTAATGGGCGCCAGTATCGGCTCTGTGATCTCGTGGATGAAATTGTGCAGTGGATTGCTAGGATTATAGCCGACCCATGATAAGACAACGCGAATCATAATCGCCACCCAAAGGATCCCGGCAAGTATCCGAACGAAGAGTGCAAGCGCTTCTATTTTTGACCCCCTAAGGTCTTCGCCTTCTCGTACGCCGCTTCGACCGCGTGCAGAAAGGCCGCCCGCACGCCTGCCTCCTCGAGTTCCATTAGCCCCTCGGTCGTCGTCCCTCCTGGCGAGGTCACTTGGTTGCGCAGCTCCGCCGGGTGCTTTCCTGTCTCGAGCGCATATCGCGCCGAACCGAGGACGGTCTGGAGCACCATCGGCACCGCCGTTTCCCGGCGGAGGCCGATGTGGACAGCCGCGTCGATGAGCGCTTCGATGACGAGAAAGACGTAGGCGGGCCCGCTCGAGCTAACGGCAGTCGCCATGTCGATGTACCTCTCGTCAGCGACATAGATCTCCTGTCCGAGGACTGAGAGGACGGTGCGTACGGATTCGCGCGCCGAGTCTGGTACCGCCTCGGTCGCCGTCCAGACCGTCATTCCTTCGCCGATCTGAGCCGGGGTGTTTGGAATTGCGCGCACAATCGCCTCATGCTTGAGCGCTGATCGGATTGCATCGATCGGGACGCCCGCCATGATCGACATAACAGTCTGTTTGCCGTTCAGGTTCGAGTTGAGAGCTCGGCCGGCGGCTGGAAACTCCTGCGGCTTCACGGCGAGCATGACAATATCGCTCTGAGATGAGACGGCAGCCGGCTCTGCGGCGACTCTGACGCCGTATGTCTTCGCGAGATGATCACGGCGCCCCGCGGAGATATCGCAAGCCGCGATATCGGCCGGCGAGACGACGGCCTTATCGAGCACGCCCGCAATGATCGCCTCGCCCATGACCCCGGCGCCGATAAAGGCCAGTTTCATCTAAGCCCGTTCCCCGAAGATAGCGCGGCCAACTCGCACGTGTGTGGCGCCTTCCTCGACCGCGACTTCGAAATCGTCGCTCATGCCTATCGATAGCTCGTGCAGACCCAAGCGCTCCGTTGCCTCGCGTAGGTGCCGGAAGTGCGGCCGCACGTCCTCAGCGTGTGCGGCCAAAGGAGCCACCGTCATGAGGCCACGCACGGCTAGATTCGGAAGAAGCGCGATAGCGGCACCTTCTCGATTGAGTTGAGCGGGGGAGAGGCCGAACTTCGTGCCCTCGCCCGTGATATTTACTTCGAGGAAGATGGGTACGGGCTTCGTAGCGCGACGCGAAATGGCTTCAGCCAGGTGGAGCGAGTCCACAGAATGAATTATATCAAAGAGCCCCAATGCGCTCTTGATCTTGTTCGTCTGCAGGTGGCCAACCATGTGCCACGTCACGAGCGCGTTGATATCGGCCAGTGATGGCTGCTTGGCCTCTGCTTCTTGTACCCGGTTCTCCCCTAGGTGGTGGACGCCTGCCTCAACGGCTTCACGTATGGCATCAGCCGCGATGCCTTTCGTCACCGCTACCAGGGTGATCTCTCCAGGCGACCGGCCGCTCCGCTCACAGGCGGACGCGATCCGCCGGCAGACGTCTTCGACGCGTTCGGCGATGCTCGGGGTGCCCACGACCGAAGTATACTTGGCGTTACCGTGAAGCAGATGGACCGCCGGCTCCTCATCCTCACGCGGCTGCGCGAGGAAACCGCGTTCCGGGCGGCTGATCTCGCGAAGGAGTGCGAGTGCTCGGTGCGTACGGTTTATCGCGATGTCGACGCACTCTGCCAGGCGGGTGTGCCCGTCGCCGCGATGCCCGGCGAGGGCTATCGCCTCGCTCCCGGGTACCACCTCCCGCCGATCGCGTTCACTGTCGAAGAGGCTGTCCAGCTTCTGCTCGGCAGCGATCTAGCGCACGGCCTCGGCACTCCCGAGCAGCGAGAGGCGGCACGCTCCGCGGCGGCGAAGGTCGAGGCGGCGCTCCGGCCGGATACGAGGGCAGAGACCGACCGCCTACGGCAGCGCATTCGCGTATCCGACTGGCTGCGGCGCGAACCGACGCCGTGGCTTTCACTCCTCCAGCAGGCAGTTGCGCACGACCAGGTGCTTTGGCTGCAGTACCACTCATTCAGCTCGGACGAGCTTACGGAGCGCAAGATCGAGCCCTACTCGCTGATCTTCTACGGCGAGGACTGGCATGTCGTCGGCTACTGCCGCCTGCGCGAAGGGATGCGCGACTTTCGCGCTAGCCGCATTCGCGATGCGCAGCTTTTGCCCGAGCGGTTCGAGCGAATGGCGGGCATGCTTCTGGCCGAGGACCGGGGCCACAGCACCCCCGAAGAGGTCCGAATTTGGGTAGAGCGAGCCATTGTGCCGTGGGCGCGCGAGACACCGGCTTTCGGCTTCGACCGGGAAGAGCCGGCTGAGGGAGGCGCGGTCTTCATCTACCGCGCGTGGGACTTGCGTCGACTGCTGCCGTGGGTGCTCAGCTGGGGCGCCTCCGCGCGCGTGCTGGCCCCGGCACATGTCGCCGACCGCGTCCACCAGGAAGCCGCGGCCCTCGCTCAGCGCTACGCTGAAGCGTAGGTCAACGATTTTCGTATCCGCCAAGGTCCACTGACACTATGCTGTCAATCACGCCTCGTAATCTCGTGTCAAATGAAAGGAGGCACCGGATGATTCAGCGAAATACCCCCGAGCTGTGGGTTCGCGATATTGAAGAGGCGATCCGTTTCTATACAGAGACGCTTGGCTTTCGGGTCGAAGCGCGCATGCCGGAAGATCAGACGAAGCCGGTTGAGTGGGCGATGGTCGCCAATGGCAACGCGTCATTCATGTTCCAACACCGGGATGAGCCAAAGTTAACGGACGCTGTCGCCTTCTATCTCTTTGTGGACGATGTAGACGCCACGGTTGAAGACCTTCGCTCTCGCGGAGCCGCGCTCGAAGGGCCGGTGGACCAGTTTTACGGATACCGCGAGGTAACGGTAACCGACCCGAGCGGCTACAAGCTGGTGTTCACTGCGCCCGTCCCGGCGACGTTGAGCGCAGGCGCGTAGCCTGAGTAGAGAGGAATCAAGATGAAGATCAACACGTTTCTCATAAACTTAACCAGCGAAGAACCCGGACATGGGCGAGGGCGCTTTCCACGCCGGCGGCGCCGTCATCGCCATCGATAGCCACAGCGAGACAAAAGGAGCGACTAAGGAGCCGCAGCGCGTGCTGATCGACTTCTTTGTCGACGACCTGAGGAAGGAGCAGTCGCGCCTCGAGAGCAAAGGCGTCAAGTTCCTGCGCACGGCGGGCAAGGAGTGGTGGGGCGGCATCATCTCAACCTTTCAGGACCCGGACGGCAACTACTGCCAGCTCATCGAGTACAAGCCGGAGGCGTAGGACGGAGGTTCGCTTCGTCGCCGGCGTTACTCCAATTGTTGAAAGTTCCGCCCGGGCTCGCGACTTCTATGGAGAGAAGCTGGGCCTTCCTGTCAGGGCGGAAGAGGGTGACTACTCCGTCGCCGAACTTGAGGGCGTGAAGCACTTTGGGCTTTGGACTCTCCGTGATGCAGCAATGAGCATGTTTGGGCGAGAAGAATGGCCGGCGGACCTCATCCGGCCGCAGGTGACGATCGAGTTCGAGGTGGATGACGTGTCTGCGGCCGTCGCGGAGCTGAGATCGCGTGGGATCGAGGTCCGGCAGGATGCGAAAGTCGAACCTTGGGGACAGACGACGGCCCGGTTGCTCAGCCCGGAGGGCATACTGCTGGGTCTGACGTATACTCCCTGGCTGCGAGAGGGTAAGGAGTAAACATGGTCATGGTCACTCACATCACTGGCCTCGATGCCCTCCGCGCCGTCTCCGAGGGCAGCGCGGAAACTCCTCCAGCCGCTGCTCTCCTTGGCTGGAAAGCTCTCGATCTCCAGCCCGGCCGTGTCCGGGTACAGTACACGGCTCGGCCGGACTTCTGCAACCCGCACGGCGCCATTCAGGGCGGCTTCCTCGCGGCTATGCTCGACGATGCGATGGGCCCGGCGCTATTCACCACGCTCCCTGCCCATCAGTTCGCCCCAACGATCGAGATGAAGGTCAATTTCGTTCGCGCGGCGAGGCCTGGCGCGATCATCGCCGAAGGCGTTCTCGTTCACAAGACCAGCTCGATCGCCTTCCTCGAAGGCAAGCTGACGACGACGGATGGAGAGCTTATCGCGACGGCAACAGCGACGGCTCGCATCTTCGACCCCAGCACGAGCGCGAATGGACATACCCGGTAAAGTCGCACTCGTCACGGGTGCCGGCTACGGCATCGGGCGCGGAATCGCGCGGCAACTTGCTGCCGCCGGCGCCGCAGTCGTCGTTAACGACGTGCACGCCGAGCACGGTCGCGAGACCGTGGATATGATCGAGTCGGAGGGCGGCAAAGGGGCGTTCGTTCACGCGGACGCTACGCGAGACGATGAGATCCAGCGCATGGTAGTCTTTGCCGAGGAGAGCTTCGGTGGGCTCGATATCCTCGCCAACAACGCCGGCCCGCACGGCAGTCGGCCTTACTTCCCCGACGGGGCACCCGAGCGCTGGCTGCCGATCGTCGACAGCTTCTTGCGCGCCGTAATGCTCACCACTTATCGCGGCATTGAAGCGATCGGCAAGCGCGGCGGCGGAACGGTTGTCAGCATCTCGTCCTCCGCCGGCGTAGGCTTCAGGCCTTACGACTACGCCGAGTACGCTGCGGCCAAGGCCGGAGTCATTCGTATGACGGCATCTCTCGGCCGGTTGAAGGAACAGATGGGAATTTCCGTAAACTGCATCTGCCCGGGTTGGGTAGCGACAGAGGGAGTACGCAGTTCTCTTGCGGACTGGAGTAATGAACAGAAGCGCGCGGCCGGCGTACCCGATCCAATGCTGACGCCGGAGGATATCGGGGACGCGGTTCTTTACTTCGTTCGTGACGACTCCCTCGCCGGCCGGATCATGCTTTACTACGAGCCCGGCAAGTGCCGCATCATACCTAGCGACCTCGATCTGTTCGAGCTGAGTGAGGAAGTCTCGTTGTGAGTAACTGGGGCGCGTTTACCGACGCACGGCCCGACATGGCGAAGCTCCTCCTCGAGATCCTTGAGTGGATACCGATTACTTACCTCGCGACTGTGGGAGACGACGGCGCTCCGCGTGTGCACCCTGTCTGTCCCATCATCGCTGATCGCCGCATGTTCGTCGCTGTGGCGGCCAGCTCGCCCAAGCGGTTGGATCTCAAGCGGGATGGACGATACGCCATGCACGCGCTGCCCGGAAAGTGGCGAGAAGTCGACGGGCAGACGCGGGGCGATGATGAGTTCTACATCAGCGGCGGCGCGCGGCTCGTCGAAGACGCTGAGACCCAGCGCCTGATCACTGAGACTGCGAAGCATGAGATTCGAGAGTCCGACTGGCTCTTCGAGTTCGACATCGAGCGCGCGATGACCGCCTACTGGGAAAAGGTGGGCCAGCCGGGCACGTACGCGGTCCGGCAATACCGGCACGCGCCTATTAACGGCGGTGGGTGAACACCTCAAACCCGCTGCGATCGGCTTCTCCTCTCATTCAGGATGGGCGGCGGCCGTTTGTCTGGGCAGCCCGGGGAGCGCGTCTTGCGTCATCGAGCGCTCGCGCCTCCTACTCACCTCTTGGCCGCTCCCGCGCGAGCCGTATCATGATGCCAAGCGCAGTGGCCCGGACCAGGCTGAAGGGATTGTCTCCGCCGCGGCTGATGAGGCTCGGGTACTTGCGGCGGAAGCGATAACCGGCTTGGCTGCTTCGCTTCGAGGGCGTGGATACGAACTAGTCGCGAGCGGCGTCGTGTTGGGCAGCGGCAAGCCCGGCACCTCGCTGTCCAAGGGTTTGTCTACGCACGCAGCGATGCACGGTGCGGAGGGATGGCTGTTTCGAGAGGCGCTAATTGACGCAAGTCACAACTGCGGTCTGACCGCCGTTGGTGTGCCCGAGAGCGCGTTGCCCGCCCGCCTCGCGGCTGCGCTCGGCAAGCCGGAGGGCGACGTGAGCGCGTTCGTTCAGGAGTTGGGGCGAGTTCACGGTCCTCCATGGGGACGAGACCAGAAGGCGGCAACTACGGCCGCGCTCGTTGCGCTACATTCTGCTTTCTCCGGCACGCCTGCGTAGTTGCCTCTCGCCGCGCTGCCGCTGACAATGGCGCGTGATGGTCGTCTCCATCCTCCGCCGCAAGAGCCGCCTCACCGACCGCGCGCGCTCGCAGTCACAGCTCGATAGCGTTCTGCCGAAGATCACCGGCATCCTCCAGAAGTCGCCGGGGTTCGTCTCCGTGCAGTACGCCTGGGACGTAAACGACGAAGGCGCCTTCGCCCAGATCACCAGTTGGCGGACCGAGGATGACTGCAAGCGCTACGTACGAGAAGGCACAGCCGCAACCATCGCGACGATCGAGGAAGCGGCGCTGCCAACCGCGCCGCACCCAGACGGCAGGTGGGTGCGGCAGACGTACGAGGTCGTGACTAGTGAGCAGTGAGCAGTGAACAGAGGCGTCGAGGACTAAACGCTGCCGGACGAGGGCGACTTTCTTTGCGGTGACTGGGTCTGGGACGCGGCGTTGCGAGAGCTTCGGAACTACCCGCGGAAGGGGAAGAAGCACGCGGAGGAGCCACGCGCCGTCGAACGGCTGAAGCCCGTGCGCTCAGTCACCTGGCACCGCTGGTCGCAGGCGCCGATGCAGACCGCGACCGGTCATGTCTTGCCGCCGAATCTTTCTCGCGTCGTTGCTGCCTATGAGGGCGGCGGCGACCTCACCATCAACGAATACGACCGCGGCTGCGCCGAAAAGCTGGCGAAGGCCATCGCCGAGGCCTATGGGCTGCAGGTGATCGAAGAAGGCGCGCCCGGCGGCCGTCGCAGCGGTAATTTGCCGGCGAAGGACCAGATGGGACGGCTGGTGAATGAAGCCGGCCGAGAACAAGTGATCCTTGACGAGGTCGGCGGCGAGATCACCGTCACGAAGGAGGGCCGTCTCTGGGGAAAGAAGCGCCGCACACTGCGCACCAATGAGGTGCGTCGCCTGGAGCTGGGCTACGAGGTGGCCGGCCCGGTCGAGACGTTCACGGTCTGGGCTGTTGTTGGACCCGACGAGGAGAAGATTCCCCTGGCCTCGTATTCTGGCTACGAGGGCTGGGCCGAACCGGAGGAATGGCGGGAGTTCACGCGAGATCTCGGGCGGTCACTGGGAGTGGACGTGCACGTTTAGAGACGCCTCGGCGAGGCGTCGTCACTGCGGGCCGCTAGCGCGAAAAGCCGGCAATGCGTTCCAGCCGGTCGATCTTGACGGTCGCGGGGTCGAAGACGGAGCCGAAGTGGCCGCGGAAGGCGCCCATGTGCTCGGTGCCGCCATGCGCCTGGAAGGCTTCGTCGTCCTGGTAGATCTCGAAGACAGTGATCTCAGTCGGGTCTTTGCGGTGGCGGTAGAAGATGTACGTTAGCGCACCCGGCTCGGCGGACTCGACAGATGCCGCCTGCTTCTTCATCGCCTCCTCAGCCTCGGCCTCTTTACCGGCGATAACCTTAAACCGTGCCAAAATCGTATTCATCAGGCCTCCCTTGTGAATCACAATCATGTTGAAATGCCTTCGTGAGGCGCCTCCGGCATCGCGCCTGAGCATACCGGCGCGCTAATCGGCGGCGAGCGGGTCGATCTTCGTCCAGCTCGTCTCGCCGGGCGGCCGGATCGAGACGTGGGTGAAGCCGCTGTCCGGG
>VBJT01000196.1 GCA_005880075.1 Chloroflexota bacterium
GAGCGGACATTTAGGACACGACTTGCACTAAGGGGTCGTGGGAGTGTCGTTAGTGATTAGCGGCCGGCCCGTGCTCATGAGACACCTCTCACTATTGGTCCTGCTTCCGTTCGCGGTGGTCGCTATCACGGCACCGAAGCCATCGTCCGCCATATCATCGGGGACGACGCGGGTTAGCGTCGCGAACGATGGGGCGGAAGCCAACGCTGAAAGTATCGGCGGGAGCATCAGCGCAACCGGGCGATTTGTCGTGTTCAGTTCTGAAGCATCGAACCTCGTTGTCGGCGACAACAACAACTGCCCGCAAATCACCCGCGGCTGCGTTGATGTCTTTATCAGCGACACGCTTGCCGGCAGCACAGAGTTGATAAACAAGAGCAGCGACGAGGTGCAGTCAGAGGGCGGGAATTTCGGGGGAGAGACAACGCCAGACGGCCAGTTCGTGACGTTCAGTTCAGCTTCCGCCGCGCTTGTACCAGGAGATACCAATGGACGTTGGGATGGCTTCGTTCGTGACCGGGTCGCTGGCACAACGGAGCGTGTAACCGTCAGCAGCGACGAGCTCGAAGGTAATGGTGACAGTTGGGTAAATGGGATTAGTGATGACGGACGTTTCATCCTGTTCACTTCGTCAGCGGACAACTTGGTCCCGGGCGATACCAACCCCATGTTTTTCGATCTCTTCGTTCGGGATCGAAGTCTAGGGACCACTGAGATCATAACGGTAGACAAGGATGGAGGCCCGGCGAATAGCGGGTCCGATGGAGGCGTCATAAGTTCTGATGGGCGGTTTGTCGCTTTTGTGTCATCCGCGACCGATCTCACAGACGACGAATTAGGCCCGTTCGCCAACGTCTTCGTGAGGGACCGCTTAACCGGACGGACCGAGCTGGTAAGCGTTGCGTCCGGCGGAGGTGGAGGGAATGAACTCAGCGGCGAGATATTTACGAGCTGGAGCCATCCGGTCAGTATCAGTGCGGACGGGCGCTACGTCGCATTCGATTCGCGGGCTACTGACCTTGTCTCCGGAGATGGCGGCGGATGGGACGTATTTGTGCGGGACCGCGCGCTCGGCCTGACCTCGAAGGTCAGCCTCAACATTAACGGCTCGAACGCTGATGGCGATAGCTTCGCGCCTACGATCAGCGCGAATGGCCGGTATGTCTCCTATATGTCCTCTGCATCAGACCTAGTACCCGGTGACACCAACGGATTGCCAGGTTCTGATCTTTTCGATGTATTCGTCCGAGACCTTCGTGCCGGAATCAATACGCGGGCCAATGTAGACTCGTCCGGAAGCGAGGCTGAATACGGTAGTCGGAGCGAGAACGGGTCGATATCCGGTGATGGGGGTTCGGTTGCTTTCCGTTCGAATGCGCGAAACCTCGTGCCCGGCGACAACAACAACCTAACCGATGTATTCCTGCGTCACCTTGGTGATGCTGATGGTGACGGGGCTTGGGACCCCTTTGACACCTGTCCGATGAATTCCGACTGCGATAGTGATTCCGTTCCTGATGGAGTCGACAACTGCCCGAACTGGCCAAACGCCACCCAGACTTTGCCACCCTGGCCGGTCCCGGCCGGCGACCCCGATTGCGATGGATTTACTAGCAATACCGAGAAGGCGGTAGGAACCGCACCACTTGCTCACTGTGGTAGCAATGCTTGGCCGGCTGATGTCAACAACAATGGGTTTTCCGAAATCAGCGACGTGGTTGCACTCGTGAACTACTTCTGGCTGGCGGTGCCGCCGGCACTCGCCCGGTACGATATTGCGCCCGACCCACCGAACGGGTTCGTCGATATCACCGATATCGTTCGTATGCTCGGCTTTTTCGGACAGCAATGTAGCCCTTAGCGATAGACCGGAGAACTTGACCGAGGTTCGACTTTCCAACCCCTTCTTCTAGCCCATGTGCCTTAGCCGGGAACAAACCAACTGTGTACCCGCCACACTACCCCGTCGCGCTAGATCCCAAGACGTCCGCTTCGGTCAGCGGAGCACTGTTACCTCGCCGCGTAAGAATTTGTCGCAAAACGCTGCTTTGAAGATCTCTGGCCCGGCGTAGCTCACGGTTCTCCCGTTCGAGTTCGGCGAGCCGCCGGCGCTCATCGGTTCGTCAGGCCAGGCCTAGCGCCGCCATCGACCTCAGCCCGCCGCACCCACTTACGCATAGTCTCCGGCGTCATTCCGCACTTCGTGGCGATCGACCCGATCGCCACCCCCCACTGTGACGGGTACTCGCCCCGGTGCTCCAGCACAATGCGCACCGCCCGGTCTCGCATCTCCACTGGATTCCTCCCCGGTCTTGTCATTGCTCCATCCTCTCACGGCTTGGAGCCTCCACTTTTCCCGGGGCGGTTCAGATACTAAGCCGGTTGCTTCCCGCACCGGTTCCCGGATCCCTTCCGGCGTCCCAACGGTAGGTAAATGTGGACCGGCGGCGCAGCAGAACAAAAGGGACTACGACAAGCGCCGCTCTAGGTATTCTCCGATTCGTCAAGGGTGAGCGATCAGACCGAGGACCTACGTGTGTACTGATCACCGAGTCTACAGCACAACAGCTAGATGGGACGCGCGCAGGCAGGAAACGCACTGGTATGCCGCGTTTGAGTCGGTTATGCCTTCTTGGCACCACTCTCTCCTCTCACAGACGGGCGGCTTTGCAGCTTGCCTCAAAGTTGGAGGCCCTCGACTGGACTGAACTTCTTGTGTGCGGCTGTCGCCCGCTCGACCTCCGCCGCCTGCACATAGCGGCGCACCATCTCGGGCGAGCGCCAGCCCATCAGAACGCGAAGGTCCTCGGCTTGTCCACCCTCGCGAAGATATGCTATGCCGGATGCTCGGCGGAAAGCATGATTCCCTTGAACTGAAGCCCGGCTGCCTTGAAAGCACGACCTACCGCTAATTTCAGCGCATTTTTGGTAAGCCGATCACCTGTTAGGGCTGCGAACACCCAGGGTGACTGAGCTCCCCGTTGTCGTAGGTACGAGATGGACCTTCGCTTTCATCTACAGGGAAGATCGAAGCATCCAAGCAGCAATTGCGCCCCAACTGCCCAGCACGCACGTGAAGGACAGACGAGGCAGTGGATATCTCACGTGTTCCTGGGATATGGGAGAACGCGGGTGTGGATCCCCTCAAGGAGATTAGAACAGGGAGGCTATCTTGGCAATCGCAGCGGCGATTGGCACGGCTGCCTTCGCCACGTCGTAGGCGGTATCCAGCGCTTGCCTAATCCGGGACTTGTCCCTTCGGGCTGGGGCGCGTTCGAGCTCAGCCTCCGTACTTTCCAGGGCTTCCAGAATTTGCTTCTTCTGATTGGCGCTCAGGTCATCACTCCGCATGACTTGGTCAACCAGATCTGCAATGTCCGCATCTAGACCGGCTTGACCTTCTTCCAACTGGATGTTTCCGAGCCTTGCCTTCAACTCCTCGCCCTTTTGGATGACAACCTGATGTCCCTGCCCGGTCTGTGAGATGTTGTACACGTCACCCATTATCATTGCTCCTCTCAGGTCCAGCCCTTGTGATTGATAGCGCTCTACGCGGTCCTCTTGGTCAGCCGGCGTCGTAGAGCCGCCAGACCGCCTGGGGCTTTTTTTCGGGGCACTCCCTCTCGGAACTCCTCTGTAGGACGATATGTTACGAAGAGATTGCAGTCGGCTACGAGAATGTCATGTCCGCTTGTAGGGCAAACCACGGCGCCTACAGGCGGCTCCTGTCCGGACTGGACTAATAGCAGAGTCGAGGCGTCTTCCGGACATTCATACTCAATCCACATATCTAGAATATGTGTGCTTCCTGAACCGGACGCGAGGTCAACCAGCACTGCCCTCACTTGATCTGGTGGCAACTCCAGATCACGACTTACCCCGCTGGCCGTAAAGCGTTCGTCGCCCTCGGCCACGCGATCACGGAGGTAGTTGAGGATTTCAACAAGCACTAAGCTACCCCAATGGCGTCCTGGCTCCTGTTGAGAGTGCGGCCCCCAGAACGTGTGTCACTACCTTCTCTGGCGCAATCGAGCGGAACACGACCGTGAAATTGGTCTGAGCAACCTGAATCAGATGTTCACCTTCGACCCCATCAAGGCCGAACGAGAAGTACTTACCTCGCCCAGGAATGGAGGCGAGCTCTTGCCTATAAGTTGTTGATAGGGACAGGTCCCCGCTGTTCTTGCTGGGATTCGGAGTAACTTCCTCGGTATCGTAGTCATGATCCTTGTCGTATTTGTGACGGGCTCGCTTGAGCTTCGCGACGAGTCGGTGCTGTAGCGCATTCGCACGGACATCCTCCCGCAAGTCCACGTAGGCCAGTTCTGACCTTGTGATTCCCAGTGTTGCCGTCATCCAGGTAAAAACATCTCGAAAATGGACCCAGGGTGCGCGTACTTCAATCACTTCGAGTCCGGGCCTCAGCATCACGGTGTATGTGTTAACCACTGGCGCCGGCACCAAGTCTAACCCGACTCGCGTATAGCGCTCAGATACAACGTGAGTTAACCGAACGAAGATGCTGCCATTCCTGTTCTCCGCCCACAGTGCCTCTGGATCCTCCGATGCCTCCGACGGTTCGAATTCCCTCCCTGAATCAAAAAGCGCGTCGCCATAGCGCTCCACGAGACGCTCTCGGGCGACCTTAAAGCGAAACGGATTATCAGGG
>VBJT01000119.1:0-2246 GCA_005880075.1 Chloroflexota bacterium
CGGCGCCTGCGCCACGCCGCTCGGCTGCTACGCGACCCGGAGCGATACATCGCTCAATTCGGCCAGACCGCCTACGACATCATGCTCGGCGACTGCCTCTGGCATGTGTACCGAATGATCGGGAAGCTCAGCGGCCGGCTGTACCTGCTGAAAATATCCTAGGCGATTTCGTGGAGCGTTGCCGTTATTGTTTGCCGGATGAAGGAATCATCCACGGGCGCGCTGGTAATGCATTAACACGACGCCACCCATTAAGGCGACGAGCATGCCCGCCAGCATTAGCGGAAGGCCTGGCCATGCGGCGTCACCGCCACTGGGTCGACCACCAGTTACCGGTAAACCCTGAGCGGCGCTTGGGCCACTCACCGCAGCAGCCACTGCTGACGGCGCCGTCGCCGCGGGGGTCGATGCTGCGGAAACTGCTTGAGCGGCAGGCGTAGGTGTCGCGGCCGCAGCCGTCGGCCGGGGAGTTGGAGTTGATTGCCCTCCTCCTACGACCGGCGTGGCCGTAGCTCCTGCGGGCGTAGCTGTCGCTCCACCTCCTGCCGGTGTGCCTGTCGGTGTTGCCGCTGAAGGGCACATAACCTCGATGCCGGTGAAGCCACCGGAGTCGCGATAGACCAGCTCGAAACGTCGAACACCGTTGGCGCCGACGTTCACGGTCTGAACGGAGCCATTCGCGGCGACGGGGATGAGCACTTTGCTAATGAGGCTTCCGTTAGCGTCATACGCCGCCCCAAAGTCAGCCGGTTGGTGGTCGTGGTCAACGAACACGAAGGAGCCTATGCTGACGTCCTGATCGAATGTAAATGTAACCTTGCCGCCGAAATTGTTCTCGTCGGGGTCGTCCACCAGTCCGTCGTTGTTACTATCCGTTAGGTTCTTGGCCAGAATAGCGATGTTGCCGATGTTCACGGCGAGATCCGGGTCATGTGTCGGCGGTCTGTTGGTGTCGAAGACGATGATGGCGTCCGGAAAACCTTCGTTTGCTTGAATGGAGACCTGAACGCCCTGGGCCGCATACTGATCATGAATTACCGCGCCGTGAGCAAGTCCGCCAAAATTAATGGTGAAGTTGCCCTGACACGCCGCAGAGGCCGGCCGACTTTCCATCGGGCTCAGCTTTAGTACCAGGCCAAGCATCATCAACGCGGCCATCCCGCCAATGAGCCAGCCCAACCGCGACAGGTCGCGGATCGACCTTCCGTTCATTATCGCGCTCCTTCTGAATGTACTTGCTTACCGCTCAAGGCGGTCATTACGCAGCATCGTAAATAAACTGTAAAGAAGACAAGCGATTTTTGTACTCTTAACGTAACGAAATGCTAACGATAATGCCGATAATTCCCCAAACTTATCGACGCTGGCCGAGGACCGGCGTCAGCTCGTAAGTCGGCCTGACCTCGAGCTGGACACTCCTCCTACGACGTCATGCTCGGCGGCTGCCTGTGGCACGTCTACCGCATAATCGGGACTGAGCGGGGTTCACGCGCTTAGCGTTCGGGACGAGGCTTGAGCACCTAGTCGCTGCGCGATGCCTTGACCCGTGCGCCGAAGACCCGCTCCAACTCGTAGGCGGGCGTAACCTCCAGCTGGTCGTAGCGGCATTCTTCCGGCCGCTTGTCCGGGCGCCAGCGGACGAACTGCGCGGCGTGCCGGAAGCGGTCGCCCTGCATGTGGTCGTAGGCCACCTCGACGACGCTCTCAGGGCGCAGCGGCTCCCAGCTCAGGTCTTTGCCGCGGTTCCAGCGGCTGGTCGCGCCCGGAAGGCGCTGCATTTTTTCGTTGGCCTCTTGCTGCGCCGCGGCCCAGTCGCGCCAGGGATGCCCTTCGAGCGCACCCTCTCGTAAGGGGGCCAAGTCGGCGACGAGCTGACGGCGCGTCGACTCCTTGAACGCGGCCGTTACGCCGACGTGATGAAGCGTGCCCGCGTCGTCATAAAGCCCGAGCAGCAGCGAGCCGATCATCGTATTCCTTCCGTTCTTATGCCAGCGGAAGCCCGCTACGACGCAGTCAGCCGTGCGCGCGTGCTTTACCTTGATCATCGTGCGCTCACCCGGGCGGTAGCGGTCGTCGAGGCGCTTGGCCATTACGCCGTCGAGGCCCGCGCCTTCGAAGCGGCGGAACCAGTCTTCCGCGAGAGCGCGGTCGCGGGTCGCCGGGGATAGGTGTAAGGGCGGGGAGGCGTGCGTGAGCACTCGCTCCAGTCGTTCCCGGCGCACCTCTAGAGGCTGCTCGCGCAGGTC
>VBJT01000119.1:2255-18736 GCA_005880075.1 Chloroflexota bacterium
CCAGGAGCTTGACGCGCGATGCCGCAGGATGGATCCGCAGCAGTAGCGCCTCGAAAGCGAGCCCGTTCGGGCCGACGATGACGACCTCTCCGTCGACGACGCAGCGCTCGGGCAGTTCTCGGAGCAGCGCCTCGACAAGCTCCGGGAAGTAGCGGTTCATTGGCTGGGTGTTACGGCTCTGAAGGAAGATTTCATCGCCGTCACCGAATACCAGTGTCCGAAAGCCGTCCCACTTAGGCTCGAACTGCCAGCCGTCGCCTTGAGGCAGTGCTTTAGCGGCGTTCGACAGCATCGGGGCGAGTGGGGGATCGAAGGGCAGTCGCATGGCCTACCAGCGCGCTTCGTGCTCTTCGATCCAGCCGAAGAGATCGCGGATTCCGATCGACTCGCCGCCGTCCGGAGTGATCCGGCCGGAGTAGCAGCCGAACATCTGGTGGGCGCTCGAGAAGAAGCCATCTTGCCGGCCGCTCTCCGAGACGCGCTCGAACTCCGGCTTGAACAGCAGGTCGATACCCTCGCTCGCGACGGTTCGGACGCGCCACGGCTTCATCATGGCCGTGCGGTCGTAATCGAAGACGAGATCCTCGCTGATCTTCGTGAGACGGCCGTCGACACACAGCCCGTTCTCGGTCATGCCCGTGCCGTCCGTCCATTGCCCTCCGAGGTTCAGGCCGACCGTGCGTCTGCCCTGCACGCCTGACGCCGAGCCCCAGTTCCAGACGGTGTGCTCGGGCCACACCCCGCGGCCGTAGTCGAGGCAGCCAAACGCGGGCGCGGCGAAATCGAGGCGCTCATCGCCGATTTGCACGTAGCCCGAGGCTGGCAGCGTGTTCTGCTTCGAGGTGTACTGGAACTGGACATCGGTCCACGGGATTACGACGTTCAAGGTCTCGTGGGCCTCCAGCCGTTCGACGATGATGTCTGCCCTCAGCCGCATGCCGCCGAAGTTGGCGGCCTCGACACGAATGCGGGTCCCCGCTCCCTCCTCGGTGAGCGCGACTCGCATGTCCGGATGGTCGATCACCATATCACCGGCTACAGTCTCGGGGATTGCGATGGCGTTCGGTGGCTGAAGGACGACCTTCTCGATGTGCTGCTGTGTGCGGCGGTCGAAGATGTACGCGCCGCCGAGCTGCACTCGCTCAATATCGGCGATGGTAGCCGAAAAGAGGACGTCATCGCTTGTGACCGCCCAGTAGTTCCACTTCTTGACGGCCTGCCGTTTGAGCAAGCCATCCGGCCCGCAGAGCATGACCGGCGCGGTCAGCTCGGGCTCCTTGTGCGTCATCGGCGTCGCTGTCATGCCCCAAGATTACAGCAACATTGCGATTTCCGTCGGCCAAGGCGGGTAGGGCTTGACAAAGGTGATTCCCCTAGGTATATTTTACCAACTGGTTAAATAAGAGATGGTTATCGCAACCACACCCGATCCGATCAGCAATACTTTCGCGGCGCTCGCCGATCCCACTCGCCGCGCGATTCTCGCCCGCCTCGCGCCGGGTGAGGCCTCTGTCACCGAGCTCGCTGAGCCGTTTAAGATGACGCTGCCCGCCGTCTCCAAGCACCTCAAGGTGCTGGGGCGCGCGGGGCTTATCGCGCGCGGCCGCGAGGCGCAGTGGCGACCCTGCCGGCTTCAGGCGGGGCCGCTCAAGGACGCCGACGAGTGGATCGAGCGCTATCGCCGTCACTGGGAGGAGAGCTTCGACCGCCTGGACAGCTATCTGCAGGAGTTGCGATAGAACCGATGCCCCAACTACTGAGGGTGTACTTGTCATCGAGCGCGAATTCGACGCTCCCCGAGAGCTGGTCTGGAAGGCGTGGACGGACCCCGAGATGGCGAAGCGCTGGTGGGGTCCCAAGAACTTCACGTCGCCCGCGGCCGAAATCGACTTCCGTGTGGGCGGAAAGTACTTGCTCGCAATGCAGTCGCCAGACTTCAACGAGGGTTGGCCAATCTGGAGCACCGGAATCTACCGAGAGATCGTTCCCTACGAGCGTATCGTCTGCACCGACTGCTTCGCCGATGAGAACGGCAACGTCGTCGCCGCTTCGGATTACGGGATGACCGGCGAATTTCCGCTGGAGATGCTCGTCACCGTCGAGCTCGAAGACCTCGGCGGAAAGACGAAAATGACTCTTCGTCACGAAGGCCTTCCGGCCGGCGAGATCAGCGACGGTGCCAACCAGGGCTGGAACGAGTCGCTCGACAAGCTGGCCGAAACCTTGAAGAGTTGAACCAAGGAGACAAAAAGAAACAGAAAGGAGCAAGACGATGGCCAAAGCAACGTCTGACACGGCCGGAGCCCAGGTGATAACCGATCCTCTCCCTAGGAGAAGCGGCCGAATCGAGGCCAACGGCATCCAGTACTACTACGAGATCTACGGCGGAGGCGAGCCTCTGCTAATGCTCCACGGCGGACTGGGTTCAATCGAGATGTTCGAGCCAGGGCTGCCCGTGCTGGCGGAGAGCCGCCAGGTCATCGCCGTGGATCTCCACGGCCACGGACGCACGCTGCTGGGAGATCGGCCGATCGACCTGCCGGATATGGGTGATGACATGGCGCTGCTGATCGAAGAACTCGGCTTCAAGCAAGTCGACGTGATGGGGTATTCGCTCGGCGGCGGCGTGGCCTTCAGATTAGCCGTACAGCACCCGTCACTCGTGCGCCGGCTGGTCCTCGTCTCAGCCGGGTATGCTCAGGATGGCTTCTACCCCGAGATGCTCCCGATGCAAGCCGCGGTTGGCGCGGCCATGGCGGAGTCAATGAAAGAAACACCGATGTACCAGTCGTACGCAGCTATCGCCCCGAATCCCGGAGAGTTTCCGAAACTGCTGGACCGAATGGGTGAATGGATGCGCAAACCCTATGACTGGGAGCAGGACGTGAAGAAGCTGACGATGCCGGTGATGCTGGTGTACGGGGACAGCGACATGTTCCGGCCCGAGCACATCGTCAAGTTCTACCAGTTGCTCGGCGGGGGACTGCGCGATGCCGGTTGGATGCGCGAGAACATGTCGCGGAATCGGCTTGCCATTCTCCCGGATCTCACACATTACGAAATGTCTGTCGCGCCGGAACTGCCCCAGACCGTATTGCCATTCCTTAATGGAGAAAGCCGTGCGAAGACTTCGGCGGAACAGGGGCAGAATCAAGACTAAGCGCGTCCCCAAGCACCCGAAGGAGGCGGAGAACCATGGTCGAACAGAAGAAGCTCACGGTCACAACTCCATCTGACATAGAGATTGTGATGACCCGCGAGTTCGACGCGCCGCGCGACCTCGTCTTCGAGGCGCACTGCAAATGCGAGCATCTTGCGATGTGGTGGGGCCCGCGCAGGTACTCGCTCGAGGTCTGCGAGATGGACTTTCGTCCCGGCGGGAAAGTATCGCGAAATCGTCCCGCCCGCGAAAATCGTCTGGACGTTCGAGTGGGAAGGCATGCCCGGGCACATCTCCGTCGACACACTCACGCTCGAAGATCTCGGCGGTGGCAGGACGAAGCTCATCGCGCATTCTCTGTTCGACTCGAAGGAGGACCGCGATGGGATGCTTCAGTCCGGAATGGAGGAAGGCGCGGCCGAGACGTACGACCGCCTCGGCGAGTTCTTGCAGACGCGGAAGCGATGATCCTATCCGTCGATCCCAATACCGGAGGACAACTAGGTTCGATAGCCGTCCAAAGTTCATGAGGACTAAGGAGAAGCATCATGGCCACAATCAAACAAAAGATCGTCCCGCACCTGTGGTACGACAAGGAAGCCAAGGAGGCCGCGCACTTCTACACCTCCATCTTTCCGGAGTCGAAAATCACGAACATCACCACCCTGCACGACACGCCGTCGGGCGATTGCGATGTTGTTGACTTCGAGCTCGCCGGGCAGCCTTTTATGGCCATCAGCGCCGGCCCGCTGTTCAAGTTCAACGAGTCAATCTCCTTCATCCGGCCCCCGAATCCGAGCAGTGCGGCTGGTTGAAGGATAAGTACGGCCTCTCGTGGCAGATCGTTCCCGCGCGAATGGACGAAATGATGCGGAGCGGCACACCGGACCAGATCGCGCGTCTCACGCAAGCCTTCCTGCCGATGAAGAAGCTGGATATCGCAGCCTTGAAGCAGGCCTACGAGGGAGCGTGATTGAGTCCGGGCACCTCAGTCAGTAGACGGCTACCTCGCGGCGCTCCCAGAACACCAGCGGGCGGCGCTGGAGAAGCTCCGCAGGACGATCACGGCTTCCGCGCCCGAAGCCGTCCAGTCGATCAGCTACGGGATCCCGGCCTTCAAGTACAAGGGCCGGCCGCTCGCTATTTCGGCGCGGCGAAGAAGCACTGCGCCCTGTACGGCAGGTCCGTTATGGGGGCGCACGAGGCGGACTTACAGCCCTACGACAGATCGAAAGGCACTGTCCGATTCGCGCCCGACAAACCCCCTACAGCCGCGCTTGTGAATAAGCTGGTGAAGGCACAGATGAAGGAGATTGACTCGTTGAACTTGAACAGCGGGCCGGCGCTGATGGCCATAAAAGGCTGCCCGGCGAGCTCGAAGTCAACAACATCGCAATCGCCCGACGGCGTGTCGTGCAGGGTGGTGATGTTCGTGATTTTCGACTCCGGAAAGATGGAGGTGTAGAAGTGCGCGGCCTCCTTGGCTTCCTTGTCGTACCACGCGGGTGAGCGCCCAGGCCGCTGTAGACATATTCCGAGGAACCGGGGCGATTGTCTCCGGACGTCGAGCGTTCGATGTGGCTAATGGCTGGGGAGGCAGACACCCGATAGACGCACCGGTCTTCGTTGTCACTCACAACGTGCCGCAGGACTGGATCGAGCAGAACAAGGACGCGCCGTTCACGTTCGTTACGGACGGCGTCGAAACCGCAGTCGAGAAGGCAAAACAATCCGCGGGTGACAAGATTGTTGGTGTCGGCGGAGCCAATGTCGCGCAGCAGTGTCTTCGACTCGGGCTGCTCGACGAGATTTACACTCAGCTAGTGCCGGTCCTGCTAGGAGGGGGCGTCCGCTTGTTCGACGATCCGGGCACGACGGCACCTGAACTGGAGACCACGAGGGTGGTCGACGCGCCAGGTGTTACGCATATCACTTTCCGTGTGGTCAACGACTCCCCCGCCCGAAAAAGACACCACCCGTTTGAAGCCCCGGCGAACGCCTGAAGAGCAGTAGATCTGGAGGTAGCATGCGCAAGTTCAAATTCAACATCTCGATGTCACTGGACGGCTACATTGCCGGGCCCAACCAGACTCTGGAGAACCCGCTCGGTGAAGGAGGCGAGCAGCTCCATGAGTGGGTCTTCCCACTGAAGTCGTGGCGTGAAACCCACGGCATGAGCGGCGGCGAGACAGGCGCGAACGACGACGTGCTTCGCGAGATGTTCGCTGACGTCGGCAGTTACATCATGGGCCGCAACATGTTCGGCGGCGGTCCCGGCCCCTGGCGAGACGAGTGGAAGGGCTGGTGGGGCGACAGCCCGCCATACCACATGCCTGTCTTCGTTCTCACCCACCACCCCCGGGACCCGCTGTCCATGCAGGGAGGCACGACCTTCTTCTTCGTCACGGACGGCATCGAGTCAGCGCTCCAGCAGGCGAAGGAGGCCGCCGGAGGGAAGGACATACTGCTCGGCGGCGGGGCGAACGTCGCCCAGCAGTACCTCGCCGCCGGTTTGATCGACGAGATGGATCTTCACATCGTGCCAATTCTCCTCGGCGGCGGCGAGAGGCTCCTCGAAAACATCGGAGGTTCAGGGCCTAAGATCGAGCCGGTGCGCGCTATCGAGGGGCCCGGAGTCGTTCACCTCAAGTACCGCATCGCCAAAACCACCTGATACGTTGAAGAGCTGCTCCAAGCAATAGCCCAACTGGGCTGCGAGAAAGGAGTGCGATGAGAAGGCTTAGCGTAAACACGTTCTTGACCCTCGATGGAGTAATGCAGGCCCCCGGCGGGCCGGAAGAGGATCCGACTGGTGGCTTCACGCACGGCGGCTGGTCGGCGAACTATTGGGACGAGCGGATGGGACAGGTCATGGGCGAGTCTATGAGTAAACCGTTTGACCTTCTCCTCGGCCGCAAGACCTATGAGATCTTCGCGGCGCATTGGCCGTACGCAAAGGGCGACCCCGCCGCGGACGCCCTGAACAGTGCGAAGAAATTCGTGGCATCGAGAACACTCGACAGAGTCGAGTGGCAGAACTCGACGCTAATAAAGGGAGACGTCGGTCGCGAGGTCGTTGCGCAAAAGGAGCGGTCAGGGCCGGAGCTGCAGGTGCATGGCAGCTCGAACCTCATCCAGACTCTCCTGAATTCCGACCTGATCGACGAATTCCGGCTGTGGGTCTTTCCGCTCGTTCTTGGGACCGGCAAGCGCCTGTTCGCGGACGGCACCATACCGGCAGGGCTCAAGCTCAACGCGAGTGAGTCCGTTCGAGCAGCCGACGGAGGCCGAAGTCGAGCGCCGGCGGCGCCTTGCGACCCAGGGCTAGCGTGAAGAGCCTGCCATCCGAGACTGCCCGCCGCACCTGACGTCGAACAGGCGGCTCGCCATTCGTCTAACATAGGAACCGATCGATATCGAGCACGTCCAAATGAAAGGAGGCTCCCCGTGATCAAAGGACTAAGTGGCTCCACCACTTGGAGCGAAGACATCCAGAAGAATCTGCTGCCCTTCTACCGCGACACTATCGGACTCAAGCCGAACTTCGAGTCGCCTGAATTCGTTGTCTTCGGTGAAGCTAACGCCCCCGGGTTCGCGTTGGGCACGCACAGCGAAGTGAAGGGGAAGAACAACGACCCGGCGCGCCACATGGTCGGTTTCACAACCGATGATATCAACGCCGAGGTCGCGCGGCTTAAGTCCAAAGGCGTGGAGTTCGTTGACGACCCAGAGACATTCGATCAAGTCATTGTTGCCACGTTCAAAGACCCGGAAGGGAACTACGTTCAACTTCTACAGTTCACCTAGGAGCGATCCGCGTGGCTTACAATGAACAGCTCGCCGGCCGCATCCGCGGAATCCTGGGCGACAGCCCTGGTCTCACCGAGCGCAAGATGTTCGGCGGTATCGCTTTCATGCTCAATGGCAACATGTTCTGCGGAATAACCAGGGAAGACCTGATGGCGCGCGTTGGGCCCGAACGCTTTGAAGAGGCCCTCGCCTCCCCGGGGGCGCGCCCGATGGACTTTGCCGCGCGGCCGATGAAGGGCATGGTGTTCGTCGCACCGGAGGGTTACGTCAGCGATGAGCAGCTGCGCGGCTGGGTCGAGCAGACCCTGGACTTCGCGAGAAGCCTACCGGCGAAGAAGAAATGACAGCAGGGCGCGTCACGAGCGCCCTACGCCGGGTCCGGCGCCACACGGACCATGCGCTTGCCGACGTTATCGCCGGCGAGGATGCCGATGAGCGCTCGCGGAGCGGACTCGAGCCCTTCGACGATATCCTCGAGCACCTTGAGCTCGTCGGCCGCCACCCAAGCGGCGAGTTGTTCTTGGGCTTGAGCCCACTCTCCTATGTAATCTGACACGAGGAAGCCTTCCATGCGCAGCCGCTTGACGATTAGCTGGCCGGGCACACCCGCCGGGCCGGGCGCCGGCCCGGCGCTGTCGTACTGCGAAACGGCGCCGCAGCAAACGATGCGGCCATGGGTCCGCATAAGCGGCAGGACTGCCTCGAGTACGCGTCCGCCGACGTTGTCGAAGTAGACGTCGATCCCGTTCGGACAGGCGGCAGCGAGGTCTTCGCGAAGCTTATCGCTGCGGTGGTTGACGGTCGCGTCGAAGCCGAGATCGCGCTCGAGCATGCGGCTCTTGTCGTCTGAGCCGGTGACGCCCACGACCCTCGCGCCAACAATGCGTGCGATCTGACCGGCGACACTTCCAGTCGCGCCCGCCGCGGCTGAGACGACGACCGTCTCGCCCTTCTGCGGCCGTCCGACGTCGAGCAGCGCAGGTTCACGGGCAAGACTCGGTTGGCCGCAACGATCGCATATTCCTGCCAGCCCGGCTCGCACTGGACGATCGAGCCTGGCGCAATCGGCGAACCATTGGCCGCGACCACTTCACACAGGGCGCCGCCCGCCATCACTTCGCCGGCGCCGAGTTGCTCGCGATACGTCCGGCCCTGCATCCAAGCGCGGTTCGCGGGATCAATCGATAGCAGTACGGTGCGAACAACGAGTTCGCCCGGTCCGGGATCGCCGATCGTCGAGTCTATGAGTTTAAAGTGCAACTCCTCGAGCTTACCGGTCGGGCGCTCGGCGAGAAGGATCTGCCGGTTCGGGCGTTCGGTCATCGTGGCACCTCCGCGCGGATTGTACGACAATACTTGCCCGGCTATAGGCCGAGCTTGCCGGGGTTCAGGATGCCCTCCGGATCAAGGGCGCGCTTGATCGAGCGCATGACTTCGAGCCCATGGGCGTGTTCGCGCTCCATCACGTGCGCCAGGCGGACGCCCACCCCGTGGCAGTACTCGATCGAGCCGCCCATGTCGCGCGCGAGCGAAAGCAGTTCATCGACGGCGCCGGAGAGATGTTCTCGGGCATCTGCCCCGTCAGCTGTCATCGTCACGGAGAAGAGCTCAGGCCAGCACCAGATGCCGTACTCGACTGCGCGCACCGCGTTGGCCTCGAGGAGTGCTGTAGAGGCGGCGCGGAAGCCCAACACCCGCGAGCGTGGCAAAGTGACGTGAACGAAGTCGAATGCGCCTCCCGCGGGGCGGGGCCGCGTCCCGCCTTGCCGCCTTCTCTCGGCGAAGCCTATCGCGATATCATGGCGGCGCTTCCAGAACGCCTTGGCCTCGCCGCGCCCGACTGAGCGGCCGCCGGCCTTCGTGCAAATCAAGCGGACCCTCCGCTTCTGGGCTCCGACCTCCTCGCGGAAGCCCTCAAAGCCGAGGTAGAGGGTCGCCGGGGCGGGTTCTGCGCCATCACCTGGGTGCTCCCCGTAGTCGAGCAATGCGGGCGCGAGCCCGATGCCGTGCATCTCTACGATTGCCGCGAAGCCGTCCTCGAAGCGCCGGAAGCGGTAGGCGCGCATGCTTCGCAGCTCCGGCTCCCGGAAGACTCGCAGTGTGGCCTCTGTGACGATGCCGAAGCAGCCTTCACTGCCGATGAAAAGGCGGCGGAGATCAGGGCCGACCGAAGTCTTCGCGGGCGTAGTCCGATCAAAGATGCTGCCGTCTGGGAGAACGGCTGTCAGCCCAAGCACCTGGTCGCCGATCGAGCCGTACTTCGCACCGCGGTAGCCAAGCGAGTCGGTCGAGATGGCGCCACCGACTGTCGCGATCGGCAGCGACCACGGGTCGTGTCCCAGGATCAGCCCATCCCGGTTGAGCGCCTGCTCGAGCGCCTCCAAGATAACGCCGGCCTGGACGCGGACCGTGAGGTTCTCGCTGTCCATCTCGAAGATCGAGTCCATCCGCTTCAGTTCGATGACCACTGAGGGCCTGAGGGCGATCGCGCCACCCATCAGGCCTGAGCCGCCTCCGTACGGAACTATGGCAATGCCCTGTTGCGCGGTCAACTGGACGATTCCCGACACCTCCTCCGTCGTCCGTGGCCGGGCGACGACCAGCGGCTGCGGAGACAGAGCGTCGTATTCGGGGAAGCCACGCCATGGCCCGAGCGCATCCCAGCGGAACTCCGCGACGGCGTCGCCCGTGAGGACATTCTCGGGACCAGTGATCGCCCCGATCGAAGCGGCGAGCCGCTCGGCAAGCGCACGTTCGGTCGAGGTGATGAGCTCGCTCACGCCAGTATTCTACGCCGACAAAAAGGCACCCTGTCTCCAGTGTCACTTTCCCCTTAGCTTTCTCGCTCGAGTCCGCTACTCTCTAAATGGAGACATGCATGCAGGAGAACCGCACATCCCGTCTTGTACCAACCGCTATCCAATCGCTTAATGGCAACGCAGATTTGTTCGTCGGCGCCAAGGCTTTATGCGTCGCTCGATCGAAAAATGGACCGCCGCGAGCGCCTTGGCTAAATACGCGAAGGACCAAAAAAGAGGAAAAACAAAGTCCCCACAATCAACTGGTCACCCAACAATCAAACACAGCGAACAAAATCGCCTTGATTGTTGGCGATTCTCGTTTTGATTGCTCGCAGCTCGCGCCCCTTTACGTGTCGGCTGGAAGAGTCGCGTGCGACTAGCCGGCGTTCTCGACCGTCCAGACACGATACTCGACGCCGCCAGGGACGACCTTGCCCCGGCCCACGGCGATGACCTGGTTCAGCCAGGCATACTTCGGCGCGCCCGTCTGGAACATCGGGTTGATGTAGAAGTAGTACTCCTTCAGCGGCACGTCCTCGGTCGCGAGCAGGCGGCCGAACACGGCCGGCTCAGCGATTTGTCGCCTCGATGAGCGCAATCTTCTTCCGTCTGCTCCAGCCCTTGATTTCTCTCTCCCTGACAATTGCGGCCTGAACGTCGGTGGTTGCCTCGTAGTAGATCAGTTTGTCTGCCTTGTAGCGTCTGGTGAAACTGTCTGTCAGACGCAAACGGTGTTGCGACTAGCGGAATCCGAGAGCGCTCGTCATCCCGGTGTAAAGGACAGACCCGGTGTGGTTGGTTGTGATGTAAACGAAGTATTCCTTCATTTTGAGAACTCAACGCTCAGATGTTTGCCCCGCCCAACCTCGACAGATTCTTCGCGAACGGGCCCTGTTCCGCGCTCTAACCGCTCGGCGCTCAGAATGACATACCTGCTGGTTTTCACTCATTCGGGCGGTCAGAACAATATGCGCGCTCAGAGCTAACCGAGCGATTCGAGGTACCGGTTGATCGCCTCGGATGCCCGGCGACCGTCCGCCATGGCGGTGACGACGAGGTCGGCGCCATTCACGTTGTCGCCGCCGGCAAAGACGCCGGGGCGCGTCGTCGCGTAGTCCTCGTCGACGCGGACTGTCTTCCACGGTGTCGTGCGCAGGCCCGGAGTCGTCTTCTCCATCAGCTCGTCGGGACTGTACCCGATCGCGAGTACCACAATATCGACCTGTAAAGCGAACTCCGAGCCAGGGATCGGCTCAGGTCGGCGCCGGCCCGACTCGTCCGGCTCGCCGAGACGCATCCGCTCGCACTCGGCGGCGGCGACTCGGCCGTTCTCGCCGGTGAAGCGCGTCGGGATCGTCAGGTACATGAACTCGACGCCCTCCTCGCGGGCGTGTTTCCGCTCTTCCTCTCGGCCCTTCTGTTCGGCCTCCGTGCGGCGGTACATGCAGGCGACGCTCTTGGCGTCCAAGCGGATCGCCGTGCGCACGCAGTCCATCGAGGTATCACCGCCGCCGACGACGAGGACATCCTTGTCCGCGCAGTCCATGGGCTCGCGCATGTTCTCTGGAAGTTGCTCCGGCTCGAGGTTGCCGCGCACGAGGAACTCAGTCGCCTGGTAGATGTTCGCCAGCTCCTCGCCCTCGATCCTCATCTGCCCGCCCACCGGCGCGCCTGTGCCGAGGAACACGGCGTCGTAGCCGCGTTCGCGAATAAGCTCGTCGACCGTCACGTCCTTGCCGATTACGGTGTTGCAGAGGAACTCGATGCCCATGCGTTCTAGGTACTCGAGCTTGTCCTGGAGGATTTCCTTGCGCATCTTGAAGTTCGGGATGCCGTACAGCAAGATTCCGCCGGGTACCGGCCAAGACTCGAACACCGTGCATGAGTGTCCCTGCTTCGTCAGCTCTTCCGCGACCGCAAGTCCGGCGGGTCCCGAGCCGATGATCGCAACTTTGCGGCCGGTCGAAGGCGCCATTGGAGGGATCGCGACGCCACCATTGCGGCGCTCGTAATCGGCGATGAACGCCTCGAGCTTCCCGATGGCGACCGGCGGCTGCTTGATCCCGCCCGGCCGGATCGCGAA
This sequence comes from Chloroflexota bacterium, assembly GCA_005880075.1. Classification (GTDB taxonomy): domain Bacteria; phylum Chloroflexota; class Dehalococcoidia; order SM23-28-2; family RBG-16-64-32; genus CF-163. The sequence goes on from VBJT01000119.1 coordinate 14,110, forward strand.
GCCAACCACGCACGACCCTTCGCAGAGGGATTCCTGGGGGCAAAGCCGCCCGCACATGTCGGGCAGGTTGCTCGTCTCGCGGAACTTGGCCGCCGCGGCAAAGGGATCACCCTCTTCGAGGAGGATCAGCGCGGCAGGGATGTCGTTGCCGGTGGGGCAGGCCTCCTGGCAGGGCGCGGTCGGGCAGTGAATACAGCGCTCCGCCTCGATGATGGCCGTCTCGAGGCTGTAGCCGAGGAACGCCTCGTCCCAGTTGTGGACGCGCTCCGCCGGCTTCTGCTTCGGTACCGGCTGTACGGGTATCGTCAGCCGTCTCAGGTTATCGTGTGAGGTGTTCAGCTGCTCCGTCGTCATGGCGACCTCAATCTAGCGTGACGCTAGTTTAGCAGAAGAAATGGCAGACAGCGGCGCTTGATATACTCGTTGTCTACTGGGTACCTGTCGCTGCCCCAAGTTCTCTCAGTTTGCCAATCAGCTCGCGGATGTACTTTCGTGCGCGCGCGTCCTCAGCCTGATTCTTATTTCGCCAGAGGTTGAGCTCATCCTGCAGAATCAGTACCCGGCACTCAGTCCATGAGCGTTCTGTACGACCAACCAGCTCCCGAACGAGCCGGTATTCCTGTTCCGCTTCGTCTTCCCAAGCCCACGATTCGAGAGGGTCCATACACATTTCGCAGACGGGGTTGTCGAAGAGTGATGATTTCTGAAAATCGCCAGAGTGCTCGTGGTCGCAAAGCGGACATCGATAACCAAGGGGCATTCTCAGTCGGTGATTCACGATACCCCTATTCCAACTCGATATCCCCGCTCTTCCCGCCCGTCTTTCGCACGAGGCGGATGTCGCCGATGCGCATGTCCTTCTGCGCCGCCTTCGCCATGTCGTAAACCGTCAGCGCCGCGATCGACACCGCCGTCAGCGCCTCCATCTCGACGCCCGTCTTCGCGGTCGTCCGCACCGTCGCCGTAATGTCGATGGCGCCGCGCGCTTCGTCCGCCTCGAGCGATACCTCGATATCCGTGAGCGGCAGCGGATGGCAGAGCGGGATCAGCTCGTGCGTGCGCTTTGCGGCCATGATTCCCGCTATCTGAGCCGTCGTTAGCACGTCGCCTTTCGCCCCGTGTCCTGAAGCGATGAGCGAAAGTGTGTCGGCGCTCATGTAGACGCTGCCTTTGGCGGTCGCCTCCCTCGCGGTATCGGACTTGGCCGAGACGTCCACGATGCGGGGGCGTCCCTCAGCGCCAATATGTGAGAGCTTACGCTCGCGCGCTGCCATAGCCCCTCGATTCTACCGCCGGGCAGCCACCTCTGCGAGAACCAACGATAATTTCGCCTACTTTTCGGGTAGTGCGAACGCCCGCCGCCCGTGCGAAAATCGCATCACGATGCGCCGCCACGACCCGGGTGCCCTGACCGCCCGCGAACGCGAGGTCCTCGACCTCATCGGCCGCGGCCTCACGAACGAAGAAATCGCCGAGCGGCTCGGCATCTCGCTGGACGGCGCGAAGTACCACGTCTCGCAGATCCTCTCGAAGCTCGGCGTCGGCACCCGCGAAGAGGCGGCCGCTTGGCGGCCGGAGCCGCGGGGCACCAAGTACTGGAGGTGGGTGCTCATCGGCGGCGTCGCCGCAATGGCGGCTTCGACGCTGGCGGTCGTAGCGGTAGCACTCCCCCGCGGCAGCAAGACGATCACCCTCGAATCTGGTGTCTCGGCTCAGAATGCGTTAACCTGGGCCGCGACTCCTAGAGCGGGCGGCCGCGTGGCACCAAGCGCAGAGGGCCGAAGTTCTCATACCCCGGCAGGCGCACCCTCACCCACACTCACGCCATCAGTGGTTGTCGTGGGTCCCACCACGATCGACGTTTCTGACCTCCCGACTCCTGGCGAACCCACTCCGCCGCCCAGCGAAACGCCTGGGCCTACGCCGGCGGCATCTGCAGCACCGACACCTTGTGCGGACGGTTGCTCTGGCGTCGAAGGAACCGTCGTAATGGGCGTCTGCTCAGTCGAGACGTATCCGCCATCGGATAGCTGCTACCCGCCATATCAGGCGAGGATCGTCATATGGACCGCAGACCGCTCGCAAAGAGTCGCTGAATTTACGGCTGACCCAGACGGTCGATTCCGTACGCCGCTCACTCCCGGTGAATATTACGTGGAACCACAGGAAGCCGGCGGCCCATCAACGCCTCCCGATCCGGCCTACGCAACTGTGCCATCGAGCGGCTTCGTTCAGTTAAAATTCGTGTAATACTCCGGCGTCCAGTAATCGGGCACGGACGACACCAGCGCCCTCGTCTATTCGGTAACTCCTCGCCCCTGCTACACTCACCACCAATGACCGAGTTCCCTGTTCCGAGTTCCCTATTCCCGTGGCACACCGCATAGCCGTCCTCCCCGGCGACGGCACCGGCCCCGAGGTCGTCCGCGAGGGGCTGAAGGTCCTCGAAGCCACCGGCGTCAAGCTGGACCTCACGGAGTTCGACCTCGGCGGCGAGCGCTACAAGAAGACCGGCGATATCCTGCCGGACTCAGTCCTCGAGGAGCTGCGCGGCTTCGACGCCATCTACCTCGGCGCCATCGGCCACCCGGACGTCCCGCCCGGAATCCTCGAGAAGGGCCTCCTCCTCCGCCTTCGCTTCGAGCTCGACCAGTACATCAACCTGCGCCCCGTGAAGCTCTACCCGGGCGTCGACTGCCCACTCAAGGACAAGCGCCCGGCGGACATCGACTTCGTTGTCGTGCGCGAGAACACCGAGGGTCTGTACAGCGGCATGGGCGGCTTCCAGTACAAAGGGACGCCCCACGAGACCTCGACGCAGGTCCACATGACGACTCGCTTCGGCGCCGAGCGAGCCATCCGCTACGCCTTCGACCTCACCCGCAAGCGCAACGACATACGTCAGCTCCATCTCGTCGCCAAGACGAACGTTCTCACCTTCGTCCACGACACTTGGTGGCGCGCCTTCAACGAGATCGGCGAGGTGGACTACCCCGACATCAAGCGCGAGTACGCCCACGTCGACGCCACCACGATGTGGTTCGTCAAGAACCCCGAGTGGTTCGACGTGATCGTCGTCGAGAACATGTTCGGCGACATCATCACGGACCTCGGCGCGATGATCCAGGGCGGCATGGGCATCGCCGCCGGCGGCAACATCAACCCGCAGGGCGTCTCGATGTTCGAGCCCATCGGCGGCAGCGCACCGAAGTACACCGGCCAGAACGTCATCTGCCCCCTCGCCGCCATCGAGGCCGGCAAGATGATGCTCGCCCACCTCGGCGAAGAACATGCCGCCGCTCGAATAGAGGCGGCGGTCGTGAAGGCGCTGGAGAGCGGGAAGATCCGCTCGCTCTCGGCGGGGAAGATGGGGATGGCGACTTCGGAGGTGGGGGATTTGGTGGCTTCGCTGGTCTGATCTTACCCGAACTGGCCATAACTGGGCACAGTTCATCGACGTTATAATAGTTGCTTCGGTGGAATCGACCGATGTACGCGCGAGCCGTCGCCTTGCTTTCGATTGCTTTGGCGCTGGTTTGCGTCTCATGCGGTGACGATTCTGCCGAGCCTGCGGCGTCTCCTACCGCAGTGCCGACGGACTCTCTAGCTCCAGCGGCTATTCCGGAAGGGTCGATCACCTACGCTGCAGCCGACGGCACGATCTGGGTGATTAATCCAGACCGCTCGCAAGCGCGACAGCTAGTCGCGGAGCCTGTTGGCCGGAAGCCTATCAGTGCCGAGGCGGCCCGCTATGCCAGTTGGTCGCCCGATGGACACTGGATCGCGTACCTGCATCTAATTGACGAGGGGCCACCCGCCAGCGGGAAGCTCAGTTCGTTAAACGTGCTAACCGGTGAAACTCGCGATATCGACGACGAAGTCTCGTCGTATCAATGGATCCCGGGCGGCGGTCAGTGGATTCCGGGCGCTGGCGGCGGCGCCTTTGTCTCATATCAGCGGCGGGGCGAGGTGTGGATGTCCGATGCGACCGGTCAGGCGAAACGCAGACTCTTCGATTGGGCGGGCGACGACTACCAACCCGGGTTATACGCTTGGTCGCCCGACGGCCAGTTTTTGGCCTACGATGACCCGAGGCCTTCCGGCGGGCCGGATAGTGTCCTGAAAGGCTCTGCCCTCTTCGTGATCGACGCTGATGGCGTAGAACCTAGGCATCTCGCAGACTACGCTCAGATTTCATACTTCGGCTCCGGCGCGTGGTCGCCGGACGGTCGACTGTTGGCGTACTGGAAGAATGAGCACGGCGGCAGCGCGGAAATAGGCGACATATGCGTGGTAAACGTCGTATCCGCCGCCGATCAATGCTTTGGTGAGTTTAGCAGCGATCAGCGCGCACAATGGGCACCGGATCAAGCCCGGCACATTTTTCAGAACTCTGAAGTCGACCCGGACAGCGGCCGAGTCGCTGATGTATTCCCGCTTCCCGCCGCTGTTCTCAGCTGGGCCCCTGACGCCTCTAGGATTGCTGTCGTTGAAGGTAACGCCTTCGGGGAAGGACCACGGAGCTTGGTCGTACTTGAAGCTGCCTCTGGCGATCGCTGGACCGTAGACACAAATGAGGCAAACCTCGCTCACGCAGAGAGTCCCGGTTACCTCGGCGAATGGAGTC
>VBJT01000119.1:18742-42520 GCA_005880075.1 Chloroflexota bacterium
GTTGCCGATGCTCAAACACGCACGTTGTCTCGCCTTTTCGAGGATGGCGGAGGATTCGTGGCCTACTCCCCAGATAGTTCACATCTACTGATTCAACGAGGCGCCAACTCTCCATCGATATGGATATCACGACCGGACGGGTCAGGACCGTCGAAACTGGTGGACGGCGTGGCGTTATCCGGATCCGGCAGCGTTGCGCCTTGGCGCCCCGCCGACGTTTCTCGCTAGTCGGTCTGGTCGTCTTCTTACAGCAAGAGCGAGAACGGGCGCCAAGCCGTTCGGTGCTGGTCAAAGGAGACGTGGACATCGAGCGAGGTCACCAGGTGACCTCGCGCTCGTATAATGAGAGCAGGGAAGCAGCGGTGGCGCCAGAGACGAAGCCCAGGCAGCATAATATACAACTGTCGTATATTTAAAACCCGAAAACCACCAAACGAATTTAATCTGTCAAGTACGAGGAACAAAGACCACCTGCGTCCGGACGGCCGCTCCCTGCGCATCATCGCGGGCGACATCACGGAGCAGGGCGTGGATGCGATCGTGAACGCTGCGAACGGAATGCTCGCGCATGGCGGGGGCGTGGCCGGCGCAATCGCCCGAAAGGGCGGCTCGCAGATCACGAGCGAAAGCCGGCGCTGGGTTGAGGAGCACGGTCGCGTGCCAACCGGCGGCGCCGCGATCACCGGCGGCGGGGACCTGAAGGCTCGCTACGTGATCCACGCGGTCGGCCCAGTGTGGGGCGGCGGGTCGCAAGACGAGGAGCGGCTGCTGGCGGGCGCCGTGCAAAGCGCGCTGAGCCTGGCGGACGAGCACGGCCTCGCGAGCATCGCGTTACCGGCGATATCGACCGGCATCTTCGGCTATCCCATCGATCGCGCTGTCCCGACCATGGTTAACGCGGTCATCGAATACATGGACGGACATCCAGGCTCTTCTCTACGCGATATTCGCCTCTGCGACATGAACAAGGCGGCCGTCGCGTTGTTCGCCGAAGAGCTTGGCCGGCGCGAGGCTGGGACTAATCGCATTTCCTCGGAGCAGGGGTAGGCCCGTGCCGGCATACCGAGTCTGCGCGACCTTCCTACCTGACGGCGATCAGCACCGGGACCTCTGGGTCCGCGATCGGCGGATCACGTTCGAGCCGATAGATGACGCCGAAGACCTCGTCCCGCGCGGCAGGTTCGTCATTCCCGGGCTCGTCGATTGCCACGTGCACCTCACGCTCGATTTCGCTCAGAGCGGCCTTCCGCCCGGCAGCCCGGAACTGGTCGACGCGAACCTGCGAGGCCACCTGGCGACCGGCACCTTCATTCTTCGCGATATGGGCGCGGTGAGTGACGCGACTCAGCGGCTCTCGGATGAAGGCCGGCCACGCGTCCACTACGCGGGCCGATTGCTCGCTCCGCCCGGCCGTTACTTCGGCGTCCAGCGGGATACACCGAGCGAGGAGCTGGTCGAAGTCGCGACCCGAGAGGCGAAATCCGGGGCGCGCTGGGTAAAGATCATCGCTGACTTCGATGAATCGGGCGATCTCCTGAACGGCACCCCCAACTACCCGCAGGAGACCCTCGCTGCTGCCGTCAAAGCCGCGCAGGCAGAGGGCGCCCGGGTTGCCGTGCACGCTGTTTCGCCCGCCGGCATCGAAGCCGGGCTAGCCGCCGGTGTCGACTCGATCGAGCATGGTACCGGCATAAGCAAACGTCAGCTTGAAGAAATGGCTGCGAGGCAGATCGTCTGGACGCCTACTCTTGTCATTGCCCCCGGCGCCGCAGCGATGTCCAGGGAGATGGGAGGCGAGCGCGCCGAGCGGGCCGTGCTCAACGGTTTCGAAAACGCCCGGCAGATGGTTCCCGTCGCGGCCAGACTGGGCGTCACCATCCTCGCGGGCACGGACATGTGCCCACCGGGCTCGATATGGCGCGAGGTCGTGGCGCTTCAAGCCAGCGGCTTGGAACCGGCTCTCGCCCTCGCAGCCGCTTCGACGACGGCGCGGGCATTCCTCGGCGAGCCGGCGCTCGCGGAAGGAGCGCCTGCCGACCTCGTCCTCTACGAGCGAGATCCGCGCAACGATCCGGAGTTTCTAACGCAACCCTCGCTCATCATGTTTCGCGGCCAGCTGATCGCCACCTAACCGCCGGCTTCAATCACCTACTAAAGCAAGTCGCACAATGCTACGCTGCCTGAACGCCGATGTGTAGTGTCCCTGAGTAACCGTCACCCTCTGTCGTGAGAGGGACGACCAAGTCGGGATTAAAGATGTTATCGTCCGCGTTCCGCGTGTCCGGCGAGCCCTTCTGGTTGTACGGCACCCGGGCAAGCACCGAGTCCGTTATCGCCTCGTCGAGGAACATCTGCGATGTGAACTCATAGCCGGACGCCGAGTCCGGATTGGTGCGCACCTTGAAGTGGATGTGGATCGTCCGGCCTCGATACCAGCCAGGATAGATCGTCTGGAACTGGACACCGCCGTTCCCGTCCGTGACCTGGTAGCCGCGCAGAAACTTCTGCCCGCTCGTGTTCGATTGGCCGGCGCCGTTCGCGATATCCGAATACTCGCCGAGCGCGTCGCAGTGCCACATATCGACGACCGCATTTGCAATAGGTGTGCACGTCGCGCCGTTCACATTCGATACGGTCAGGTTCAAGCGCAGCGGGACCCCTTCCTTCACGGCCCCGCTGCTCGGGTCCGAGCGGATATCGGACCGGTTGAGCCTCTCGTCCACAAAGTACGGGCCTTCGGTGAGCGCCGGCGTTACAACACAGGCAACCGGAGCCGCTGTCGGGCTGCCGGTCGAAGCTCGCGTCGCAGTAGTCGCAGCAGCCGACCTCGTCGCGGATGCGCTCGTTGTGTTGGTCGCGCTTCCTGTAGTCTGTTTCTCATCATCGCCGCCGCAACCTACGATGGCGGCCAGTCCTGCCCCGCCGATCAGGCCGAGCGTGTCTCGCCGGCTCAACAAGCGCTTGGTCTGTTGATCCTTCGCCAATGTGCTCTCCTTTCCGAGTCCGCTTCCTCGTCGCCTGAGCCACGCGAGATGACTATGTACCCGAATCGTTTCCAACGCAAATCAAGCAGCCACGGCTTTTTGCCCGATTACTGAGATGACCGGGAGTGAAAAGCGGTGCCGTGCAATCGTCTGAACATCGAGTCTAAGCCACCGCGAAATACGCCGCGGCTGCGTGGAGATGATAATCCCCGAGAATGGGCCGCGCTGCACCAGAATATCGGCGATTGCCTGCACTGGCGATGCGTCTCCGACAGAGGTCTCATCGACCCGGAGCCCGCGCGCTCGAGCCACCGGCGCACCACCATTGCAGTGCGCCGGGCCGCCGCGATGCTCTGGCCCTCCGTCCATGTAAACGAGCGCCCTGCCGGCTTCGCTGGGACGAGGAGGGTGAACGTCGCTTCCCGTTCGGTGCGCGGCTACTTGGCGCAGCTTCTCGAGGAGCGCCTCGCCGTCTGCCCCTTCATCGGCCAAAACGAGGTACCTGATGCTCCCGATCTCGTCGCCTGATGCCTTGAGCTCCACTTGCCGGTCCTTTCGCTGCTTCTGCTTGTCTTAGGAGCAGACTATCGGCGGAGCATTAATGGCAAATTGGAGGAGTATTAACGTTCGTCAACCCAACCCAAACGATCCGAGCCTTATCCGGCCCAGTTCTTGGGAAGTGCCCCATCAGGCTTGTGGCGTACTGTTGGAGGTCTGCGGAGACGGCTTCGGAATTCTTCCGCCGTCGTGGAATGGATTCAGGCCGTCGGGGAGCAGCCCGGGTAGGAAAGGAAAGTGCCCGCTGATCACGTGCTGTACCGTTCCATCCTTCATGATAACGGCAGCGCGGTCGCCCTCCTTCAGTCCTTCCGGCACTGTCACGCCCTCTGGGATCGAGAACGATTTGTCGCCCTCGTCGCCGTTAACATCAAGCGTGATCTCGCTGGCGCTCACACTCTTTACCGTGCCCGCAGTTACCTCGATCGTTACTGTTTTGCCGTTCTCATCGAGGTACCGGAATTGCCCGTCGACGAAGCGGTCAAACAACCTGCCGATCCTGTCGCCGATCTCGTCTTTGATGTCCGCCTCTGCCGGCCGTGCTTTAAGGGTGACCTTGATGTCCTCGGCTTGGGCGTCCGGGTGGTCCCGGCCGTTCTTTACGACACTCAGCGTCACCTCGTCCCCAACGGCCTTGGCCTCGACCGCGTTCTTGAGGTCGTCGAATTTCGAGACACCCTGCCCATCGATCGCGGTGATCACATCGCCTGGCTCCAGGGCGGCGCCCGCCCCCGGACTGTCAGGCACGACGTGCTTAATCGCGAGGCCGGCCGGCTTATCGGACTGCTTTACGCTGACGCCCAGCCAGGCTTTTGCCGCCGGCGCCGGCGTCGCTGTTGCTTCCTGCGCGGTCGCCTTGCGGGGCCCGTCATCGCCGCCCCGCGTCGCCGCGACGGCGGCGACGCCGCCCGCCGCCAGGGCAAGGACGACAACTGCCAGGGCCAGAATTCTTGTCGCAGGCAATCTGCGCATCGTCTTATCCCTCCAATACAATCATACGATTTTCACCTCGTGTCGGTGCTATAAATTGGGAAGGTGTGCTCCCTCCCAACCGAGAGGGCCCACCATCCGTAACCTTCCGCCCATTTTCAGCGTCCGCTACACTTGGATTCACCATGAAAGACCGCGTCAAGCTATACGACACGACCCTTCGCGATGGCACGCAGATGGAGGGTATCTCGCTGTCGGTTGACGATAAGATCAAGATCGCCCGGCGCATGGACGAACTAGGCGTCCACTACATCGAAGGGGGCTACCCCGGGTCGAACCCCAAGGACATCGAGTTCTTTGCCCGCATATCGGAGATGAACCTCAAGAACGCCCACCTCGCTGCGTTTGGCTCCACTCGCAAGGCCCGCGGACGCGCGGACACCGACCCGAACTTGAAGGCGCTGCTCGAGGCCAACACACCGGTTGTCACGATCGTCGCCAAAGCGCACGACCGCCACGTCACCCATGTCCTGGAGACGACGCTCGAAGAGAATCTCGCCATGATCGGCGATTCAGTTCGGCATTTGAAGGAGGCCGGGCGAACAGTCTTTCTCGACGCCGAGCATTTCTTCGACGCTGCGTTGTCCTTTGCGATACGAACGGCGGCACCATGGCCTCCCGCATTTCGGAGATCGTACGCGCCGCCGTCAAGGAAGTGCCGTGCGAGGTGGGCATACACACGCACAATGGCGCGGATGTCGCCGTGGCCGGTAGCTTGGCCGCCGTCGAGGCGGGGGCGACTCATGTGCAGGGCGCGGCGAACGGCTATGGAGACATGTGTGGCAATGCGAACCTGTTCAGTATCATGGCGAACCTCAAGCTGAAGCTGGGGATCGATGTCGTGAGCGATGAGCAGTTGTCGCGGCTTACCGAAGTCGCCCACTACGTGGCGGAAATCGCGAATCAGCCACCAAACCCCCGCCAGGCCTATGTGGGCTCGGCAGCGTTTGTGCACAAGGCGGGGCTGCATGCAGCCGCTGTGGCCAAGGAAGACTGGTCCTATCAGCATGTGGAGCCGGAGCGAGTGGGAAACACCAATCGCTTCTTGATCTCGGAACTCGCCGGCATTGGCAATGTCGTCCGCAAGCTACATGAGCGAGGCATCGAGGTCTCACTCGATCAGGCCCGCTCGATTCGTGACCACATCAAGGAGAGGGAAGCACTCGGCTGGCAGTATGAGGGCGCCGAGGCGTCGTTCGAGATGCTCGTGCGCCGCATGCTCGGGGACTACAAGCCCCCGTTCGAGATAACCAGCCACAAGGTGACGATCGAACCCGGCCGGCGCATTGATCCGCGGACCAGCGAGCGTGAGTACATTGCCGGCGTGCGCATGACCGTCATGGTGCGCAAGAACGATCGGGAGTGGAAGGGCCATGCCGACCACGAAGGCGTTGGTCCTGTGGATGCCCTCGACAAGGCCCTGCGCGCAGCAATTGTGGGACAGTATCCGGGCATCGCCACCCTCCGTTTAACCGATTTCAAAGTGCACATCATTGACAGCCACCACTCAACGGAAGCGGTCACAAGGGTGTTGATCGAGTCGACAGCAGGCGAGTTCAGCTGGTGGACCGTCGGCACCTCGGCAAACATCATCGAGGCCAGCCTGATGGCCCTCGTAGACAGCTACGAGTACTGGTTTCTCCAGTTTCAGAAGTAAGGGACCCTCTCAGAGGGCGCGAGTGGGTGCTTGTTGGCGGCTCCTGGCGAGGCCCGTTCAGCCCGATAAGTAAGTCTAAAACCTCCCAAAACTTTAGCGAAATACCTTCACTTTTTTACTTGTCAGTCCGTTTCGGCCGCTGCTATACTTTCGCGACAAGGAAGCATCCAATCGGGGGAGGTACATGTGGTCGTGGTGAACAATTTCCCGAAGTGTCAGAAATGTGAACTCGGTGACCTTGTACCACTATCGGATTTCGGCAGCCAGGGCGCGGCGATCTACTTTAAGGCATGGGCATGCACTAATCCGACTTGTGGTTTCAATATCAAAATCCGCAACGGCGACCTTTACATCGACGAACCGATCTCCAGCGGCGCAATGCACACGCCTCGTGTCCGCGCCTAGCGACCAACCGGGGACAACAAGGTTAGACTCCGTCGCCGTGGGCACGGCTGTACTTCTGTCACAGAATCGTAACCCGGCGCGTCTCTGAGTATTGTCGGGCTGTTACCTTTCACATTCTCGAGCCAAGGCCTGTATACTACTTTCCCCGCTATGCGAAGACTGTTCAACAGATACCTCACAGCGCTACCGCTGCTCGCTCTCGTCGCTTTTGTCCTCGCATTTACCGGCGGGTCGCGTCCCACCTACGCTCATCATCTTTGCGGGAATACCGGCAGCCCATTTGGAGCGTTCGACCTCCAGACCTACGAGGCTGCTGACTATCGCAACGTTTATGCGCGGACGATGGAGCTGGCCGGCTGGAACCAATTGTTGCCGGAATACCCGACCTTTGCTCCTCCCGCGATGGAGACTGGGAACCGCGGGGCGGGCTCTGGATCGCTCGTCGGTCCTTACATCCCGCCGGTGCTACTAAAGTCGATTGCCTGGATCGAGAGCGGCTGGGCGCAAGGCAGCTACGATCCCCCCGTCCAGTACGGCCAGATAGGCCCCGTGCTTTCCTCACACGATTGCGGTTACGGAATCATGCAGATAACGTCAGGCATGCAGAACGTTTCCGGTGTGCCAACGCTTGACCAGGCGATGATCGGCGGGCACTACGCCTTCAACATCGCCCGAGGCGCGCGCATTCTCGCCGAAAAGTGGAACGCGTCGCCGGAGTACCGCCCGATTGTAGGCAGCCGCAACCCAACCGTCATCGAGGACTGGTACTACGCGCTCTGGGGGTACAACGGTTTTGCTTTCAAGAACCACCCACTCAATCCGGATTACGCCTGGCCGCGCCCCGCCTACGATTGCGGTTCGTCCCGCTCTTATCCATATCAGGAGCTGATCCTCGGGTGCGCGCAAACCCCGCCGGTGCGCGGCGGTGCACAGCTCTGGAACTCGCAGCCGGTTACTCTTCCGAACTTATCGGACCCAGCCTTCTACGAGCACCTCAAGCTGGACAACTGGAACCCCTGCTCGTCGAACCTTCAGTGCGCGGCGATGGACATTCCCACCCCCAACCCCGCGCATCAGGACCCAAGCGGGAGTGGCTTAACTAGGGCCCAGGTCCTGGGCACCCCCAGCGTCGTCACGTCCACCTCCAGCGTATCGCTGGTGGCGTCTCCGGGCGGCCAGAGCCCAACGCAATCGATCGCGATTGGAAACGGCGGCAGTGGCGTCCTGGCTTGGCGCCTGACGGCGACTGAGCCTTGGCTCCGCCTTTCGCGAATTCAGGGCGTCTCGCTGGGTGCCGATCTTGGATACACCCATCAGATCTTCGCAGTAAGCGCCGATGCGTCGTCCCTTCTTCCGGGCACCTACACCGCTCAAATCAAGGTAGATTCCTTGTACGCAGCCGGCTCGCCAGCGACGATCAACGTCACCGTTCAGGCGGGTGACGGTGCGCTTCTGAACACTCCAGACGGCGCGATATACGTGTTCGAGGGAGGACTCAAGCGCCACATACCCGATCCCGCGACTTTCGAAGCGAACGGCTTCTCCTGGTATGTTGCGCCCACCGGGCAACGCGGTACCCATCTACGTTATGGAGAACGGCACAAAAAGACATATCACTAGTCCTAGTGTGCTCACTCAATGTGGCTACGGGTGGGACGCTGTTGACGTCGTGTCGGCCGCGGCTGTCGATAACATACCAAGCGGCCCGGCGCTCTCTGGCGCGCCCTGTCCGCGGCCGTCTTTCCCTAACGGCACGCTCCTGAGGAGCTCTGACGGGAAGGCCTGGGTAGTAATGTGGAATGCCCGAAAGTGGGTCGTAAGCCCGGGCGCTTTCGCCGATTGCGGCTACCAGTGGGGGAACCTGAATGACCTTGGCGAGGGCATCAACGCGCAGCTACCGATTAGTCCTGGTCTGGCCGGCTGCACGGTAGACAACTCGCTTCTCTTGACACCCGACAACCGTATTAATGTGGTTCGCGGCGGGGTTCTGCGATATATCCCCGATAGCCTGACGTTCGAGCTCAGTGGTTTTGGGTGGGGCGACGTCGCGCCCGTGAGCTCTATCGGTCTCCCTGCGGGCGAGCCAATCATGAGCCTGGCACTCACCGGTATTGTCCTTCGGCCCCCGGGTAGTCAAGTGCCCATCTACGTGCTCGATGGCGGCCTGAAACGTCACATTACGAGTCCAGGCGTTATCGACGGTTGTGGCTATCCCTGGCAAGCCATTGCCACGGTCTCGAGCTCCATCATTAGCAGCATCCCAGAGGGCCCCGCGCTCCAAGGGGGGGCTTGCCCTACCCTTCAGTTCCCCTTTGGTACTTTGCTGCAAGGGCCCGACGGCGCCGTTTGGGTGACGCTAGGCGGGGGCCGCAAGTGGGTAAGCAGCTACGATACATTCACCGGTTGCGGATATCAGGCGGCGAAAGTCAACCCGGCGGCCGGCACGGTCTTGGCGGGACTTGGCGTTGGCCCGGCCTTGACCAGTTGCACGAGCACGAACTCCAAAGTTACCACTCGCGACGGTAATGTCTTCGTCGTGCTTGCAGGCTGGAAGCGCCACGTTCCGTCCCCAGCCACGTTCGATGCTCTCGGCATTACAGGCGATGATCTCATCCCGATCCCGGATGGCTGGCTAACGACGGCCAAGCCGTTGCTGGACGTTGCCGCGACCGGGCGCCTCATCCGTCCGCCCGGCGAGCAGGTGCCGATCTACGTCATGGACGGCGGCGCAAAGCGGCACGTTGTGAGCCCGGCCGCCATGGCCGCTTGCGGCTACGGCTGGGACGCCGTTTCCATCTTGCCAGCGTCAACCGTCGGGGCCTTCTCGAACGGCCCGGTTTTGAACGGCACCCCATGTCCGCAGCCTACGTTTAGCGATGGCACTTTGCTTCTCGGCTCGGACGGGAGAGTCTGGGCATCGCAAGCAGGGCAGCGCCGTTGGATAACCGACTCGACCACTTTCGCTGCTTGCGGTTACAGAGGGATCGATATCGACCGTATCGCGGACAGCATAATAGGGGCGTTGCCGCTGGGCCCCAATCTCACCGGCAAGCCTTGCCCCTGAACTTTGCCCAGAGCGCTCCGCAGCCTGGACATGCATTGCCCAACCGCGTGTTTCCTGTGCACACTTGGAATTTGGTGAAGCGCACATCCGACATTTCTGCGAGCGGCGACCCCGGGCGCGAGGCGCCTGGCCGGGTCTCTCGAATTAAGCAGGCCGGCCATCTCGCCTACCGTGCCGCGCGGGTCCTGGTTCGACGCCCTTGGTCTGCAGTCCGCACTCCGAGAGAATTTCGCCGATGGCTGCGCCGTACCCTCGCTGAAATTTACACTGAACCGCTAGAGCGCCAGTACCAACAATGGCTTAAGCGGCGCGCAATTACCCCCGAACGCCGCCACGTTTGGGAGGCAGAATGCTCGGCGCTCGCCTACCGCCCCCTCGTAAGCATCATCACCCCCGTCCACAATACGCCGGAACGTTGGCTGCGCGAGGCGATCGAATCCGTACGCACGCAGATCTATTCTCATTGGCAGCTTTGCCTCGCTGACGACGCCTCGACCGACCCACGCGTTAGCCGCGTGCTTTCCGAATACGCGCAGCTCGACGACCGAATCCGAGTCGTCGCGCTGGCCGAGAATGGCGGCATCTCCGCTGCGAGTAATGCTGCGCTCACTGCAGCCACTGGCGAATTCGTCTCCATGCTCGACCACGACGACGAACTCCAGCCTGAGGCACTGCTTGAAGTGGTTAAACTGGTCAACGAGAAGCCGGATCTAGACATCATTTACACAGATGAAGATAAGAAGACGCGTGACGGCCGGCGTATCAATCCATTCTTCAAGCCTGACTGGTCGCCCAACTTGCTCCTCTCGTGCAACTACATCGCGCACTTGCTGACATACCGGCGCACGCTGGTAGAGACGCTCGGCGGCTTTCGCACCGAGTTCGACGGTAGCCAGGACTACGACCTGATCCTGCGCGCGAGCGAGCAGACGACACAGATTGGCCATGTGCCGCTCCCACTTTATTCCTGGCGCATGATAAGCGGGTCGGCCGCTGCTTCCGAGCGCGCTAAGCCGTATGCATACAAGGCCGCCGCGAAGGCGCTTGCTCATGCCATGGAAAGACGCAATATCCCCGGGCGCGTCGAGGAGGCGGGCGTACCCGGCATCTATCGTATGCGCCCGAGGGTACCGGGAGAGCCTCTCGTCAGCGTAATAATACCCACACGCGACAAGGCCGGCCTCCTAGGGCGTTGTCTTACGGCAATGCGGTCACATTCTCGCTATCCAGCCCGCGAGATCATCGTGGTGGATTCAGCGCCGGAGGAACCTTTGCCAGAGCACCTCGAGTCAGCGATCACCAAACTTGTGCCTTTCGAAGACCGCGTCTTCAACTTCTCGCGAGCGGTAAACCTCGGTGCCGCCCGCGCAAGCGGCGAATTTCTGTTGCTGTTGAACGATGATGCCGAGGCGACCGCGAACGGCTGGCTTGAGGCAATGCTCGAGCAGGCCCAACGCCGAGAGATAGGAGTCGTTGGCGCGCGATTAGTCGACCGCCATGGCGAACCCAACCATGAAGGAATTGTTCTCGGGATCTGGGGTATGCCTGCCGCCAACCTGGCGTTCCGCTACTGGGGCCTTGGCGACTGCCTGCGAGACTGTTCGGCGGTGACTGCGGCCTGTATGATGACCCGCCGCGATGTCTTCAACGAACTCGGTGGCTTCGATGAAGGTATGCGCCTCGGTTGGAACGATGTCGATTATTGCCTGCGAGCACGCCGAGCAGGATATTCGGTGGTCTATTCGCCGGCCGCCGTCCTCCGGCACGACGAAAGCGCGACCCGCGGTGCCACACCGCACTTCGAAGATGACATCTTCTTCCGCCGCCGCTGGGGAATCCCGGACGACGCCTTTTACAACTTCAACTTTGACCGCGAGCGCGGACCCTTCGTTCTGCGATAGGGCGCGTTGCTTCGCCGGGCGTCCCGCTCTTACAATTGCGAAAGTATCCCCCTTGCGAAAGTATCCCCTTGCGAAAGTATCCCCGACGTAAGTTACCTTCGCGCCTATCCCCGCGTTTGTATGATGTACAGATGAGACAGACTATTCGAGTCGCTGGCCGCGATCACATAGGTACGGCCCTACGAATTCCTGACTTCATCATCTCGCTGGCGAACCTGTGGCATCGCCGCGAGCTGCTCTGGAACATGACCGTGCGTCATCTGCGGGGCCAGTACAAACAATCTATCCTCGGTTACGCCTGGGCACTGGTTATGCCCCTTTCTCAAATGATCATCATGACTTTCGTCTTCTCGACAATTATTCGTATAGAGTCGCCCGGTGCGCCCTTCGCGCTCTTCTTGTTCGTCGGGTTATTACCTTGGAATTTCTTTTCGACTTCGCTATCTGCAGGTACGGATAGCGTTGTGGGCGCCTCGAGCTTAGTGACGAAAGTTTATTTTCCCCGGGAAATTCTTCCCGCGGCCGCGATCTTCACCAAGGTGGCCGATCTCTTGTTTGCATCGCTGATTCTAGTAGGACTAATGGTCTATTACGGGCATGCACCCACGGAGACGGTGCTGTGGGTTCCGCTGCTTTTCCTCATCCAGTTCTTGTTCACTTTGGGATTGACCCTACCCTTGGCAGCCCTGAACCTTTTCTTCCATGATGTCCGCTACTTGGTGGGAGTTGCCCTGACTCTCTGGTTTTACGTCACGCCGATCATCTACCCAATCGACATAGTTCCGGAGAAGTACCAGACTTTCTTCGATCTGAATCCGCTCTCGCTTTTCATCAATGCTTACCGCCGCGTTCTTCTTCAGGATGAGAGCCCCGACTTCGGGAAAATGTTCCTCGGCCTCGGCATATCGGTTGCCACCCTACTGGTAGGCTACTACTTGTTCAAGAAGATGGAGCCAGGTTTTGCCGACCGGATCTGATGCCTTGGCCATCGACTTCCTTCGTGTTAGTAAGCGCTTCATGCTCGAAGAAGGCCGGACGCTTCGGGAATTCATACCCGCATTGCTTAAGGGCAACGGCTGGTCCGACCCCTTCTATGCCTTGCGTGATGTCAGCTTCACGATAAAGAAAGGCGAAAGCATCGGCGTCGTTGGCCGCAACGGCAGCGGCAAGAGCACTACTCTAAAGCTGATCGCCGGCGTTATGGCTCCCAGCGAAGGCGAGGTCCACGTGCACGGTCGCGTATCACCACTGATAGAGCTGGGCGCAGGTTTTCATCCGGACCTCACCGGCCGCGAAAACGTCCACCTGAACGCCTCCATTTTAGGAATGTCCGGCAGCGCCATACGAGCGAGATTCGATGACATCGTGGACTTTGCCGAGCTTTGGGAGTTCATGGATACGCCGGTCAAGCGGTATTCCTCCGGGATGTATATGCGACTCGGATTTTCAGTAGCCGTTCACAGCGATCCGGACATCCTGCTTGTCGATGAAGTGTTGGCCGTTGGCGATGCTGTTTTTAGCGAGAAGTGTCTCGCCAAGATCCGTGAATTTCAGGACAGGGGCGTGACGATCGTAATTGTCAGTCACAGTCCCTATACCATCAAGGACTTCTGCGGTCGCGCGGTCCTGCTGGATCACGGTCGCCTCGTTGAAGAAGGATCGCCGGAATCGGTAATTCAGCACTATTGGCAACTCGTCCATCACGAAGAGGCGACCCTGGGCTCAGCGTCCACACAGCCAGCGGCCGCGAGTTCGAGCTTGAGCGACAACTTCTAAGCTCGCCGCTGCGCGTTATCTCGCACCGAGCCTGAGAATTCGCGTTACCTTTCGAGCGGCCCGGTAGAAAAGGGTTCGTCGCACCCCATTCAGGAAGTTATGCAGGTCCGAAACACGCCTCGAAACGTCCGCTTGCCGCTGCTCCATCTGCTGCAAACGTTTGCGCAGCGACTGCAGCTCTTCCCGCAGCTGAGGTGACATGGTAGGCACTGTCACGGGCCCCACATGACCGTCCTTCTCGCCGCCCTGATCTCGCAGTGAACGAGAAGCCTGCTCGGGTCTTATCAGCCTTCGAATCGCATCGCCGTCCAAGCGCTCCACAAATGTCTGGAAAACCAGGGCGCCTTTGCCGCCACGTCCGTTAGTCTGGAGCCTGCCCTCTCGGTAGGCGCTCTCGCGGGAGTGGTAGAGACCGCAGGCATTGCCCGGCCCGGCATCCGGCGAACTTATGACGAAGCGGTAATCCCGCCCGGTCGAATCAGCCATCGGCGAAAAGCGAAAGACGACCCAGCCGTTCTCTTTGGCGTCTTGGACAGACTGCCGCACCCGTTGAAGCAATGTGTCTGTGCCTTCCTGGTAGAGCGATAGCTCCAGCGAGCATGCATTGGCCCGGCCGTAAAGGGCGGGCTTGACGGCTATCGCCGCCAGATTCGCCTGCGTACAGCGGAAGGTCTGTGCCACCTCTTTGCCCGGCTGTAATTCGCCGAGTACGCCGTCCTCGCGTCGGCAAGTAACATCGAGCGCGACGCCCTCGAGCGGACCGCGGTTGCCGTTGACGCCAACAGTCCCCGCCGGCTGTTCCAATGGTGCCGGTCCCAGCCCAACGCCCGAGAAGATTATCTGTTCCACACGCCGCGCCGCCTGCTCTTCATTGGGGAGGATCTCGGCCAGCCGCAGACTTGCCTCCCTCTGTTTTTGATGCAAGTCCGCATCGTTCAGCAGCTCATACAGTGCGTCAGCGAGCGCCTGGGGCTCTGCCGGCGCCAAGTACATCGCCTCCGAGTCCAGGTAGTTGACCCGGTTCACTTCCAGGTCAAGGTCGACGACGGGACAGCCGCAAGCTGCCAGCTCGAATGGAACGAGCGAAGTATTTGTGCTCGACGTGATCAACGCCACATCGGCCGAGGAATAGAGTTCGGCGAGCTGGTCTCGGTCGGCGATGTTCTTCAGTACTTCGCAGGGGAAAGGCACCGAGCCCGCCTCAATTTCATCAGAACCGAAAAACGTCACGAGCACGTTGGGCATTCGCCGGTGTAGTTTGGCGAGGGCCTGAAGGCCCAGGTTGTAACAGCGTCGAGGCAGCTCTGGCCTGGAAAAAAACAACACTCGTGGCCGGTGCCGATCCGCTGGTACCGGTCTTGGATAATAGATGCTCCTGTCGAGCGGAAAGTCAAAATAATCAGCGCGGGCGCCATAGCCCTCACGTAGATGCTTCGTGCACCAGCGACCGATCGTGATGTGATGAAAGCCCGATCGATAGGTCGCTTCGGCCCTCAGGTATTCCTCGCCCATCGGGTAAAAGAATGGCTCGAAGTCTTGAACAAAGTAGAACTTGCCGCGGCTTGGTATGTCCCGCAGTCTCTCCGCTGTCAGCCAGAAGGTAGCGATATGGACATCGGACGGCTCGACCTTGTCGAGGCCCATGACGATCGGCACGTTTTCGCCGGGAAAATTGGTCGCGATAAACGACTCCAGTTCCTTCCGGCTTCGGAAGAACTCAAATGGTTCTACATAGATCGTTACTTCGTGTCCAAAGAACTTTAGAGCGCGGGCCAGCCTGAGGATCATTCGAGATCCTCCGCCCCCTCGCACCGGTGCCGTCGCCAGCCAGCTGATCTTCAGTTTCGGGGAGTCCATCGGCACGCCGTTGCTTTGCACCTCTTTTGTCTTTCCCACGAGATCGTTCACCGGCACGGCCGCGCGCTCGCCCATCCCTCGTGCCAGCTCCGCAAAGTCGGTGGCCGAAGCAGCGCGCTCAAGGAGGTGCGCGAGCTGTCTTCCCATTGTTTCAGGCGAATACCCCTCAAGTATGTCGGACTCTGCTTTCGCCCCCACTCCCCGGCGCTTAGCGGGGCTGTTTATCAGCTCTTCCAGGGTCTCGTACCACTCGCCCTCAGTCTGCGCCAGGAAGCCATTCTCTCCCGGCCGGATCACCTCCCTAACCGCCTCACTCGCAGAGGCAATCGTCGGTATACCCATCAAACCCGCCTCGAACCATTTCAGTTCGCTCTTCACTTCACAGAAGGGGTTTCCCAGTTCCAGCGGGGCCACATTGATGTCCGCTTGAGCGATACCCCAAAAGTAGTCCGGCCAAGGCATCCACGGCCAGCGGCTCACTCTGGCTTCAAATGCATCGAGGCCGTACCCCAGGTGCACATCCCCCTGCGCCACCAGGTGCAGAGAGGAGTACTTATGCATGAGCCGCCATGTGTAGCGGTACCGGCCCCGTAATACAAGATCGTCTCGTCCCGCCTCTGCCTGGCCTGACGCGCCGCTCTCGCTGTGTCCAGCGACCGTTGGTCCAGAGCGTTTCGATGCACAAACGCGGGCACGCCCTCCGCTGCAGCGTACTTTGCGAGCGCGCACGTCGTTGTTAGCACCGCATCGCAACTTCTCAACACGCGCAAATAACGCCTGACCCCATCTTCGTAAAGATCAATCTCACTTTCACTCATTCGGGAAAGAGCGCGCACCCAAGGTATCGCGATCGGCTCAAAGACAAGATCGTCGATGTCGTAAAGGATGCGGATACCGTGTGCTCTCGCCGCTTCGATGAGAGCCGCTAGTTTCTCGTCCCACGGTGCCCGATGAATAACGAGGACGCCGGCACCGCCGCGGTGGCCTGAGAACGCGCGATCCGCATCGTAATCTTGCGGCAGGAGAACCCCCTCTGCCCCTGCCGTTCGCAATTGCTCCAAGGCATTGAATACGCGGTAGCGCGCGGACGACTGGGCGGGAACGCCGTCCACGAAATACACGCGGACCCGGTTATTGCTGGTTGCCCGGTCCTCTAGATCCATCTTTGGTTGGCCGCTTGCGACGGGAAACTGTCTCGGTTCGGGCCTCCGCTGCGCGCCTAACAAAACTCCCCATAAGACGATAAGGCGTGCCTCGGCGCGAGCCTTTGGGGAACAGCCGGCCGATCCGCGTCCTATAGGATTGCAGCAGCCGGTAGCCCAGTGATTCGTTGATCTCTGCCAGTTGGGCATGCACTTCCTGTAGAGAGCGGTCGCGTTCGGCGAGTAGCGCATCTCGTTCCGCGACCTTAGCGTTCGTTGCATCGAGGCGATCCCGCGCCTCCGCCAATGCAGCATCCCTCACGCTGATTTCTTTCTGTACGTCCTTGTCCCAGCACCAGAGTTGGTCTACGAGATCCCGGCCGGGCGGCTTCGGAAATGAAGAAAAAACCCGTCCGTTTGCCGCCTCTTTGATCGGGTGAGCCCTGACCACGTACTGATAGGTGATGCCCTCGGCATCACCACGCGCCGCTTCGCTCAGCCAGACCGGGTAGTCTTGCTCCCGTACCTCAACTTCCGTCGAGAAGGGGTCTAGTACGATGCGTCGCCAGGTACGCACGTCGTATCCAGCTTCGTGGAAGAGGCTAGCCAGCGATTGCTGAGTGAAGAAGCGGAGATGTGTTCGGTCGAGGAGGCCCTTCTCTGTATATTCGAACCGGCCTTTCAAGAGGGCCAACCGAATGCTCGAGTGCCCGATATTCGGCACGGATGCGACTATATATCCGCCTCGGTTGAGCATCTCTTTTAGACGGATCAGCACTCCAAGCGGATCGACGAGGTGCTCGAGCACATCTCCAAACGTGATTACATCAAATCGCTGTTCGGGGAAAGTCGAGGCGAAATCAACAGTCTCGACATCCGCAACTATCATTCGTTTGGAAAATGCTGCAGCAATTTGCGCGGCCTGAGGGTCGTTCTCAATACACGATACGCGGCAACCGCGCTGCTGGAGAACCTTCGTTACGTACCCAGTTGCCGGTCCAACTTCCAGGACCTCTTTGTTGCGCCCGGTAAGCCGGATCAATTGTGCATGAGGGCTATCTTTTTGGGAGAGATCGATCTCTATGTGATAGCGGAGTGCGTTTTCCATACCTTCGCTCATTATAGGATGGCCCGAAAACGACACGCCACGCGGACAGCCTGACCGTTCGAGCTAGTAATACGTCGGCAGCGTGAGGGTGAGAATTCCAATATTGAGGCCCACGAGTATTGTTGGCAACAAAAGCAAAGCCGGGTGGTCACGCTGAGTGTCCCTCTGAAACAATGCGTTTATCCCAAGGGCGAACAACAGCGCGATCGCCGGCTGACAGATGAAGAGGAACCTCCCCTGAGACTCCAGGCTGATCCGTACGCTAACCCAAAAAACCTCAAAGATCGCTAGAGCAAACAGGACGCCCAGCAGCAAGAGGCCTCGTCGCTGGAAGGCGTTCAACTTGTTGCGCACGAGCGTCAGTATCATTCCCCCGAAAGCCATCCCTGCAATAACGTCGAGAAACTGATACATTGTGCCGGCCACGCGCACGTTCATCCATCCCCCCGTGTACCAGTAGGATTGCTGAAGCGTCGACAGGAAGACTTCTCGATAGACCGGATCATCGAGAGACCGCGGAGGACCCAGATCGCCCTTGATCTTATCGACGGGATACACGGCTCCGAATTCGACCAGATTGCGGATGTAGAACCAGCCGGCTACGGCCAGCGGGGCGGCGATTAGTATGGCAAGCGCCAACGCGCGCTGTCGCCAAGATAGCGGGCTCAGCAGAAGGGCGAGCGCGCATACGACCGCGACGACAATCATTGCGGCCTCCGTAAGAAATCCCAACGCCAAGCTGCCCGCGCCAGCCAGGACCCAGGCCCATGAGCCGGTCCTCACCACCCTCAAAATCGAGTAGATGGCAGCGGCCGCGAAGAAAGCCAGCGCCGTATCGTTCATTACAGAGGCGCCCACGAAAGCAAATTGTGGGAGCAGCGCAGTATTGGCGCCAGCCGCCCACGCGAGCAAAGGACGGCCCGGAAACAACAACGACACTATGAGGTAGATCAGGATGATTGTACCTATACCGAACAGAGTCGAGATGCCCCGGAGAACATGGATGCTCAGGACGGGCCCGCGATACGGCAGGTCGTCCTCCCCGGGGGTATGGAGCCAGAAGTTCGCTTCCGTTGAACGATTGGGGTTCTCTGGCAGTCCAATAAACGGTGGCGAAAAGCCGAAGAGTTTGAGCGTTCCCGCTCCGACGGCGTGGTAGAAGGGTGGTCCTACCGCTTCGTAGATCCGGGGTATGTCCGGAATGTGGCCGGTGCGCTGCAGGGCATCGACGTAAGCGACATGTGAGTGCTCGTCGGGCGCCTCATACAATGGAACCTTCATGTTATAGGCGACGGCCAACGACGAGTAGAGAAGAATCAGGCTGCAAATTGGCAGCCAGCCGCGTCTCAAGCGTCGTCGCGTCGCTTGCACGCCCTCGCTGGTGTCGGTTCTCTCTTCTGTACTCGGCGGCGATGTTGCAAAGATCGCGTTTCTAAGGGGATCCAGCCCGGCGAGCCTCAAGTTGCGCGAATTATAACACCGCTTACTCCAAAGTACTATTCGCACCGTCCAACACCTCGGTCTCAACGGGCGCTAGGATAGAATCTGATTAGTCTATGCAGGGCGCGACGGTTCACCACACAACGGCTAAGAAAATATCTCTCGTCGCTGACTGGCTTACGGACGAGCGAACGCTTCCCGGCCCCCCTTGGCCCCTGAACGCAGTCTTGCTTGCGATAATCACCGTCGGCCCCCTTCTCTTAGCCGCTTTCCTTCTGAAGGATGTCTCGCCCGTTTTTTGGCTTCTTCTCATCGCGGACCTCGTCGTGCTCTTTGGCGTTGCCCTGGCGACCTTTCGCACGCCCGCGCTGTTCATCGCCGTCATCATCATTTGGTTTGCTCTCCAACGAATCGTGGTCGCTCTGCTGGCGCCGCATATCAGCGCCGATCTTGTCCGGCTGCTCCTCACTTACAAGGAGGGCTTCTACATGATATTGGTCGCTGTTGGCGCTTGTACGGTAGCGATCCGTTATCTGCGCGGGGACCGAGCGCTCCCAGCTCTGTTCGCGGCAGACGCCATCGCCTTGGCGTTTCTTGGTTGGCTAGCCCTCATTTTTATCAGCGACCCACATACATCCACGCCCGAAATAACCTACTTGAGACGCTTTGCCGCTCCCCTGCTTCTCTACATCGGCGGCCGGCTACTCATTGCGCGGCGTGACCAGTTCGTAGACAGCATGCGTCTGTTCGTCGTTGTTGCAGTCGGGGTGGCAGCCTTCGGGTTTGTGGAGCGCTTCGTTCTCGACATCTCGTTCTGGCGCGATACGGTAGACGCGACGACATTCTACGGCAAGCAAGTCCAGTCCGGCCTCCTGCCGCAAAATTGGACGGTGATCTACAGGGGCGTCCCGGATGGGATTTTCATCGCGCTACCGCTTCAAGAACCGGTCCGTCGCCTCGTCTCGACGTACCTCGAGCCGACCACGCTAAGCAGTCTTCTTGCGCTGGCGTTGCTCCTAATTGTCCTGGTGCCAGATCTGGCTTGGAACAGAAGCGCGCGGCTTCAACGAATAGCCATTGGCCTCTCAATTGCGGCCCTGGGAATCGCCGCCGTAGCGACGCTCAGCCGTGGAGGCATGGTCACCTTCGTTGCCGCAGCCGGGTTCGTCCTGGCTGTACGATGGATTCGCAGCCCCGGCTGGAGAGTCAGCATCCCGCTGCCTTTTCTGCTCGTCCCGCTGCTCCTCTTGATGGCCATGGGCGCGGCCCTTACGTCATTCGATGACGTCCCGGCGAGGGCGACGGCTCGCGATGTACTGGCGACGAGAGCGATTTCTGGGCTTTCCGACGAGCCAGCACCGATGGACACACCGCAGCCGAGACCTGCCGGTGCTGACAGTCCGCTCCAGGAGATCGGCGTTCACCCACCGGGCAGCACTGCAGATGCAGCATCAAAGCACTTGCGTGGCCTCACCAGCGGTCTCGAAGAGATGCTTACCAGTCCGCTTGGTCGCGGCCTTGGCGCCACAGGCAACTGGAGCGGAATACCGGGGTCTACGAACGAGAGCACGCTCGGGGTGATTGCGGCGCAGCTCGGAATAGCTGGTTTTGTTTTGTACTCCGGTTTCTTTGCTGCCCTGATAATCGCCTTGGTGGCCGCTGCATGGAATCGCACTGGAATCTGGTCAGACGTTCCGTTGGTCCTCGCTGGGGCGATGCTAGGGTTGTTCATTGTCTCGTGTGTCTCAGAGTCCACCTCGGGCATCCTCGGCAACGCCTTCTATCTTCTCTTCGCCGGATGGGCGCTCTCGATGATAACCGCCCCGTCCAACAGACTGCGCTTGCGGCTAGTGCCCGAGCGTCCGGCGGACAGCACGGTCGGTGCCGCCGACACCTATCCTGAAGTTGACGCATCGGCTGCACCCAACCAGACTAGGGCGTTAGCGGGTTATGGTCCCCATTCACTCTCGAAGGGCCCCATCTTGCTCAACCGAGAAGCGCTTGTAACCATCGTTATCCTCAACTGGAATAGTCTCGAGGACACCCGGGACTGTCTCCAGAGCCTCGGCCACGTGACCTACTCGAACCGGCGCATTGTCGTCGTGGATAACGGGTCCGCGTTGCGCGAGGCGGCACGGCTCCGTGATGAGTTTCACGAGGTGCATATAATCGAGAGCGCGACGAATATCGGCTTCGCTGCAGGCGCTAACCTCGGTATCCGCTTCGCGCTCGCGCAAGGATCGGACTACGTCCTTCTCCTGAACAACGACACCACGGTTGACTCGACGTTTCTCACGGCCCTTGTTGACGCTGGGCAATCCCGAAAGGATGGCGCGGCTTTCTGCCCGAAGGCCTACTTCTATGCCCGCCCGGAAATCATCTACTCGACCGGCGGTAGCGTTAGCATTTGGACGGCCACTGCAAAGCAGATCGGCCGCGGCGTGCGGGACTCCGGCCAGTTCGACCGTATAGCCGCTCGCGACTACGCGGACGGAGTATGCATGCTGATACCTCGCGCCGCACTGGAGATCGTCGGGCTCCTCGACGAGGACTATTTCGCTTATTGGGAAGAGACGGACTGGTGCACTCGCGCCCGCGCCAAGGGACTCCGGTGCTACTATATCCCGGAAGCGAAGATCTGGCATAAGGCGGCTCGCGTCCAGTCGCCGACAAACGAGTACCATTTTCTCTATCGGCGCAATGCGTTAATGTTCGTGCGCAAGCGCGGGACACCGGTTCATCGAATAGTTGCACTGCTCATCCACATATTCTTTTACGGCCCGCGCTACTTCTTGATGCACCCGGGCAAGATAGGGCGCGCACCCGCCGAACTGAAAGCTCTGCTCCACCAGGCCAGTAACCAGCAGCCGCGAAGGCCGTTTCTGTAAGCGAAGCATGACGACGACAGTCACTGTAACGCGCAAGCGTGAGGGTGCCGCGGTCACCGGCCGAAGGGATGGCTCACTAAAGGGGCTTGTCCTCAGTGGTGGAAAAGGTAGCCGCCTCCGTCCATTTACTTACACGAACGCCAAGCAGTTGGTGCCTATCGCCAACAAGCCAGTAATCTTCTACACGATCGAACAACTAGTTGAGGCTGGCATTACCGATATTGGCATCGTCGTTGGCGATACCGGCGAACAAGTGGCGGCCGCGATCGGCGATGGTTCGCAGTTTCACGCAAGAATCACGTTCATCCAGCAAAATGCTCCGTTGGGAATCGCTCACGCCGTGGCGACTGCGCGAGACTTCTTGGGCGACTCGCCGTTCGTGCTCTACCTGGGCGATAACTTCGTGATGGGCGGGATTCAATCCTACGTTGAAAACTTTAGAGCTAACGGCAGCTGTTCGCAGATCCTGTTACATCCCGTGCCAAACCCGGAGGCCTTCGGCATCGCTGAAATGTCCGGGGGATGTGTCACTCGAATAGTCGAGAAGCCCCGTAAGCCCCAGAGCAATCTAGCCGTTGTCGGTATTTACATGTTCACCGAGGCCGTCCACGATGTGATCGACGGACTTTCGCCTTCATGGCGCGGCGAGCTTGAAATTACCGATGCAATTCAGGGTCTCCTCGACCGCGGCCTCACGGTTGACGCCGAGGTGATGGACCGCTACTGGATCGATACCGGCAAGATGGACGACATGCTGAACGCTAACCGGGTGGTATTAAGCGCAATGGAGCCGCGTTGCGACGGGTCTATCGACGAGAAATCCCGCATCCATCCACCAGTACTCATCGAGAGGGGAGCAACCGTGGAAGATAGCGTCCTGCGCGGACCCCTCGTGATCGGCCGTGATGCGGCCATCGTTAACTCCTACATTGGGCCCAATACGTCTATAGATGCACGGTGCCGCATTGTCGGCTGCCGTATCGAAGACAGCATCATCATGGAAGACAGCCGACTCGAGCATCTTCACTGGCCCGTGGCGAAAAGCATGATCGGCCGATTTGTCGAGCTTCAGGGCGGGCACAACGCGGGTGGGCTCTACAGCCTCACGCTTGGCGACCACAGCCGCATCGAAATGCCGGACGGATAGACCATTGGCCACTTATCTGGTTACCGGTGGCAGCGGATTTATCGGTAGCAACTTCATCCTACGCCTGTTACGCGAGCGCCCAGATGCGCGCGTCATCAACCTGGACAAGCTCACTTATGCTGGAAACCCGGCGAATCTTCGCGAGGTAGGAGCCGACGACCGCTATCGATTTGTCCACGGCGATATTTGCGACGGCCAGCTCGTTCGCGATTTGATGCGAGAGGCGCACTATGTCGCGCATTTTGCAGCCGAGACGCACGTCGATCGCTCGCTGATGGAGCCCGGCTCGTTCATCCAGACAGACGTCTTCGGCACCTATACGCTGCTAGAGGCGGCGCGTCAGAACGGGCGCCTCGAGCGCTTCCTTCACATCTCGACTGATGAGGTATACGGCGAAGTGTTGCCGACTGACATGGCATCGGTTGAGAGCGACCCCTTCAACCCGCGCAGTCCCTACTCCGCGAGCAAAGCTGGAGGCGAGATGCAATGCCGGGCGTACATCGAGACGTATGGCCTTCCCATCGTCGTGGCCCGGCCGGCGAACAACGTGGGACCGCGCCAACACATCGAGAAGTTCGTGCCACTGTGCACGACTAATGCGCTGAATGACCAGCCGATCCCCATCTACGGAGACGGCCGGCAAGTGCGCGATCGTTTGTTTGTCGACGACGACGGTGAGGCCCTCGACCTTCTCCTACACGAAGGCCAGCCCGGCGAGGCATACAACATCGGCGCCGGCAACCAGCGCCCGAACCTCGACGTAGCTGAGCTGATCCTCGACCTACTCGAGAAACCCCGTTCACTGATCCGCTTCGTGGAGGACCGCGCCGGGCACGATCGCGGTTACTTTCTCGACTCCGC
>VBJT01000119.1:42623-65259 GCA_005880075.1 Chloroflexota bacterium
ACTACAAGCAGCAGTACGGGAAGCGCCTGGCTGAGGCGATCCCATACTCCACGGGGAAAACAGCTACGTGATCGAAGGAGTGGAGATCAAGCAGCTGAAGCCGAATGTCGATGAACGTGGCTACCTCATGGAGCTCATTCGAGGTTCGGACGAGTTCTTCACGAAGTTCGGTCAGTGCTATGTTTCGCTCAACTACCCGGGCGTCGTCCGCGCCTGGCACTACCACAAGAAGCAAGAAGATTACTTCGTTGTTGTCCAAGGCACCTGCAAAGTTGGTCTTTATGACATGCGCGAAGGCTCTCCGACGAGCGGCCAGGCAGAGGCCCATTACCTCGGCACCGGCAACAACATCGTCCTCCGCATACCGGTCGGCGTCGCTCATGGCTACAAGACCGTAGGCACCGACCCTTCGCTCCTCGTTAACTTCCCGACCGAGGAGTACAACCCGAATGATCCCGACGAGCACCGGATTCCCTGGGATTCGCCGGACATCCCCTTTAACTGGGAGATCGAATACAAGTGAAGATGGACTTCTTCGGTACACGCTGTGGCACTCTATTGAACCCGCTTTCAACAGTCTCATTGATGAGCGCTTCCTGAATCAGCAACAATGCGCATCCTGATTACCGGCGGCCAGGGCCAACTCGGCCGTGCTCTACAAACCACACTCGAAGGAGACGACGTTACGGCCCCCGGTCACGCAGACCTCGATGTAACCGACCGCCGGCGGGTACAAGATGCGATAAAACACCGACGGCCAGATATTGTTATCCACGCCGCTGCATGGACTGATACTGTCGGCTGCGAGGATAATCCGACCCGAGCGATGCGTGACAACGGCGAAGCGCCGGGCCTCGTGGCCGAGGCGTGTCAGGAGAACCGCGCCATCATGCTGTATATAAGCAGCAACGAAGTCTTCGACGGCAAGAAGCGTGCTCCTTATGTCGAAGACGACGCTCCCAACCCGATAAATTCCTACGCGCGCTCGAAACTCGAAGGCGAGAGGCGTGTTCAGTCGGCGCTCGAACGGTCTTGCATCGTACGTACCTCCTGGCTCTATGGCCCGGGGCGTATTAGCTTTCCGGAAAAGATCTTGACCGCCGCGAGAGAACAAGGATCAATCAGACTCGTCACAGACGAAGTGGCGTCTCCCACCTGGACGCTCGACCTTGCGAAAGCCATCGCCGGCCTCGTGAGACAGGCTGCCCTCGGCCTCTTCCACCTCACAAACGCGGGCAGCTGTTCGCGCAAGGAGTGGGCAGAGGAAATCCTTCGCTTGGCCGGCGAAAACGTCCCGGTTCAGCCGGCCACTCAGGCCGAGTTCGGCGCGCGTGTCCGCAAACCCCAATTCTCGGCGCTTAATAATGTTAACGCGCAAAGATTGGGAATTACCATGCGGCCCTGGCAGGAAGCACTGGCGGAGCACCTCAATGAGACCGTTTCTCAAGGAACGCCGGCTTGAGGCGTAAGGAGTCAGAGTTTAGCATGCGTGCCGCGGCCGCGGCTGCTGGCGTCTACGGGCCACCGACCTCTCTGCGAAGCTCGCCACCTCGAACTCAAAGGGCTGTTCATGATGACTTCGATAGCGAAATGGCTCCGCCGACTGTGGGGGCGCCACCGCCAAACGGGTACTCCGGGATCGCTTGGAATGTCCAATGCGGCCCTACGCCCAGAGCTAAGCGAGCCATTGACATCGTGGGCGGCACAATGATGATCGGTGTGCTTTGGCCGATATGGGCGCTTGCAGCTGTCCTAATCAAGCTCGATTCCCCGGGCCCTGTCTTCGTGCGCCAGAAGCGCATCGGCGTAAACGGAGCCGAGTTCCGGTTCCTAAAATTCCGCACAATGCACCACAGCGGCAAACAGAACGATCTTCTCGAGCGCCTTCCTCTCGGTGATCTGACCCGGCGCCTGCTGAGCCCGCGCGGGCGTCCCCGCAACGCGACGGCGGTCGGCTGGGCCTTACGGAAAACGACGGTCGACGAACTGCCGCAGCTGCTAAATGTCGTGAAGGGGGACATGAGCCTTGTCGGCCCTCGGCCCGATATCCCACAGATCG
Organism: Chloroflexota bacterium; assembly: GCA_005880075.1. Lineage (GTDB taxonomy): Bacteria > Chloroflexota > Dehalococcoidia > SM23-28-2 > RBG-16-64-32 > CF-163. The sequence goes on from VBJT01000119.1 coordinate 44,683, forward strand.
TCGCCGCATGGCCCGAGGAATTTCGCCAGAGGCACAAAGTCAGCCCCGGCATGACCGGCCTCGCGCAGGTCAACGGCCGTTCAGACATCACACACTATGAGAAGATCCGCTATGACCTGGCCTATGTGCGTCACCACCCAATCGCCAAGGACCTCAAGATTCTTGTCAAAACGGTGAGTCTCGTCATCAGCAAAAAAGGCGCCCGTTAGCTCTCACACCCGGCAAGCTATCGCGCCCGAAATGCGGATCATTTTCCTGACCTTCCAGTTCCCGTATCCCGCTTTTAGCGGCGCAGCCATCAAGACCCTGAGCCTTTTGGATTACCTGCGTCGCGACCACGAAGTTCACCTTGTATCGCTGCGGCGTGGTCGCCTGACCCGAACGCAGCAAGAATGGGCGGCCAGACTCGACGGAGTTGAGATGGTCGTACTTAACAAACCGCGCAATGCCTGGAGCCTTCTCGGCAGTTACATCGCCCGGGTTCCACTTAGAATCGCACGCAACCGGAGCGCAAAGATGGCTCGCCTAGTCGAAGGGCAGCTCAAAGCGCTCCGGCCGGACGTGTTGTTCGTCGATGGCCTTTCGATGGCCCAGTACCTTCCTCACGGATTCCGGCGGCGGGCCATTCTGCATGAGCACAACGCCGAATATGTCATCTGGCAGCGTCAGGCCGAGATCGAGTCGGGCCTCAGGCGCTGGGTCGCCTCGCGAGAGGCGGCCCGGCTACGCGGTTATGAGGCGTCAGTCGTCCGTCAGTTCGGTAAAATCTTCGCGGTTTCTGAAGAGGATCGCCAAACGCTAATTGAGCTAGGTGCCACGCCGTCCAATGTGGGAGTGCTTGCGAACATCCCCGATCGAACTTTGCTAAACAGACCAGCACCAATTTTCGCGGACACCGAACCGGTCATCCTCTACTTCGGCACGCTGAGCTGGCAACCAAACATCGAGGGGCTGGAACGCATTCTCAGTTCGATCTTTCCCGGGGTGTGCCAGAAGGTTCCAGAGGCGCGTCTCGTCGTTGCGGGCGTCGGTGCGTCGCGAGCGCTTGCCGCACGTGTGGCCGCGATCGCTGGCGCGGAGTTCCGGGGACAAGTCGAGGATCCCGAACCACTATACCGGGGCGCACGTGTCCTCGTAGACGCTACTCGCAGCGGCGGCGGTACTCGCTTAAAGGTCTTGAACGCATTCGCGCGTGGCATTCCCGTCGTTGCCAGCACACTTGCCGCGCAAGGTCTCGAGGTTATTCCCGGTGTTCACCTGCTCATGGCGGACAGCGAAGCAAAGACCATCGACGCTCTCGTCTTGCTGCTGCGCGATGATGACCGCTGCCGTACTCTCAGCGAAAACGCGCGTGCTCTTATCCGCGCCCGCTACGTCGCCGAGATAGCATATCGTCCCCTAGACGAGGCAATGGCACGCATTTCCGCTGGCTCATGACCTCGACGGATGTAGTTGAAGTTCTCGGCGTTCGCTTTCACAATCTCAGTTGCTTGGAGGCTGCGAGGGCGATTGCCTGGCTGGCGCTAAATCAGCATCAAGCGTACGTCGTAAAGCCCTACTCGGAGTTCATGCCCCGTGCGGCGCGCCACACTGCACTCTGTCTGCCTGACGGGGTAGGAATCCTCTGGGCGGCCCACTACCTTTCGCTTAGCGGCGGCACAGTTCGCGCTCTCTGGCAGCTGCCTCTATCGCTGGCCTCCGTCGCGCTCAATCCGTCCTCAATTCGGCGACCCCTGGTAGAAAACATGGCCGGGGTAGACCTTACCTGGCAGATGCTCGGTGCTCTTGAACAGGCGGGGGCGACGGTCTTTCTCCTCGGTGGGACCGGGGCGGAGCTGCGGGGTGCGAGGGAGCGAATTAAGGCGCGCTTCCCGAGCCTCCGTCTGGTTGGCGCCTGTCGGGGTTACTTTGATAGCACAGGTAGCGATAACGATGCCGTAGTCGCCGAGATCAACGCGGAAGCGCCTCAAGCTCTCCTGGTCGCCATGGGATTTCCTTTACAGGAAAGGTGGATAGCCGCCAACCTTCCGCGATTAAAGGTGAACGTAGCGATCGCCGAGGGGGGGTCATTTTCCTTTATCTCGGGCGTCACACCGAGAGCGCCTTTTTGGGTGCGTCGCTTGGGCCTAGAGTGGCTCTTCCGGCTGCTCCGGCAGCCCTGGCGTCTTCGCCGCCAGCTTGCCCTTCCCGCGTTCGTCTGGCTGGTGCTGATGGAACGCCTCCAACAAAAGTAGTTTTCGTTAGCTAACTAGCTCATCCTCTTCGACGGCCGGTCAGGCTTTTCCAGGCACGGAGATAATGCTCTGCGTCAGCGGGCCGGACGATAAGGGCGCCGGTGATGCTGCCTCCGGATACACGGCGATACCAATAAAGAGTGGCAGCGAGGGAAGCGATGTAGGCGATGGAAGAGGCGATCGCCGCGCCGTTCACTTCGATTGAAGGAATGAGGGCGAGGTCGAGTACAATAGTTAGCCCGAGCGCGATAAACGTCGCGTACGTGTTGTAAATGATTCGCCCCTGGCTGAACAGGTAGCTGCCCAGCACCCGAGTCGCGCAGGCGGCGATTATGCCCGGCATCAGCAAGATAAGCGGGGTTTGTGCAGCGCTGAACTCATCGCCGAAGAGCACATCGATCGCCAGCGGCGAAACGGCGATCAGCGCGATTGCTCCGATTACGCTGGCCAGGACAGTATTGCGGCAGGCGAGAGGCGTCATCTGCGCCGCCTTGTCGCGATCCATTTCCGTAAGACGCGGCATAAGCACGAGCGCCACGGACGATGAAAGCCACCAAACGCTCTCGCTCAGGCCCACGGCAACGGTATAGTGGCCGACGCCAGCGCGCGAGACGAAGGCCGCCACTAAAAACTGGTCCAGACGGTAGTTGAAAAGCTGCGCCAGGTTCGCCACCTGCCCCTGCGCCCCATATCGGATTTGATTGCGCAGGACCTCCCAGCGCGGATGCAAGGAATGTTCAAGATTGATGCGGTTCAAGCCGACCAGCGAGAGTGCAACGACATCGGCCAGCAAGAATGACGCCACCCATCCGGCCAATGCACTGAAGACATCCAACTGGCCGAGCACGTACAGGATTCCCACTATGGCGACGCCAAACAGTCCCTGAGCGACGGCTACCCCACTGAGAGCGGCAAAGCGGCTACGCCCATGGAGGAACGACGTGAGAAGCACGTAGCCAACGACAGAGGGCAAAGCTACCGTATAAAGCCAGTACGACCGCCCAGAAACAAACAGGTCGGGTTCCAAAATGATTGCATACGTTATCAGGAAGGCCCACGCGGCCAGCGACGAAGCGCAAAGTACGAAAATGCTGCCGGAAAGCAGTTGGTTGTATGAGTAGTCACCCTTGTTGAGGAAGTAAATATTGCCTAGGCCGACGCCTAGGTTAGCAATTGCGCCCGCCACCAGTGCCGCAACAAAGAACAGAGAGTAGGTACCCAGCCCGTCATCCCCCAATCCCCGTGCCAGCAGCACCCGCAGGCAGAACGCCAGCCCGTATATGGCGACCTGCGCGACGAAGACGCCATTTACGCTGTAGAGCAGTCCCTTTCGCTCAGGTGCCAGAGGCTGTTGATCGAGCGGCGCGTCCGATGGGATCGGATCAGGAGCCTGGAGCGTCAAAGATTCGACCGTAACTCTGCACGTGTGGTCAGGTAGAATGTAATCATCCGTCGGGGTGTAGCTCAGTCAGGCTAGAGCGCACGGTTCGGGACCGTGAGGTCGGCGGTTCGAATCCGCCCACCCCGACCACCGCTAACACGCTGCCGATCTCGATTCATCTTCCCGTCGTATTACGTTGATGACATGCTTTCCTATTCGAAACGCAGAGATCATGGCTCAGTTGCCATTCGTTGGGCGAGCCGGGGAGCCCACCGCGATCTTCGTTCGGGCGAAACACGGTGTTACAGAGCGGTAACAATGTGCCGGAGCAAGGCGTCTTATGACAGAAGCCGAGGAACGAACAATATTTCACGACGTTATGAACATGATGCAACCAGTAGCGTATTGCGGATCCTAAAACCTACCGATAGAATGCGGCGCGAAGTCCAGGAAAGAGGGACATTGAGAAGATGGTTTTTCAGACAGAAGATAGAGCGAGAGCAAAGAGACAGCACGCCGAACAGGCCATCCAGCTTGCCCTCCAGGGTCAATGGACTGAGGCTGCCCAGCTCAACCGGGAGATCATCCGGTCCTTTCCCACGGACGTAGACGCCTTCAATCGTCTTGGTAAGGCGATGACCGAGCTGGGAAGGTACAGCGAGGCGCGCGATGCGTACATGAAGGCGCTCGAAATCGACCAACTCAATTCCATTGCCCGCAAGAACCTGGCACGGCTTGCCAGCCTTAGCGAAGAGGGAGCGACCCCGCGCCCTGCCAGTCAGAAGCTATCTCCGCAAATGTTCATCGAAGAGACGGGCAAGACCGGCATCACGGTGCTCGTCCGGCCAAACATGGCGATTGCAGCGCGGATGACGGCCGGCGATCAGGTGAACCTTGGCCGCCAAAACGGCTCGCTCGTCATCCAGAGCATGGCAGGCGAGTACGTTGGAGAGGTCGAACCACGGTTGAGTCAGCGGCTAACGAAGCTCATGGACGGTGGGAACGAGTATATCGCCGCCATCTCCGGGCTCGACGAGAATGAGGTCAGGCTTTTCATCCGTGAGACTTTCCAGCACAGCTCTCAAACCGGAAAGCTTTCCTTCCCGCCTACTGTGACGGAGACGTTTCGTCCGTATGTCAAAGGGCGTCTTCTTCACCGCGACGTCGATGACGACGAAGGCTACTTTGAAGATAGCGAGGACGAGTGGATAGCGGCCGATGACGCCGAAGAGTCTGACAGCACGATCCGCGAATTTCAGCTCACGCCCGATGAAACACCGGTCGCGGTCGAAGACGCTGACGAGCACGAAGACGAATAGCTGACCGGCGCCGCAACTGATATCATCGCCCGCGTGAGCGAAGGCCAGGGTCCCGGCCGGCTCTATCCGGCCGAATGGCAGCGTGGTCCACGCTATAGCGGCGCCTACAGCTTCGCGCGCTGTCCCGTTACACGGGATCTGTCGCTGGCCGATGCTGCCGTGATCGGCGTCCCAATGGACATGGCGGTGCTTTATCGCAGCGGCGCTCGCTTCGGCCCGCGTGCTATCCGCGACGCATCGGGACAGCTTCGCCCCCATCACTGGGAGGAAGATAAGCTTGAGCCACCCTTCGATACCCTCCGCGTCATCGATTACGGTGATTTGGATGTCTTTCCCGGTTACATCGAGCAGACGGTTGCTCACCTCCAGTCCGAGCTTGCCCGCATCTTCGATGCTGGAGTCTTCCCCATCGTCTTGGGTGGCGACCACTCGACAACCCTTCCGGTGCTACGCGCCTGCGCCGCCAAGCACGGGCAGCTGTCGCTAGTCCACTTCGACGCGCACCCCGACTTCTGGCCGGCGGCGGACGCTAGCAGGCCCGTTCACCACGGCACTGTCTTTCGCATCGCCTTAGAGGAAGGCCTGATCGACCCTTCGACCTCCGTCCAGGTGGGCATTCGCGGCTCTATCTCAGCCGGCATTCTCCACGAGGTCCGAGCGGCTGGCTTCAATGTCATCGCTTGCGACGAGTTCGCCCAGCAAGGGGTCGCGCCGACATCACAGAGGATCCAAAGTGTGGTGCGCCACCCGGTTTATCTGTCTCTCGACATCGATTGTGTCGATCCGGCTTTCGCGCCCGGCACCGGCACGCCCGAAGTAGCTGGCATAACGAGTCGCGAGATAATCGAACTGGTTCGCGCCCTTCGCGGTACGAGCCTGGTTGCTTTTGATATCGTAGAGGTTGCACCCGCTTACGACTCTGCTGAGATCACGGCGCTTCTCGCCGCCAATCTCGTCTATGAGTTCCTCCTACTCCTCGCTCACCGGGGGCCATAAATTCGTAACACCGCCGAACGCTCACCACCCGACACTTAACACCTGAGGTCTAACACCTAACGTCTACAACTACAGATCTCGTTGTGGTCACTTTCCTGTTAGGTTTCACGGTCGCCTGGGCGACTCTGATTGCGGGAAGATCCTACATGTTATTAACCGAGACCCGCCTACCCGAATCTTCTACGAAGACGAAGATGCGCAATGTAGCATTACGCCGGATTTCTAAGCCCGATGCCGAGACCAGGAACGACCAAACAGAATCGATCAACCAAGATCGCTGGGCCAACATGAAACGCGGCTAACGAAGTCTTCAGGAACGGCCAACAAACCACGCCCGAAACCAGCGGATCAACCAAGTGATTCCCTGGCTCTTGGCTCCTCGCTCCTAAGGGTATATGCCGCGGATGCGCGTTGCTTCGACGACCCGGTTCACGCCGAGTAACATGGCCGCCTCGCGAAGGCTCACGCCGCGCTGCTCCCCCATGGCGATGACATCACGGAAGCCGCGTGTGATCACGCGATGCAGCCGGTCGTTTACCTCCGATTCTTCCCAGAAATAGAACTGGAGATCCTGCACCCATTCGAAGTACGAGACGACAACTCCACCCGCGTTCGCCAGAATATCCGGGATGACGATAATGCCCTTCTCCGCCAGGACCGCGTCCGCTTCTGGCGTCGTCGGGCCGTTCGCCCCCTCGACGATATAGCGGGCACGCACAGCATCAGCATTGCGTTCGTGGATCTGGCCCTCGAGAGCAGCCGGAACCAGGAAGTCGACCGGAAGCGCGATCAGCTCGTCGTTCGTGATGTGGTCACCGCCCGGCGCCTCCGACAACGGTGACCGGTCCCGGCTGCACGGCAGGAGAGCATCGATATCGAGGCCCTGCTCGTTATAGATCCCGCCTCCCGAATCGCTCACGGCCACCACCTTCGCTCCGAATTTCTGTAGAAGCTGTGCGGCCACCGCGCCTACGCTGCCGAAGCCCTGCACCGCGACACTGGCGCCCTGGAGCGACACGCTGAAGTGGCGCGCGGTCTCCTGGACGATGTACAGCAGGCCGCGGCCCGTCGCCTCAGCCCGGCCGAGAGTACCGCCAGCGCTGACCGGCTTTCCGGTCACGACGCCCGCCTCGGTATAACCCCGGTGCATGCTGATTGTGTCCATGATCCAGGCCATGACCTGGGCGTCCGTTCCCATATCGGGCGCCGGGATATCCTCGTTGGGGCCAATGACGATGCTGATCTCCGTAGCGTAACGGCGTGTGAGGTTCTCCAGCTCGCGTGCTGAGAGCTGTTTGGGGTTGACGATCACTCCACCCTTCGCACCCCCGTAGGGAATGTTCACCACGGCGCTCTTCCATGTCATCCACATCGCGAGGGCGCGTACTTCATCGAGCGAGACGTTTGCGTTATAACGCAGTCCTCCCTTTGCCGGACCGCGTGCGAGGTTGTGCTGGACCCGGTAGCCACTGAACTCTCCGATTGTCCCGTTGTCCATGCGTACCGGGAAATGGACGGCAAGCTCTCGCTTGCAGTGGCGGAGGACCATGCGCATGCCGTCGTCCAGCCCCAGGCGGTCGGCGGCTGCATCAAACTGGGCGAGCGCCGTCTGGAGCGCGTTAGAGGCAGGTTCAGCCTGAGTCTTGAGGACCATGCGTAGCGTCGCTCTCCATTATAGGGGAGAGGTTGCGGCTGGCTTTGACCTAGCCCGCCAACGGCCGATGAGATTCGATTCGGTTCCTCCTGGCACCAAGCGTACCTACTAAGGGCGGGCCCTCGTCACTTCATCCGAACCGTTTGTTATATTGGTGCGGGCTACGTAGGGAGAGGTTGGCCCCGAGGCAGGCCGCGGAGGATTGGGGCTGAGATTCCCTTCGTTCCGCGCCAGCCACTTCGCGCACACTCAGAACAGGCTCTCGCCACTCCACCGACTCCGCTCGCGGCGGTTGACTTAGAGGAGCTACTCTTCGGTGGGCTGCGACTGCGGTTCGGCGCCGTTGGCGCCAGCGCCGATGTCGCCTGTCTCCTCAGCCTTCGCCGGCGGGGACTCCTCGAGGAAATCCACTTCCTGTGTCGCGCCGTTCCCGACGATGGCCGCATCTTCTCCGGCGAGTGCGTCGAGACCGTCGTCAAAGTCCTCGTCCTCGAAGTCTTCGTCCTCAAATTCCGGTTCCAACTCGTCGCCCTCGTCGCGGAAACCCGGTGGCAATACCATCTCCGTAACCCTTGGCGGCTGCTCGACGGTAATCTGGGCTCGTGCAGGGATTAGCTTGCCGATGATGACGTTCTCCTTGAGCCCGAGTAGCTTGTCCACCTGGCCTTGGATTGCCGCCTCAGTCAGCACACGCGTGGTCTCCTGGAAGGAGGCCGCGGCAAGGAAGCTCTCGGTGTTCAAGGACGCCTTGGTGACACCCAGCAGGACAGGCTGGGCCGTCGCCGGCTCTCCACCCTCGGCGAGAACGCGGGCGTTTTCGCTCTCAAAACGAAAGCGGTCAACAAGCTCGCCCGGCAGCAGATTGGAGTCGCCGGGAGAGTCAACACGGACGCGGCGGAGCATCTGACGCACGATGACCTCGATATGCTTGTCATTTATCGACACACCCTGATTCCGGTAGACCTTCTGCACTTCCTCCACGAGGTAGATCTGGACTGCCTCAGGCCCCTGAATCCGGAGGATGTCTTGCGGGTTAAGCGGCCCCTCAGTCAGCGGCTGTCCGGCGTGGATGTAGTCGCCGTTTTGCACCCGGAGACGAGACGCGGCCGGAATAACGTAGTCGCGCTGCTCGCGCTCCTCGTAGAGAATTACGATGCGGCCCTTTTCGATGGACACCTGTCCGGACGTCCGCGCGATAATTTCGCTGGGTGCAAGCGCCTGCTCCTCAGCACTGGCCTTTTTCGCACGCTTAGCGGGCGCGGCGAGGACCGTCCCGGGAACCACATCCTGCCCGTTCTCCACGAGCGCCTTGATGCCCTTCGCAAGAGGATACTCGTCACGATAGACCTCCGCACTCGTGATCTTCATGCGGCGCGTATCGCCGTCCCTGCTGATTTCGACAATGCCGTCGATCTCGGCGATTTGGGCGGCGCCCTTTGGCACGCGCGCCTCGAACAACTCCTCAACCCTCGGAAGACCGGAAGTAATGTCGAGTCCGGCGACGCCCCCGGTGTGGAACGTACGCATGGTAAGCTGCGTGCCCGGCTCACCGATACTTTGGGCAGCGATGATGCCTACTGCCTCTCCGTCCGCGACGAACGTTCCCCGCGAGAGGTCACGTCCGTAGCAGAGAGCGCAAATGCCACGACGCGTTTGACATGTTAGGGCCGAGCGCACGTAGACCTTATCGATACCGGCTGCGATCACGCGCCGGGCGATCTCTTCCGTTACTTCGTTCCCGCGCTCGGCGATGATTTCGCCGGTCTTCGGGTCGGCGATATCGGCCGCCGACCAGCGTCCGACAATCCGTTCGCTGAGCGACTCGAAGAGGCCTTTTTCTGAGCCCTCATCGATCCAGATGCCGGCAGTCGTTCCGCAGTCCTCCTCGACGATGATCACGTCCTGGGAGACGTCAATTAGTCTGCGTGTGAGGTAGCCGCTATCTGCCGTCCTGAGGGCGGTATCGGCGAGGCCTTTGCGAGCGCCGTGAGTGGAGATGAAGTATTCGAGCACCGATAGGCCCTCACGGAAGGAGGAGCGGATCGGCAACTCGATAATGCGGCCGGCCGGGTCGCTCATGAGGCCTCGCATGCCGGCCATCTGCGAGATCTGGCTGATATTACCCTTGGCGCCGCTGACGGCCATGATATAGACACCGCCGTATTCTTCAAGGCGCTTCTGAATAACTTCCTGAACCTTATCGGTGGTTTCCCGCCAGATCGCGACTGCCTGCTCATAGCGCTCCTCGTCCGTGATCAGGCCGATCTCGTACTGCTCGTCGATCTCGGCGATCCGTTGATCAGCCTCGGCCAGCAACTGCTCCTTCTCCTCGGGCAGACGGAGGTCGTTCATCGCGATGGAGATGCCAGAACGGGTTGCGTATTCGAACCCGATGTTCTTCATGCGGTCTACCATCTCGGCCGTGCGGACGTTATCGAGCTTGTGGCTGCACTCGCTAGCTAGTTCCTTGATCGCCTTTTTATCCATGAGGTGATTGCGGAATTCCAGCTCCTCAGGCAGTACCTCGTTGAAGATGATGCGTCCCACCGTTGTCCTGATTCGCTTCCCGCTCTCTTTGTTGACTCTGACCTCGATTGGGCTGCGAAGGTCGGTGTGGCCCATTTCGTAAGCCACCTTCGCTTCGTCGAAGTTGTGGAAGAGAGGCAGCTTCTTGGAATCCTTGCCGGCATTCCGCTTCTCTTCCGTGAGGTAATAGCAGCCCAAAACAATATCAAGCGTAGGTGCCACTACCGGCTCTCCGCTGGACGGGTAAAGGAGGTTCTGGCTGGAAAGCATTATCTGGCGTGCTTCCGCAACCGCCGCACGAGACAAGGGCACATGAACAGCCATCTGGTCGCCATCGAAGTCGGCGTTGAAAGCGGTGCAGACGAGAGGATGGATCTGGATAGCGCTTCCGTCGATTAGGACGGGTTCGAACGCCTGGATACCCAGGCGGTGGAGGGTAGGAGCGCGGTTGAGCAGAACAGGACGCTGCTTGATTATGTCGTCGAGGATGTCCCAGACTTCGGGGCGCGCTCGTTCCACGATGCGTTTGGCGGACTTAATGTTGTGAGCGAGCCCCCGCGCGACCAGTCCATGCATTACGAACGGCTTGAACAGCTCTAGGGCCATGCGCTTGGGCAGGCCACACTGGTGCAGCTTCAGCTCTGGACCTACGACAATGACCGAGCGCCCGGAGTAATCAACGCGCTTGCCGAGCAGGTTTTGGCGAAAGCGGCCCTGCTTGCCCTTGAGCATGTCCGATAGCGACTTGAGCTTATGGTTGCCCGCCGTTGAGACGGCGCGCCCACGACGGCCGTTATCGATCAGGCTATCGACCGCCTCCTGAAGCATCCGCTTTTCGTTGCGGATGATGATCTCCGGAGCGCCAAGCTCGAGAAGCCGCTTGAGCCGGTTGTTGCGGTTGATGACGCGGCGGTAAAGATCGTTGAGGTCACTTGTGGCGAAGCGGCCGCCGTCCAGCTGGACCATCGGGCGCAGGTCAGGAGGCAGGACCGGGAGAATACCGAGCACCATCCAGGCGGGCCGGTTGCCGCTCTTGCGCAGGGCTTCGACGACGCGAAGGCGCTTAGTCGCTTTCTTGCGGCGCTGCCCGCTGAAGTTTTGTATTTCTGAGCGCAACTTCAGCGCGAGCCGGTCGAGGTCCACGCGGTCGAGTATCTCGAGGACCGCCTCGGCGCCCATGCCCGCGCTGACTACTCCCGGGTATTTCTCGGTGAGATCGCGCAAGTTCTGTTCGGGCAGGAACGTGCACTGGTCATCCGGGATGGGGTCTTTGAGGTCTTCCAGCTCTTCGATCTGCAGCTCGTACTGCTCCCGGATGCTCGCGCGCGCTTCGTCTCTCTTCTTGCGGTGCGGCGCCATCTCCGCCATCGCGTTCTCGCGCAGGCGCGCCAGCTCACCTTCGAGCTCAGCCTCGGCCGCCTTGCGCTTCCCCGCTCGGCCGGCTTCAAGCGATTGCGCGCGCTTCTCCACTTCCTTCTGAAGTCGCTTGAGCGCATCCTTCGGCAGAGGTTCGCCCCGCGAGGCGAGAACAAAGTTATCGTCGAGCGCCACCTTCTTGGTAGCGTTCTTCTCCCCGATCTTCTCAATATCCGCCTCGAGAGCTGAGCACTTCTCACGGAGTGCCGCGATCTGAACGTCGACCTCGGCATCCGCCCTGGCCAGTCGGTCCCCCCGCGTCTCTTCCAGCGTGGTGATCGCCTCGGCCGTAGACGCTTCGATCTCACTGATGCGTGCCACCTGCTCGGACTCGCTCTCGTCAACGGCTTCGTCCATTTCGGCGCGTAGAGCGTCGATCGCCGCGCGCCGCACTTCGTCATTCACGGAAGTGACGATGAACTGCGCGAAGTAGAGCACGCGCTCGAGGCTGCGCGGCGAGATGTCGAGCAGCAGGCCGATGCGACTGGGCGTACCTTTAACGAACCAGATGTGGGCGACCGGCGAGGCGAGTTCGATGTGACCCATGCGCTCGCGCCGGACTTTCGAGCGCGTCACTTCGACGCCGCACTTGTCGCAGACGATACCCTTATAGCGTACACGCTTGTACTTGCCGCAGTAGCACTCGAAGTCCTTCGTCGGGCCGAAGATCTTTTCGCAGAACAGGCCGTCCTTCTCAGGTTTCAGCGTGCGATAGTTGATTGTCTCCGGCTTGGTGACCTCGCCGTAGGACCAAGATCGCACCTGTTCCGGGGAGGCGAGGGATATGCGAATCGCGTTGAAGTCGTTAACTTCCAGAGCCAACTAGGTCCTCCCCTTTCTCGAAACCACTGAGGTCGATTCCCAGCTCCGGCAGGTCCTGCGCGGATGTCTCCGCCAGCAGAACGCGCTCTTCTTCTTCGTTCAGCACTTCGACCGCCAGCCCGAGGCTTTGCAGCTCTTTGACGAGAACCTTGAAGGACTCGGGCACGCCCGGCTCCTGAATATCTTCGCCTTTGACGATCGCCTCGTATGTCTTCACGCGGCCGACGACATCGTCTGATTTCACGGTCAGCAACTCCTGGAGTATATGAGCGGCGCCGTAGGCCTCCAGCGCCCAGACTTCCATTTCGCCGAAGCGCTGTCCGCCGAATTGCGCCTTGCCGCCCAGCGGCTGCTGAGTGATCAGCGAGTAGGGGCCAGTGGAGCGCGCGTGGATCTTGTCCTCCACTAGGTGCACCAGCTTCAGCATGTAGATATAACCCACGGTAACCGGCTGGTCGAACGATTCACCGCTGCGGCCGTCATAGAGGATTTGCTTTCCGTAAATCGGGGCGGCAAGCCCGCGCTCGAGCAGCATCTTCTCCGCCAGCGCATCCAGCTCGCGGTAGTCTTTACCCTTGACCTTGCGCAGGCCCAGCTGCTCGAGCCACAGTTCGAGGCCCACGCGGGCGGCTTCGCCGACACGCGTGTCATCGAAAACGGCTGCCGGGTCGTGGCCTTTGCTCTCGAGCCACTTGTTCACCTTCTGCGCATTGACCCGCTCGCCGATGCCGTTGGTGAGTCCATCGCCGCTGACCTCGTGGCCGTTCGGCGACTCGAGCAAGGCAGCGGCCTGTTCGCAGATCCATGCCCGGCAGAGCGCGTCTTCGATCGTTTTGGGATTGCCGCCGTCAAAAACTGGCGAGATAGCCCGAAAGCCCATGCGGCGCGCCGCCCAGCCCAGGTGTGTCTCAAGCACCTGACCGATGTTCATGCGGCTGGGCACACCGATCGGGTTGAGGATGATGTCAACCGGCGTGCCGTCCTGGAGGTGCGGCATATCTTCGGCCGGCAGGATACGGGCGATCACGCCCTTGTTACCGTGCCGTCCAGCCATCTTGTCGCCTTCCGCGATCTTCCGTCGCTGGGCGATGGAGATACTGACGACCGCCTGGACTCCCGCTGCGAGATCATCGACCATTTCCGCGTACTCGGGCCAACGGCAGTGATGTCCAGGCTGACCGTGGGCCGGACGCCCGGTCTCGTTGTCCTCCTTGGCCCGAAATCGCGTCTCGATCACCTTTCCGCGTTCGCCGTGCGGGACGCGCAGTGAGCTGTCCTTAACCTCTCGCGCCTTCTCACCGAAGATGGCGCGCAGCAGTTTCTCCTCGGCGGTGAGCTCGGTTTCACCCTTCGGCGTGATCTTGCCGACGAGGATATCGCCCGATTGTACGTCGGCCCCGACGCGGACGATCCCATATTCATCGAGGTCAAGCAGGCTCTCTTCGCCGACGTTGGGAATGTCTCGCGTGATCTCCTCCGGACCCAACTTCGTGTCACGGGCCTCGACTTCGTGCTTCTCGACGTGTATTGAGGTGAACTTGTCGTCGCGGGCCACGCTCTCGGAGATAATGATGGCGTCCTCGAAGTTGTAGCCTTCCCAGCTCATAAATGCGCAAAGCAATGTCTGTCCGAGCGCCAGCTCACCGGAATCGGTCGACGAGGAGTCGGCCAGAGGCTGGCCGGCGGTTACGCGGTCACCCCTGCGAACGAGCGCCCGGTGGTTAATACAGGTGCCCTGGTTCGAGCGAACGAATTTGCTGAGCGGGTAGCGGCGCTCGGTGCCGTTATCGTGAAGGACCGTTATATTGGCTTGTCTGCCCGTTGTCTGGCGGGAATTCTGCGCACCGTCGCTACTTCCACCGGCGACACTGGTAACGACGCCGTCTGCCTCAGCTAGAATCACCTGCCCGGAGTCCAGGGCCGTCTTCGTCTCCATTCCGGTCGCGATGAGGGGAATTTCGGGGCGGACAAGCGGCACGGCCTGACGTTGCATGTTTGCGCCCATCAGCGCGCGGTTGGCGTCGTCATGCTCGAGAAACGGAATGAGCGAGGCTGCTACGGAGACGATCTGCTTCGGCGAGAGGTCTAGATAGTCGATTTGATCGGCGTGCGCCGTGCTGAACTCGCCTTTCGCGCGGACCTCCAGCCTCTCCTCGAGGAAGCGGCCCTTTTCGTCCAGCGGCGAGTTGGCTTGTGCGACTACAAACTCCTCTTCCTCGTCAGCCGAGAGGTAATCAACCTGGTCGGAGACGAAGGGCATTACAGGAATCGTCTTCTCCGCCGCTGCCGAGAGCTTCTTCGCAAGCGCTTCGTCGATCTCCTGACCGGCCTTCGCGATCACCTTGCCATCAGCGCCGTCAACGTCCTCTCGTACCGCCTGCCCGGTCAGGTCGCGCGAGTTCTTGGAAAGCTCCCGCACGACCTTGCGGTATGGAGTCTCGATGAACCCGTACTGGTTCACCCGGCCGAACGTCGCTAGGCTGCCGATAAGACCAATGTTCGGGCCTTCCGGCGTCTCGATCGGGCAGATGCGCCCGTAGTGGCTGAAGTGTACGTCGCGCACGTCAAACCCTGCCCGGTCTCGGGACAGACCGCCGGGGCCGAGGGCCGACAGTCTTCGCTTGTGCGTTAGCTCCGCCAGCGGGTTCGTCTGGTCCATAAACTGTGAGAGTTGCGACCCGCCGAAGAACTCCTTGATCGCGGCCACCACTGGGCGGATGTTCACGAGCTGGCTCGGCGCTGTCTCTTGGGGATCGGTGATTGTCATCCGTTCGCGGATCACGCGCTCCATGCGGAGAAGACCGATGCGGAACTGGTTCTGGATGAGCTCGCCCACGGTCCGGACTCGCCTGTTGCCCAGATGATCGATGTCGTCGGACTTGCCTCCGCCGTTGTTAAGGCGAACAATTTCGCGAACGATGGCGATCAGGTCATCGGGCGTGAGCACGCGCTCCTGGGTAGCGTTGTTCCTGCCGAGACGCTTGTTGACCTTGTAGCGGCCCACCTTGCCGAGGTCATAGCGTCGCGGGTTGAAGAACAGCGAGCTGATCAGGCCGCGGGCGTTGTCGATCGTGGGGGGGTCCCCGGGCCTCAGCCGCCGGTAGAACTCAAGCAGAGCCTGCTCCTTGTTCTCGGAGCTAGGATCGCGGTCCAGCGTTGATTTGATAAATGCGTGGTCTGGGTTGTTGTCGATGTCTGCGAAGAGCGCCAGGACACGATCGCTCGTTCCCAGCACCTGAAGAAGCTGGTGCCGCAGCTTGTCCGCCTCGCGCTCCGTCTTGGCGTTCGCGATCTTCTCCTCAATCTCCCTGATCTCGGCGGCGCTTGGGTGCTTCGGCAACAGTTCCGGCTCGTCGATCGCGCGGAGCAGTGTCGTGATAGGAATCTTCCGCTTGCGATCCACCTTGACAGCGACGACGTCGCGGTTCGAGGTCTCAAATTCCAGCCAGGCGCCGCGGTTGGGAATGAGCTTCGCGTAGCAGAGGTCCCGCCCGCTGGTCTGGTCGCGCTCAAGCGTCAGGTACACGCCCGGGGAGCGCACAAGCTGCGAGACGACGACGCGCTCGGCGCCGTTGATGATGAACGTGCCCATCGCGGTCATGAGCGGGAAATCTCCCATGAAGATCTCCTGCTCCTTGATCTCGCCCGTCTCCTTGACCAGAAGCTGGACGTTCACGCGCAGAGGAGCCGCGTACGTAGCGTCGCGTTCCCGGCATTCCTCCTGGCTGTACTTCGGCTCGTCGAACCGGTAGTCGCTGAAGCGCATCTCGAGCCGGTTGCCCGTGAAATCCTGGATCGGCGAGATCTCGTCGAATAGCTCCCGCAGGCCTTCCTCGATGAATATCTTGTAGGAATCGACCTGAATCTGGACGAGCGCCGGAAGGGGGATTACATCAGGGATGCGTGAGTACGACTTAACGATGTGCGGAACGCGAAACTTCTCATAGACGACTTCTCGTGGGACAACCATGCACACCCTCTCCTTAAGAGGCTAAAGCGCTGCTCTGGATATGGGAATACAGCCTATCGGCAAAGACAATGAGACAGGGAAATGAGCAATCGGGGACTCGACACCATCCGTGATGATAATTTAGCATCGGCAAAGCAAATTGTCAATGTGATCCGGGCTTATTTCAGCTTCTATGAAACGCCTTTACGACCCGCTAGTCCGCCGCGGCGACGGGTGCCACCGGTCTCACCTGCGTTCCCGGCGAGCTCCCGCGGAAGACGATCGCGACCCCGCCGATGATCAGCACCGTGCCGAGCAGCGTGTCTACACCGATAGATTCGTTGAGCACTGCCCAACCGAGAAACAGTCCAACGAGCGGAATGACATACGTCACCAGCGAGGCGCGCACGCTGCCGGTCACATCTATCAGCCAGAGGTACGCCACATAGGCGACACCCGTCGCTCCAGCCCCTAGCGCCAGCAGGCAGAGCCATGCCTCGATGCTTAGAGAGTAGTCCGGGATGCCCTCGACGGCGAGCAGGATGGGCACAGACAGCACGGCGCCTGCTGCCACTTGCAGCGCCGAAAGGCCGAGCGGGTCGGTCGAGCGCAAGAGTGTGCGCGAGAAGACCGAGCCGACGCCGTAGCAAGCCGACGAAAGGATAACCGCGAGCTGGCCTAGCACGCTGGAACTCGTCAAGTCGAACGTATCGTTGCCGGTCAGGACAAGAACGCCCAGAAAGCTAACCACCAATCCGCTGGCGCGCGCCGTTGTGAAACGCTCTTCCGGCAGGACCACAGTCGCAAATAATGCCGTGAAAATAGGCATCGTTGAGTTGAGGACCGAGGCGGTTCCACTCTCGATATGCTCCTCGCCCCAGGCGATTAGGGCAAACGGCGCGATATTTGCGACGAGAGCAAGAATACTCACCTTCCCAATGAGCGACGGCGTCCGGGTCAGCGGCAAACCGCGCAGGCGAATGAACGTCATGATCGCGACGGCACCAATGCATAGCCTTCCCGTAGCAACTTCCAGCGGTCCGGTGTCATCGACGAGGACTTTGATGAAGAGGAACGACGCGCCCCAGACGCAGCCGAGCGCCAGTAGGACAACCGGCGCCCTCGCGTCTGCGGAGCGACGGTTCATCCGCCTCCGCGCGGGCCAGGAGCTCGCGCTTGCGGTGGACGCCGCCCCCGTACCCGCCGAGATCGCCGTTCCCGCGAATAACGCGATGGCAAGGGACCGTGAGCGCCACGGGGTTATCCGCGCAAGCGTTAGCCACGGCCCGCACCGCCTTCGGTCGGCCAATCTCCTTCGCGATCTCGCCATAGGACCGTGTCTGGCCGTTCGCGATTGCTCGCAAGGCCTGGTAGACGCGCCCTTGGAAGACGGTCACGCGGATGTCCAACGGTAGGTCCACACTTGGTTCGCCGGTTGAGATGTGCTGAATCAGCGCCTCAGCCCAGTGCGACAACTTGCCCGGCTCGTCGGCGCTGAAGCGCTCGATTTGCGCCGCCGGGTACTCCTTTTGGAGGATTGCCTCCAGGTGCTCATCGCGGTTCCCCATTTTCACGGAGCAGACGCCCCGCTCGGTCGCGGCAACGAGAAGGCGCCCGAGCGGCGAATCGAGGATCGTGTAGCGAATGTTCATCCCGCTGCCGCGGCGGCGGTATGTGGCAGGCGTCATACCCAGCGTTGCGCCGGCCGACTCGTAAAGCCGGCTGCTCGAACCATAACCCGCGTCATAGAGGGCACCCGTAACGTCGCTACCGTTGCGGAGCCCGTCCTTGAGCCGCTCGACGCGACGGGCGGCGGCGTACTGGTGTGGGGAGAGGCCCATCGCCCGCTTGAACGTCCGCTGGAGGTGATAGCGGCTGACGCCGAAGCGCGAGGCCAGTGCGGCCAGCGTTGTTCGACCTACATTCTCGCCGTCCAGGAGCCCACAGATCTCCTTCATGAGCTGCGCGCGGTCCGGCTTCTCGCCCCGCGGGTCGCAGCGCTTGCAAGCCCGAAAGCCGGCCGCCTCGGCGTCGTCCGGCGTGTCAAAAAAAACGACGCGCTCGCGGGCAGGACGGCGCGCCGGGCATGAAGGCCGGCAGTAGACGCCGGTAGAGAGCACTCCACTCACGAATGCACCATCATAGGCCCAATCGCGCTCCGTCACCGCCGCCCAACGCTCGTCGTCGTCGATCGCCGTTCTTGCCATTACGCCCGCATCTGCAATAACCATCGCGTCACCTCCACGCCTGAAAATACTCGGGTGGCGCGAACGCTACTATCCGGATGTTGCCTTTAAAGCCACGAAGGGGGATTGTGAACGCGAATGTCACACGTCGTTGCTTCACTAGTGATACTATCCAGTACGCTGCAACGATGGAACATACGACAGCAGGAGGTGGCCTGTGAAGTTCGGAATCTTCTACGAGATTTCCGTCCCGCGCCCGTGGGACCCGGAGTCCGAGCGGACTGTCTACGAGCGGGCGCTCGAACAGGTGCGGCTCGCCGACGAGCTTGGCTTCGACCAGGTGTGGGCCGTCGAGCACCACTTTCTGGAGGAGTACTCGCACTGTTCTTCGCCGGAGATCTTCCTCACCGCATGCGCCGTTCAGACGGAGCGGATCCGCGTCGGCCACGGCATCGTCGTTTGCGTGCCGCAGATCAACCACCCGGTCCGCATCGCCGAGCGGGCCGCTACCCTCGACATCATCTCGGGCGGCCGCCTAGAAATGGGTACCGGGCGCTCCGCCACCTGGACCGAGCTCGGCGCATTCTGCGCCAACCCGGACGACACCAAGAAGACCTGGGATGAGATCGTGCGCTGCTTGCCGAAAATGTGGACTCAGGAGCGCTTCAGCCACGAGGGTGCCGCCTTCCGGATGCCGCCGCGCGCTATCCTACCGAAGCCATACCAGAAGCCGCACCCGCCGATGTGGGTCGCCATTACCAGCCCGGGCACCGAGATCGACGGCGCAGACCGCGGGCTCGGCTGGCTCGGGCTCACCTTCGGCGGCCTCGAAGAGCAGGAGAAGCGGATAACCGAGTACCGGAGGAGGATAAAGGTCTGCGAGCCGGTCGGCGAGGTCGTCAATGAGCAAGTCAATACCGTGAACTTCCTCTACTGCCACGAGGACGACGCGACCGGCATCGCGACCGGCCGCCGCCTCCAGGGCACATTCGGCTACATGGCCGCGCAGCTGCTGTCCGCCCGCGAAGCATATCCAACGCCGTCGTACCCGGCGCTCGGCCTTCTGCCGCAACTCCGCCCGGACGCAGACAGCCCGGGCGACTCCGTCCGCGTGCCGGACGGCCTTTGCATCGGCAGTCCAGACCGCATCATCGAGGCGATCAAGAAGTGGGAGTCGGTCGGCGCGGACCGCGTGAACTTTCTGCTGAACGCGATGGAGGTCGTCCCGCAGGAGGAGGTGCTGGCTAGCCTGCGCCTCTTCGCTAAAGAGGTGATGCCGCGGTTCGCGAAGACGGAGAAGGCTGAACCGGCAGCGGTGGCCGGCGGCTAGCAAATGCCCCTCTCAGGAACGCTCGACGTCGGTCCGCGTCTCGCCGACGCGCCCAGGCTCGATAATTACGACACCGAAGCGTGGGAGATCGCCGGCGTTGAGTTGCTCAATCTGACGTTTGAGATCGACGATGCGCAGATGACCTCCGCCTTGCCTCCGGCCCTCCACCCGACAATCCCGCCGGTTGCTTACTTCAGCGTGGCTGCATATCCAGAGAGCCCGATCGGTCCGTTCAACCTCGCGCAGGTGCGCATCGGCTGCCGCGCGTCCGCCCTGCCGCGCGGCTTCCTCCTCCGCGCGTACAGCGACTCGCCAGCAGCCATCGATGCGCTGGGCCACCGCTGGGGCTACAATTGCCGTCCAGCCGACGTACGCCTGCGCCGCTACCACGACCGCATACTCGGCACCGTTACGATCGACGGCCACGAAATCCTTCGCGCGTCCCTCGCCGATCCGCTGCCGATCTCCGGCGGCAGCATCTTCCACGTCTCGACGATGAACCTTGCCCGCGCGGACGACGACGGCGGTCGGGGCGTACTGGTACAGGTCGATCCTGCCTATGTCTTCCAGCGCGCTGAGAGAGGAATGCCCGAAGTGACGGCCTTCGAGCGGTCTGCCTGGAACGCGGAGGGAATAGAGCCTGTCTGGCCGGTCACAGCGACCTTCGTCCGCTGCGACACCGGCTTCCCGCGCATCCGCTACGTCCTCGACGCCCAGCAACCGGCGAGAACGGGCACCCGCAAGTTGCGCTAGCTTTAGCCGGC